>NZ_JBICRM010000100.1:0-1846 GCF_043197025.1 Nonomuraea marmarensis
CTAGCCCGGCTTGATTCGGCGAAGCCGGGAAGATCGAGTCAAGTTTGGTGATGTTGGGCTGATGTTGGGCGGAGTCGCTGGTCAGGCGGCGATCCCGCCACGGTGAGCGAGATCGTCGATGGCTCGCTGGTAGGTGCGGGTGGCGGTGGTCAGGCGGCTGGGCTGGTGGAGTTCGGCCATGCCGGTGGTCAGGACGTGGTCGTGGGCGGCGGTGAGGAACATCGCGTGTTGCAGGCCGAGATCGGTGACTCGGTAGCGGTGGCTGCGTGGGATGCGTTCGATCAGGCCGTGCAGGCGTAAGCGGCGCAGATCGTAGCTGGCTTGGCCAGCGGTGATGTGGGAGCGGCCGAGCGCGTCGCCGAGGAGTTCTCGCAGGTCGGCGTTGGTGAACCCGTTGATGTGCAGGCGGAATAAGACCAGCAGGTGCAGCAGCGCTTGAGCGCGGGGGTCGGTGAAGCGTAGCCCGGCGGTCCGGTGGCCGTCGGGGCGCACGATGGGGTCGCAGACGGCATGGACGGCTTCGGCGCCGGTGATCGGGTCGTGGCTGAGTCGTTGGACGCCCAGCAGGCGTCGGTTGGCGGAAAAGCCGATCTGGCGCAGCGCGGGCAGATTGGTCAGCTTCCGGCCGATGCCGAAGTCGTAGGTGTTGTTGATGGTGGTCTCGGTGCGTAGCGCGCGTCCTTCCTTGTGGTACTGCTTGATCCGGCTCGATTTGTAGTCCACGTGCAGGCTCGGGGTGACCCCGTGGGTGATGATGCGCGTGCGGAAATGCCCCGGGGTGGGTCGGCGGCCCTTTCCGATCATCTTGCGGTGGAAGATGAGGCTGACCTGGTCGGGGCGGCCGATGGACAGGTTGTCGCGGATGACTTGTTCGAAGAAGACGCGTCCGGAAACAGGCCGGTCCAGCATCTGGGTGAGGGAGAACTCCGCCTGCAAGATGGAGATCTCATAGCGGTAGCCGGCGGCCCGGTCGGCCGGGGTGAAGGGGTGGGGCAGGCGGGCCAGCCATTTGCGCAGCAGCGCGTCGATCCGCGCGGCGTCCAGCCCGTCGCAGATGCGTTGGACTGCGGCTGGATCGTCGGTGGCGGCGAACCCGTTGTCCAGCGCGGTGAAGGCGATCCCGTTCTTGGCGGTCTGCCGCTTGGCGTACTCGTGACCGTTGAGGCACAGCTTGGCGTTGTAGGGGAAGTAGCCCGCGAACTCCAGAAACAGCGGCCCGAAGTCGGCATCGACGAGGTAGAAGTACCAGTGGTTGACCATCGCGGTGGTCTTGACGATCCACGGGTAGCTCTCCCCGGCCGCATCGCGGCGCTTCTCGGTACGAAACACCGGGGTCTTCTGCTGCGCCCGGCCGATGAACAACACGCCCTCGGTAGCACCCGTTGCGGTGAAGCGGGCCAGGTGCTCGTGCATCACATCGTCCTTACGCACTCCCTTGGCCAGATGCAGGACGGGGATATCCTGCGCGCGGGCGAAGGCGTGGATGGCCTGCTCGAAGCCTTCGCTGACCTTGCCCAGCGGCGCGGTCGAGGCGATCGGCAACCCCAGTTGGTGGTGGACATACCCGACGATCGCCCGCGGATGTTGCAGCAGCGGCTGATAGACGTTGAGGTACATCCGGTCGATGGACTCGATCTCGAACAGGACATGCTCGGTCAAGACATCGGCGACGGTCCGGGGTAGCGTCATGACGAGGCTCCGGTCGGATGTCGGCCCACGTGGCCTACCACTGCCAGCAGGCGGTCAATAACGGGACACTCAGTGTCACCGTCTCCTCCGGCCGGAGCCCCTTCATCTACCCCCACCGCCACACATGGCTCGTCGGGCTGGGGCGAAGCCCCATTAG
>NZ_JBICRM010000101.1:0-1835 GCF_043197025.1 Nonomuraea marmarensis
CTAATGGGGCTTCGCCCCAGCCCGACGAGCCATGTGTGGCGGTCGAGGTAGTTGAAGTGACTCCGGTCGGAACAAGACGGTGACCGTGTGGTCCCGTAATTGACCGCCTACTGGCAGTGGTTGGCCTGCTGGCCGACGTCCGACCGGAGCCTTGTCATGACGCTACCCCGCACCGTCGCCGATGTCCTGGCCACGCATGTGGTCTTCGAGATCGAATCGATCGACCGGCTGTACCTGAACGTCTACCAGCCGCGGTTGCAGCACCCACGGGCGCTGGTCGGGTACGTGCACCAGCAACTGGGACTGCCGATCGCCTCCACCGCGCCGCTGGGCAAGGTCAGCGAACGCTTCGAGGCGGCCATCCACGCCTTCGCTCGCGAGCACCACGTTCCGATGCTGCACCTGGCCAAGGGCGTCCGCAAGGACGATGTCATGCACGAGCACCTGGCCCGGTTCGAGGCGGCCGGAGGCGTCGAGGGGATGTTGTTCATCGGACGGGCCCAGCAAAAGACCCCGGTGTTTCGCACCGAGAAGCGGCGGGACGCGGCCGGACAGTCCTACCCGTGGATCGTCAAGACCACCGCGATGGTCAACCACTGGTACTTCTACGCCGTGGACGCCGACTTCGGGCCGTTCTTCCTGCAGTTCGCGGGCTACTTCCCCTACAACGCCAAGCTGTGCCTCAACGGGCATGAGTACGCCAAACGGCAGGCGGCCCGGGCCGGCATCGGCTTCACCGCACTGGACAACGGGTTCGCCGCCACCCATGATCCGGCCGCCATCCAGCGCATCTGCGACCAGCTGGACGCCGCCCGGATCGACGCGCTGCTGCGTAAGTGGCTACGTCTGCTGCCGCACCCGTTCACCCCGGCCGACCGCGCCGCCGGCTACCGCTATGACATCTCCATCCTGCAGGCGGAATTCTCCCTGACCCAGGTGCTGGACCGGCCGGTTTCCGGCCGGATCTTCTTCGAGCAGGTCATCCGGGACAACCTCGGCATCGGCCGCCCCGACCAGGTCAGCCTCATCTTCCACCGGAAGGTCACCAGCCGGGCCCGCCGTCCCACGCCGGGGCATTTCCGCACCCGCGTCATCACCCACGGGGTCACCCCGAGCCTGCACGTGGACTACAAGTCCAGCCGGATCAAGCAGTACCACAAGGAAGGCAGGGCCCTGCGCACCGAGACCACCATCAACAACACCTACGACTTCAAGATCGGACGCGCGCTGACCAATCTGCCCGCACTACGGGAGATCGGCTTCTCCGCCAACCGACGCCTGCTGGGCGTCCAACGACTCAGCCACGACCCGATCACCGGCGCCGACGCGCTCCATGCCGTCTGCGACCCCATCGTGCGTCCCGACGGCCACCGGATCGCCGGGCTGCGCTTCACCGACCCCCGCGCCCAAGCCCTGCTCCACCTCTTGCTGATCTTCCGCCTGCACATCAACGGCTTCACCAACACCGACCTGCGAGAACTGTTAGCCGACGCGCTCGGCCGCCCGGCCATGACCACCAGTCAGGCCACCTACGACCTGCGCCGCCTGCGCCAGCACGGCCTCATCGAACGCATCCCGCGCACTCACCGCTACCGAGTCACCGATCCCGGCCTGCGGCACGCGATGTTCCTCACCGCCATCCACGACCAGGTCCTGACCACCGGGATGGCCGAACTCCGCCAGGAAAGCCGTCTCACCACCGCTACCCGCGCCTACCACCACGCCATCGACGACCTCAGCCGCCGCGCTGGAACCGCTGCCTGACCAGCGATCCCAGCTCAACATCCACAAACTTGACTCGATCTTCCCGGCTTCGCCGAATCAAGCCGGGCTAG
>NZ_JBICRM010000102.1:0-1755 GCF_043197025.1 Nonomuraea marmarensis
AGCCTGGATCCACGGCTTGAAATCTGATGCGAGTGTCGTGAAATGAAGTGAGGTGCCCCCTGACCTGGGATGATTGGAGTTCTTCACGCTTCAACCAGCCAGTTCAGAAAGGCACCTCGTAAGTGCAATTCTTCCACGACGTGGCCAAGACTCGTGCGATCTTCGACGATGAGCACGTGATCGCCTACGGCGGGCTGGTTCCCGCGCTGCGGCTGGCCGAGCGCTGCGGCCTGAGCCGCCTGGCCGGCGAGCACGTCGCCCTGACCGCCGCCGAGGGGGTGAACCCGTCGGCCAAGGTCACCGCGATCGTGGCCGGGATGGCCTGCGGCGCCGACAGCATCGATGACCTGGACGTGCTGCGCCATGGCGGGATGGACAAGCTCTTCGATGGCGTGCGTGCGCCGTCCACCCTCGGCTCCTTCCTGCGCGCCTTCACCTGGGGCAACGTCCGCCAACTGGACAAGGTCGCCCGGCTCCTGCTCGCCGCACTTGCCGACCGGACGCCGTTGCTGCCCGGCGCGCAGGTGCTGGCCTTCTTGGACATCGACTCGATGCAGCGGCGCACCTACGGCTACGCCAAGCAGGGCAGCGGCTTCGGGCACACGAAAATCCAGGGCAAGAGCGTCATGGTACGCGGGCTGAACGTGCTGGCCGTCACCCTGTCCACGCCGCTGGCCGCCCCCGTGCTCGCCGCAACGAGACTGCGCGGCGGCAGCGCAGGCTCCGCCCGCGGCGCCGCACCCCTGATCCGCGAATCGATCGCCACCGCCCGTCAAAGCGGCGCGTCCGGCACCCTGATGCTGCGCGGCGACAGCGCCTTCTACGGCGCGCAGGTCATCGCCGCCTGCCGCGAGCACGACACCCGCTTCTCGATCACCGCCAAACTGGATCCCAAGGTCAAGGCGGCGATCGCGGCCATCGAGGAGGATGCATGGACGCCGATCAAGTACCCGAACGCGATCTTTGATGAGCAGGTCGGCGGCTGGGTCTCCGACGCCGAGATCGCCGAGACCCCCTACACCGCCTTCACCAGCAAGAAAGACAAGGCAACCACCGCTCGGCTGATCGTCCGCCGGGTCAAGCGGCTCAACGAGCAGGCCGAGGCCGGCCAGGACGAGTTGTTCGCCTCCTACCGCTACTACCCGATCTTCACCGACAGCCCCTACACCCTCCTGCAAGCCGAGGAACAGCACCGCGACCACGCAGTGCAAGAGCAGGTCAACGCCGACCTGATCGACGGGCCGCTCGCGCACCTGCCCTCCGGCAACTTCGCCGCCAACGCCGCCTGGCTCACCTGCGCGGCCATCACCCACAACCTGCTACGCGCCCTCGGCTGCCTGGCCGATGCCTTCCACGCCCGCGCCCGCGGGACCACCCTGCGCCGCCACCTCATCACCGCGCCCGCCCGCATCGCCCGGCACGGACGCGGCCACCTCACCCTGCACCTGCCCGCGCACTGGCGATGGCAACCCGCATGGCTGAACGCCTTCACCGCCACCCACGACCCGCCCCCAGCCCAAGAGGCCTGACCCGCCCGAAACTCCTGGTCAACGCACCTCCACGACGACCTTCACCCAGGTCACCGCGCTCACCGGCGCACCCCATCGTCTTCGACCCGGAACCCAATGGACAGGCCGCGACCCGCGCACGGCGGCCCTCCCACGCCCAAAACCAGGCTGCCAACTGCGGGAACGGCCCTCATCGAGGAATTGGACCCCAAAATGATCAACAGAATTCACGCCGTGGATCCAGGCT
>NZ_JBICRM010000103.1:0-1751 GCF_043197025.1 Nonomuraea marmarensis
GCTAGCCCCGTTCTCCGCATGATTGTTTACGCGGTCCGCGTCATAGATGGCGGGCTGGTCCGTGGGACAGGTATGAGTGGTCTTTCGGGTCAGCCTCGTCATCGTGCGCGCCGGGGGCGGGCAGAGATCGTGTCGCAGTTCGTGCTGCAGCGGCGGCTGGGCGCGCTGCCGGTGATCGCGGAGTTCTGCCGGCGGCTGGACATCGCGGGGATTGTGGATCGGGCGTGCCCGGTCCGCTCCGACGCCTACCTCACCCACGGGCAGGTCATCGAGGTGCTGATCGCCAACCGGCTGACCTCGCCGTCGCCGTTGTGGCGAGTGGAGGACTGGGCGCGGGACTGGGCGGTGGAGGAGGTCTTCGGCATCGATCCCGGCGCGTTGAATGACGATCGGATCGCCCGGGCGCTGGATGCGGTCGCGCCGGAGCTGGAGCAGATTGTCGGATCGGTCGGCGCTCAAGCGATCGCCGCGTTCGGGCTGCAGGTGGCCCAGATGCATTGGGACATGACCTCGATCTCGCTGCAAGGGGCGTTCGAGCAGGCCGAGGAGGACTATCCGACGCCGAAGTACGGTCATCCCAAGGACCGGCGCACCGATCTGAAGCAGGTGCAGGCCGGGATCGCGGTGACCCGGGACGAGGGCATCCCGATCTTCCACCGGGCTTATGACGGCGGCGCTGGTGAGGTGGCACAGGTCATCGAGGCCATGCACGGCCTGCAGCAGATCGCCGGGCGGCGGGAGATGCTGCTCATCGGCGACTCCAAGCTGATCTCCCATGGCAACGTGGCCGCGATGCTGGAGGCCGGGGTGGCCTTCCTCGCACCACTGGCCGCGGCCAAGGTCCCGGCTGGGCTGTTCGCCGGGCTCGACCCCGCCGATGGGCAGCAGGTCGACGTGGTCGCGGCCAGGGATGCGGGAAAGCCGGCCGAGCAGCGGGCCGTCTACCACGTCCTGGAGGATCAGATGGCGCTGAAGGCGCCCGGCAAGAGCCGCGACGAACCGATCCCGCTGCGCCGGATCCTGGTCCACTCCACCGCGCACGCTCAGGGCCAGGCCGCCGCCCGGGCGCTGAAACTAGCCAAGGCCACCGACGAACTGGACCGGCTGGTACGCACCGCAGGCACCCGCTACCACCCCACGACCGCCGACGTGACCCGCCGCGCCGCCGAGATCTCCAAGAAACGACGCGTGACCGCCTACCTGACCACCACCATCACCACCGACCCCGCCACCGGCAACCCCATCTTCACCTGGGCCTTCGACCAGCACGCCCTAGACGCCGAAGCGAGCGCAGACGGCTGGTACGCCCTGCTGACCAACCTGCCACCCGACCAAGCAGACGCCGCCGATGTGCTGATCCGCTACAAGGGCCAGCACATCGTCGAACGCCGCTACAGCGACATCAAAGGCCCCCTCGCCATCGCCCCCATGTTCCTCAAACACAACCGCCGCATCACCGCCCTGATCAGTGTCATCTGCCTAGCCCTGCTCATCTTCTGCCTGATCGAACGCCAGGTCCGCCACGCCCTGCTGCCCGAAACCCGGCTGCTGTTCCACCCCGGCAACAGCCCCGACCGCCCCACCGGACGCTCGATCCTCACCGCCCTGGACCGTATCCAGCTCATCCCCGCCACCGCCACCGGCCCACCCCAGGTCCTCATCCCCGACCCGCTCCAGCACCAACTCCTGAACCTGCTGAACGTCGACCCCACCCGCCCCCGCTGGCTGACCCTATGATCCACACACCATGA
>NZ_JBICRM010000104.1:0-1618 GCF_043197025.1 Nonomuraea marmarensis
CAACCACTGCCAGTAGGCGGTCAATTACGGGACCACACGGTCACCGTCTTGTTCCGACCGGAGTCACTTCAACTACCTCGACCGCCACACATGGCTCGTCGGGCTGGGGCGAAGCCCCATTAGTGGTCGATCCGATGTGCGGGATCGGCACCACCCTCGTCGAGGCCGCCCATCTGGGCAGGCACGGCGCGGGGGTGGAGTACGAGGAGCGGTGGGCGCGCCTGGCGGTCGCCAACCTCACCCACGCCAAAAAGCACGGGGCGCCCGGCTTCGGGCGGGTGATGGCCGGGGATGCCCGGCACATCGCCCGGCTGCTGCCGGATCTGGCCGGTCGGGCGGCGCTGGTGCTCACCTCGCCTCCGTACGGGGCGGCCACGCACGGGCACATCCGTTCCACTCGCGATACCGGCGAGCCGGGCGTGCGCAAGTGGAACCAGCGCTACTCGCACGATCGCGCCAACCTCGCCCACCAGCAGCTCCCGCACCTCCTCGACGGGTTCGGCCGCATCCTGGCCGGCTGCGTGGAACTGCTGCGGCCGGGCGGCGTCGCGGCGATCACCGTGCGGCCCTACCGCGTCCGCGGTGAGCTGGTCGACCTACCCGGCCACGTCCACCAGCTCGCCGTGAA
The DNA here is from genome assembly GCF_043197025.1 of Nonomuraea marmarensis. Taxonomy (NCBI): domain Bacteria; kingdom Bacillati; phylum Actinomycetota; class Actinomycetes; order Streptosporangiales; family Streptosporangiaceae; genus Nonomuraea; species Nonomuraea marmarensis. Next base: position 629 of record NZ_JBICRM010000104.1, read on the forward strand.
GGCCGGGCTGGTGTTCGTGGACCGGATCGTGTGCCTGCTGTGCGGGCTCGGCGACGGTCACCTCCTCAACCGGGCGTCGTTCTTCCAACTGCACGAGGCGCGCAAGGCATGGGCGCGCGGGGTGCCGATCCACGCCGTGGCGCATGAGGATCTGCTCGTGTTTTGCCGTCCCCAGATGCCGGCCGAGGTCGATCCCGGTCCTGCTCTCGGAACCGTCCGCGAGCTGGAGTAGCCCCGCGTCACCCGCGGTTCCTGGCCCGTATTCGGGCCGGGCGCTGGGGCGCGGCGCGGACCTGCGGATTTTGCTTGACGCGGGCCGTGGAGGTGGGCGTCGATACCGCCGTCACCAGCCCGGCCCGCACCGGACCCAATGGCGGTGGGGCTGTGCCCGTCTGTCGGTGAATGGTCGGTCACACCCCTGCCCCGGGGGGCCGGGCGTGGCCGGGTTGGGGGCGTAGCGCCCACCACAGCACGCCGGGACGTGCGGCCCCACACGGCCCCGCGATGCCCTGTTCATCAATGTTCATCAACGTCCATGGAGGCGATGCATGACCAGCACAAACCCATCCGACCACCCGGCGCAGCAGGTGGTGCCAGAGGTGATCAGCCTGCTCGCGGCCGGACGGCTGCTCGGCATGGGCCGCACCACGGCCTACCGGCTCGCCCGCGCGGGGGCGTTTCCGTGCCGGGTGCTGCGGATCGGTGGCCGGTACGCGGTGCCGGTGCGCGGACTGAGGGCGCTACTCGACCACACCAGCACGGGCGGCAGTGAAGACCGTCCGGCATGCGAGGAAGGATGACCATGACGGCGAAAGACCCGGACACCACAGGCAGAGAGCTCGGCGTCGCCAAGGGGTCCACGTTCAAGTCAGCATGAAACGGCCGGCTCCGGTTCTGTCCGTAGTCGCTTCATAGCTTCCGTGGATCGGCTCACGCTAGAGACAGCGGGGGCCGGAGCCACACACAGAAGGGAGCCGACCGTCATGAAGA
>NZ_JBICRM010000105.1:0-1604 GCF_043197025.1 Nonomuraea marmarensis
CCCTCTCTGTCAGACTGGTGTGAGACATGGGACAGATGAGTCCTTTTGATGCGAAGCAGGGCGAGACAGGACGATCGAGACAGTGACGATGACCCTCGCTGACCAGGCCGCCATGACGGGGCAGGATGGTCAGGTGACCGACAAGCGGGTGAGCCGGCCGGTTCGCCGGACGTTCACCGCGGCCTACAAGGCGCGGATCTTGGCGGCCTTTGACGCTCTGCCCGAAGGCAGCCCCGAGCGTGGCGCGCTGATGCGCAAGGAGCGGCTGTATCACTCGCACATCGAGCACTGGAGAAAGCAACAGGAGAACGGGACGTTGGCCTCCTCGACGGGTAAGCCGAAGAAGGACGCGGGGTCGGAGGAACTGGCCCGGTTGCGGGCCGAGAACAAGAAGCTCAAGGCCGATGCGGCCAGACTCGAAGCCAGAAACGAAAAGCTCACCAGCGAGCTCGGGAAGACGAAAACCGCGCTGGATATCGCGGGAAAAGCATTCGCGCTGCTGGAAGACATCTCAGGCGGCGCGGACTCCGACGCGAACTGACCCAGGTCATCGACGAGTATTTCCCTGGCATGGAGGCGGCGGTCGGGACGAGCAGGGCGTGTGAGATCTTCGGCAAGGCCCGCGCCAGCCTGTACCGGCAGCGGAACCCGAAACCGCGCAGACAAGGCCCGCGCAAGCCCTTCCATCACCCGGCGGAATTGTCCGAAGAAGAACGCGCGCAGGTGCTGGCCGTGCTGGACTCGCCCCGGTTCGCCGACAAGTCGGCGGGTCAGGTGTGGGCGATCCTGCTGGACGAGGGCGTCTACCTGTGCTCACAGGCCACCATGTACCGCCTACTGCGCGAACGCGACCAGTCCGGCGAGCGGCGCGCCCAGGCCACCCATCCGGCGAAGAAGAAACCCGAACTGGAAGCCGATGGCCCGAATCAGGTATGGAGCTGGGACATTACCAAATTGAAAGGTCCGGAACGCGGGGTCTACTACCTTCTGTACGTTATCATCGACATCTTCTCCCGCAAAGTAATCTGGTGGGAGATCTGGCCCACGGAGAACGGCACCCTGGCCAAGGAGTTCATCGAGCGCGCCATCGAAGTCAACGGCGGGATCGCGCCCAATGCCATCCATGCCGACCGGGGCACATCGATGACCTCGAACACCGTCGCCGGCCTGCTTGCGCAGCTTGGGATCGACCAGTCGCATTCACGGCCGCACGTGTCCAACGACAACCCGTATTCCGAGGCGCAATTCAAAACGCTGAAATATTGCCCCGCGTTTCCTGGAAGATTTGGGTCCATCGAAGACGCCCGCATATTCTGCCGACAGTTCTTCCACTACTACAACAACGAACATCGCCATTCGGGCATCGCGATGCATATCCCCGCATCCGTGCACGATGGCACCGTAGCCAAGATCCACGCCAAGCGGGTCGCCACGCTCAACGCAGCCTTCTTGGCGCACCCCGAACGCTTCCGCGGTCGGCGCCCCTACCCGCCGCCGCTGCCCTCCAGAGTGTGGATCAACAAGCCACCCACGACCCTCCAGACCGAGACCTCACCACAAACCACACAAGTGGCCTGATGTCTCATTCGGTTTGACAGGTTCCG
>NZ_JBICRM010000106.1:0-1577 GCF_043197025.1 Nonomuraea marmarensis
CCCCAAGGCCGGGTAGTTAAGGTCCAGGGTTTGGTCGTCAAGGGGTTGGGGCGAAGTGGGGGCAAGAGGAACGGAGATCCAGTAGAACGGGTGATCTTCTACCACCGCCCGCTATCCCACTGGATCTCCGTTGCCTGAACAGTTTGCCAGGTCTGGCCTGGCTTCGACTATCGCTTGTGTCACTCGTACGTTCCGGACGGCGGCGGGGGTGTTCGCGCCGGGTCATCTGGGTGAGCTGACCCAGTATTTGCCGTTCGAGCTGGTGGATGCGGTGTTGGAGGAGACCGGTCGTGTGGAGCGGCGGTTGCGGGATCTTCCGTCGCGGGTCGGGGTGTATTTCGTGTTGGCGATGAGCCTGTATCCCGGGCTGGGGTATCTGCAGGTGTGGCGCAAGGTGATCGCCGGCCTGTCGGGGTTGGCGGTGCCGGTCCCGACCGCCAAGGCGTTGCGTGATCTTCGCCGTCGGGTCGGGGAGCAGCCGATCGCGCAGTTGTTCGCCGTGGTGGCAGGCCCGCTGGCGCAGCGGCACACGCCCGGTGTGAGGTTCGGCCGGTGGCGGACGGTGTCCTTCGACGGCTGCACGTCGATCAAGGCTCCCGATTCCGGCCGGAACGTCGGCTGGCTGCGCAAGGCCACGGCCGCGCTCGGGGTGACCGGTTACCCGATGGTGGAGGTGATGACGCTGGTGGAGACCGGCACCCGGGCGTTGCTGGGAGCGGTGTTCGGGCCGACCGCCACCAGCGAGACTCAGTACGCCACCCGGTTGCTGCACTTGTTGAGTGCCGACATGCTGGTGCTGGCCGACCGGGGCTTCGATGCCACAGCCTTCCTGGAGAAGCTCGCCGCGACCAAGGCGCAGTTCCTGGTCCGGTTGCGTGCCAGTCGCCGCCCGCCGATCATCTGCCGACTGTCCGACGGATCGGTCTTGGCCCGCTTCGGCACGCTCACGGTCCGGATCATCACGGCGGACGTCACCGTGACCTGTGCCGACGGGACGACCTGGACCGCCTGCTATCGGCTGGTGACCACGTTGACCGACCACCGCCGCCACCAGGCCACGGCGTTGATCCGCCTGTATCACGAGCGGTGGGAACACGAAGTGACCTACCTCGCGATCCGGCACACCCTGCTGCAGGGCCGCGTTCTGCGCTCGCGTGACCCGGTCGGCTTGCGCCAGGAACTGTGGGCCCTGCTGACCCTCTACCAGCTCCTGCGGATCGCGATGGTCGAAGCGATCGAACACCTCCCCGGCACCGACCCCGACCGGGCCCCGTTCACCACAGCCCTGCTCACCGCCCAAGACCTCCTGGTCAAAGCCGAGAACGTGATCCCAGACGACCACGTCACCATCCCCGGCCGGATCGGCCACGCCGTCCTGGAAGACCTCGCCCCACCCCGCCGCCCACGCGTCAGCGTCCGCAAGATCAAATCACCGCTGTCCCGCTGGAACAAAGCCGACCCCCACCGCCCCCGGACCAGCACACCGATCACCAACATCACGATCAACAGCACCGGCCCAGCACCCACACACCAACAAACCTTGACGGCCAGGCCCGAACCTTAACTACCCGGCCTTG
>NZ_JBICRM010000107.1:0-1568 GCF_043197025.1 Nonomuraea marmarensis
GTAAGCAATCAGAAGGATCTGTGACGTTGCGTGATACGAGCTGATCAGGCGTCGAGTGCGACGGGCGGCATCCACAGGTTGCCGGTGAAGGCGCGGTGGATCGCGTCGAAGGCCGACAGGCCGTGCTTGCGGGCGCTGTCGAGGTAGGAGCGGATGGTCAGCCAGGCGGCGGCACCCGCCTCGGACTGATGGCAGCCCGAGATCTTCACCTGGGTCTTCACCGGCCGCAGCGCCCGCTCCGCGGTGTTGTTCGTGAACGGCACCCAGCCGGGGAAATCGGCGAAACGCAGCACATCAGCGGCCCGTCGCTGGAGACGTTCCAGCAGGTTCCGGGCCGGGGACTGCTTGCGTCCGGGCGCGCGGGGATGCAACGACAGCCCGACGAGGATGCCGTGGTGGAAGGACTTCAGGTAGATCTCGGCCCGCTCGGGCGGAATCTCGATCAGCCCGTCCGCCCGCGCTTTGGCAGCCTGCTTGTTCAACGCGGCCAGCGCCCAGCGGATCTGCTCGGGCCACCGCTGGTCGGGATGGTCTTCGGCCACTGCCGTCAAGTCTCTGACCAGGTGTGATCCGCAAAGTTGATGCCGGGCGTCGGGGTAGCCGTTGTAGAGCCATAGCGCATCGTGGACCAGCACGCCCCGGAACTCGGGCAGGACCCCGAGGGCGTTGGCCCCGTCGCGGGAGCGATCGCCCAGCCCGAGCAGGGTCAGCGTGGTCGTGCAGGCCACATGCAACCAGCGGCGTGTCGACCCGATCCGGGTGGTGGTCTCATCGACATGCAGGACATGGGTGAGTGTCAACAGCGCGCGGATCAGCTTGACGCTGCCGGCGACCAAGGTGGCGGCCTCGGCCAGAATCGAACTCACCCAGCCGGGCGACACTCGCGCTCCGGTGACGTCGGCGATCAACTGCGCGCAGCGCTCCACCGGAATGTGCTGGAAGACCAGCAGGTAAGCGGCCAGTGCGCGGAGATTCGGCCCGTACGACGACGGCGATCCCGCCACCTGCTCGGGCAGAACCGCCGTGGTCACTCGGCCGCAGCCGCCACACCGGCACCGATGCGCGCGATACTCGGTCACCGTCACGGTGACCAGAGGAATGTCACGGACCTGACGCCGCGCGAAGCCGACGCTGTCGGCCGCCGACAACGTCTTTCCGCAACCGCCACACGCGTCCGGGACGTGCTCTTCGACCTGGTCCGGCGTCTCGACCATGGCCAGGCCCGCGCCGGGCGCGCCCGGCTGGCGGCCCCGCTTCTTCCCACTCTTGACCGGCGGTTTCTTCTCCGGCCGGACGAAGGTGTCGCTGGACGGCGGTAACGAGGAGTTCCCGGAGTTGCGCCCCAGCCTGCGCTCCAGCTCGGCGACCCGAGCGGTCAGCCGGTCGACCGTCTCCTCCAGCCGCGCGATCGTCTCGCGCTGGGCCTCGATCGTGGCCATCTGTCGGACCACCAGCGCCGCGAGCTCGTCATATGACGGGCGGCGATCCGGGGTCTTCGACACACGAAGATCATCCCATTGCAGGGACACCACTCACGCCATCATGATCTTGATCTGCTGAATGCTTAC
>NZ_JBICRM010000108.1:0-1567 GCF_043197025.1 Nonomuraea marmarensis
CTCCGGATTGTTGCCAGCGGGGGTGCTGTGATCGGTGAGACTGAGGGTGGGCGTGGCCGCTCACTGACGTCGTAACCTCTTGGCGGGCTTGGACCCCGTGGATGAGTCTGACGCCGGGAGCCATACCCAGGGCTGCTTTTTGGTGCTTCGAGCCCGCGGACTAGATTTCCTCATGCCCCTGGCTCCTGTGAGCGGCCACGCCTACCGGTAATGCCGTCACATGGTAGGAGGCGCGGATGCGCGATGTCGAGGACGAACCGCTGTTTGTGGATCGGGCCGCCGGGTTGGACATCGGCAAGAAGGAGATCGAGGCCACCATCCGGGTGCCCAGCGAGACCAGGGCGGGACGGCGGATGAGCGAGTCTCGCACCTTCGGTACCACCCACGCCGAACTGCTGAACCTGGCGGATTGGCTACGCAGCTGGCAGGTGAGCACGGTGGGGATGGAGGCGACGGGCGATTACTGGAAACCTCCGTTCTTCGTGTTGGAGGGGCAGGGGTTTGACTGCCACCTCTACAACGCCGGGCAGGTCAAGGCCCTGCCGGGGCGGCCGAAGACGGACCGGGCCGACTCGATCTGGCTGGCAAAGATCGTGGAGCGGGGAATGATCGCCTCCAGTTTCGTGCCGCCCGAGCCGATCCGCCGGCTGCGCACCCACACCCGGTATCGCCGCAGTCTGGTTCAGGCCAGCACCAGTGAGAAGCAGCGGGTGGAAAAACTCCTGGAGGACGCCCATCTGAAGCTCACCTCGTTGATCAGTGACCTGTTCGGAGTCTCCGGCCGCGGCATGCTCCAGGCCATCATCGGCGGGCAGCGAGACCCGAAGGTGCTGGCTCAGCTGGCCCGGGGCCGGATGCGCATGAAGATCGCCGCGTTGGAGCAGGCGCTGGACTGTTCCTTCCTCACCGAGGAGCATGTGGCGGTGCTGCAGATGATGCTGGTCACCATCGACCACTACGACCGGCAGATCGCCGCCCTCACCGCCACGATCGAGCAACTGATCGAGCCGTATACCCGCCAGGTCGAGCAGCTGGATGAGATCCCCGGCATCGGCACGGTCGGTGCCGCAGACATCATCGCCGAGATCGGTGTCGACATGAGCGTCTTTGCCACACCTGCTCACCTGGTCTCCTGGGCCAAGTTCGCGCCCCAAGTGAAGAAGTCGGCCGGCAAGCGCAAAGGCAGCAATGCCACCGGCCGCGGCAATCCTTACCTGGCCGCTGCACTCGGCGAGGCGGCCATCGGCGCCGGAAACACCCAGTCCTTCCTCGGCGCCCGCTACCGCAGGTTGAACCGGCGCATGCCCAAAAAGAAAGCCCTGGTCGCCACCGGCAACTCCCAGCTGGTCATCATCCACGCGTTGCTGTCTGACGCCGGCGCCCGCTATCAGGACCTGGGCGCCGACTACTACGAAACCCGGATGCACGTCCGCCGGCAGGCCCGCAATCACGTCAAGAGCCTGGAACGCCTCGGCTATAAGGTCACCATCGAGTCGATAGCTCCAGATGAGGAACACCTGCCGCTGACTTCAACCGGCTGACAACCACCCGGGACTGATCCAACGGC
>NZ_JBICRM010000109.1:0-1561 GCF_043197025.1 Nonomuraea marmarensis
GGGGGTATCACTCTAAGTGTGGAAACGATCACTATGGGTAGATGAGTCAAGGTAGATCATCTTAACGCTTCGGGGGGAGCGTCCATCATGTCGAACACACGGGGATCATCGGCTCTGACCACCACTTTCACACAAGACCACGAGCAGGCGGGAGGCTTGGCGCGGGCTGCTCATCATGGCGGGGAAAAATCCCCTCATCTTGAAGGGCAGGTGCCGCTGCGGGATCTGCTCGGCGATCAGGTGCTGGACCTGCTGCTGGAGCGATCGAAAGACGGCAAGGGCGGGCTGCGGCTGACCGGAGAGGGCTCGATGCTGGGCGAGCTGGTCAAGTCGGTGCTGGAACGCGCGCTGGAGGCCGAGCTGTCGAGTCATCTGGGCTATGGCAAGCACGATCCGGCCGGCCACGGGACGGGTAACTCCCGCAACGGCAAGATCGGCAAAACGGTGCAGACCGGCGTCGGCCCGGTCCGGCTGGCCGTGCCACGCGACCGGGCCGGCACCTTCGAGCCGGTGCTGGTGCCCAAGCGGGCCGGGCGCATCTCCGGCGGCCTGGACGACATGATCATCAGCCTGTACGCGCACGGCATGAGCGTGCGCGACATCCAGCATCACCTGCGCCAGATCTACGAGGTCGAACTGTCGCATGAGGCCATCTCCAACATCACCGACGCCGTGCTGGAAGAGGTCCGCGCCTGGCAGGCACGGCCGCTGGAGGCGATCTACCCGGTGGTGTTCCTGGACGCCATCGTGGTCAAAGTGCGCGACAACCACAGCGTGCAGGCCAAGCCCGCCTATCTGGCGGTCGGCATCGACACCGACGGCGAGAAGCACGTGCTGGGCATCTGGCTGGCCAAGACCCCGCTCGACCATGCGACCGCCGGCGAGTCGTCCCGGTTCTGGAGCGCGGTGATGACCGACCTGAAAAACCGTGGCGTGCGCGACATCCTCATCGCCTGCACCGACGGCCTGGCCGGCTTCGAGGACGCCATCCACCATGCCTTCCCGCACACCACCGTGCAGACCTGCGTCGTTCACCTGATCAGGAATGCGCTGCGGCCGGTGGCCCGCCGCGACCGCGCTGCGGTGGCCGCCGAGCTGAAGAAGATCTACACCGCGCCCAGCGCGGAGGCGGCCTTCGACGCTCTGGCCGACTTCACCGCCTCTGATTGGGGGGCGAAGTACCCGCAGGCGGGCCGCGTGTTCGAGGCCGCCTGGGATCGCTTCACGCCGTTCTTCGCCTTCAGTCCGGCGGTGCGCAAGCTGCTCTACACCACCAACGGCATCGAAAGCCTGAACTATCAGCTACGCAAGGTCACCAAGGCCCGCGGGCACTTCCCCGGCGACGACGCCGTGGTCAAGCTGCTCTGGCTGGCCATCATCAACATCGAGGACAAACGCGCCCGCGAACGCGCCGCGCACAAGGAGAAAACCGGCAAGATCAAGAACTCGCCCAGCACCGCGCGCCTGATCGAGGGGCAGCGCACCATCGGCTGGCGCGAGGCACTCATCGAACTTGATATCGCCTACCCAGGACGGATCAGGTAAAGAGGGTTCTCCATCA
>NZ_JBICRM010000011.1:0-276912 GCF_043197025.1 Nonomuraea marmarensis
CATGTTTGCTCACTGGAAATGGGTCTCGGGTGCCTGGGGACCAGGATGACAAGAGCCGTGTAAGTCGAGAGGTTTACGCACGGATCTGTGGGAGCCGGGAGGGGAGGTTCCTCCCGGCTACCCGACCTCCTGTAATGGGGGTGGAGCGAAGGAGCCGGACTGTCCTGGTGATGTTCGTTCGGGCAACCAGAGGTTTCTGGGAGGGATCGAGTGGGCGAGCCGAAGTCGATGGAAAAGCCGTTCAGTATTTCGAAGTGGCTCGTGTGGGAGGCATATCAGAGAGTCAAGGCCAATAGGGGAGCGCCAGGTGTGGATGGGTGCTCGATTGAGGACTTTGAGGCTGATCTGGAGAACAACCTCTACCGGATATGGAATCGGATGTCCTCGGGAAGTTACTTCCCACCCCCGGTGCTGGCGGTGGAGATACCGAAATCGCATGGCGGGGTAAGGGTCCTCGGCGTGCCCACCGTAGCGGACAGAATCGCGCAGACAGTGGTAGCCATGGAACTGGAGAAACGGGTGGAACCTAAATTCCATCCCGACTCCTATGGCTATCGGCCGAGACGGTCCGCGTTGGATGCGGTGGGAACATGTCGGCAACGCTGCTGGGAGTACGACTGGGCAGTCGATTTGGACATCCAGAAATTCTTCGACAGCGTGGACCACTCCCTCATGGTCAAGGCGGTCGAGACGAACACCGACCAACCATGGGTGGTGCTGTATGTAAAGCGCTGGCTTGTTGCGCCGATACAGCATCCCGATGGATCCCTGCATGAGCGGGAGAAAGGAACGCCGCAAGGCTCGGCTGTTTCTCCCGTGTTAGCCAACCTATTCCTCCACTATGCGTTCGACATGTGGATGGCAAGGAACTTTCCGGCCGTCCGGTTCGAGAGATACGTGGATGATGCGGTGGTCCACTGTGCAGACCTGCCGCAGGCGAAAATGCTGCGCGATGCGATTGGCCAGCGGATGGTCGAGGTCGGGCTGCAACTGCACCCGGACAAGACCCGGATAGTCTACTGCAAGGACAGCAACAGGCGAGGGGATTATCCTAATGTCTGGTTCACGTTCTTGGGTTATACCTTCCGTCCCCGCAGGGCGCGGAACAAGCGAAGGGGCGTGCGTTTCACGTCGTTTCAGCCCGCGATGAGCCGGGAGAAGCTGGTCGAGAAAGGCAGGGAAGTCCGCGGCTGGCGACTGCACAGGAGACCTAACGACACTCTGGAAGACCTCGCGGCAGCGATCAATCCGATCGTGCGAGGTTGGATGACCTACTGGGGACGGTACTACCGAACCGAGATGGATCCCCTTCTTAAGCGCATCAATACCTACCTGATGCGCTGGGCCCGGAAGAAGTACAAGCGGCTGCGTGGGTTCAAACGGCTCAAAGCCTGGTGGAAAGGGGTCACCCAACGGGACTCCGGACTGTTTGCGCACTGGGCCTGGACGCACCGATTCCACCCGACTGGATGGTAAGAGCGGAGTGACGGGAGACCGTCACGCTCCGTTCTGTGGGAGCCCGGGGGTGCGATTCCCCCGGGCTACCCGACACTGCAAGGACCAATCACGGCGTGGCTCGTACGAACATGTCGCGTTCACGTTCCTGGGGTTCACGTTCCAGCCGAGGCAGGCGCAGGACAAGTACGGGAGGCGGTTTCTTAACTTCCTGCCTGCGATCAGCAATGACGCCCTCAAAAGGCTCGGTGCCGTCGTTCGTGGATGGCGGCTGCACCAGCGGGTCAATCTCACTGAGCAAGAGCTCGCCAAGGCGATCAACCCGATCGTCGCGGCTGGATGCGGTACTACGGCCGGTTCTACCGGTCGAAGCTGTACCGGCTCCTGACGCGCATCAACGCCTATCTGATGCGCTGGGTCCGCTCGAAGTACAAACGGCTGCGGGCGAGAAAGAAGGCCCACCAGGCGTGGCTGAGGGTCACCAAGCAGTACCCAAGGCTGTTCGCGCACTGGCGTTGGATCGTCACCATGCCCGCCGTCTGGTGACCAGGGTGACTCGTGTTTCGCACTTGTGGGTGATCATGTTTCGGCTGCTGCCCAGGCTGCCAGGACGGCCTGGGTTTCTTCGGGTGTGGCCTGGTAGGGGGCTCGGGGCCGAAAACGTTCGGCGATGATGACGCGGCGGAGCTTGATCACCATGTCTTCGAAGGACGGTTCGGTCTTGGTGGTGTACCACCGTGAGCGTGCCCGGCGTTCGGCGGTGTCGGCGGGGCTGTGGCCGCTCATGGCGTACCACAGAATGGTCAGACTGAGACAGATCATGCCGAACGGCACGGTGCGTTCCACCGCGAGTCGGGTGCGGTTGCGGGCCTGGCCGACGCCCAGGCTCTGGCGGGCGTCGAAGAAGGCGACCTCGATGCACCAGCGGGCGGCGTAGCGGGCGATGAGATCTTCGGCGGGTGAGAGTAGGTCGGTGGTGATCAGGGGCAGGCCGTAGCCGCGGTTGTCGCCGTCGCGGGTACGGGGCAGGGCATCGCGGACCAGGATCACCCGGATGCTCTGGGTGCGGAAGGGGCCGTACCACAGGCACACCGTCTCGGATAGGTGCACGGTGTCGGTGCGTCCGTAGCGGCGCACCCGGGTGGTGCGCCAGGCGCCGGCGGCGGCCAGGTCGGCCGGGGTGCCGAGCCGGGCGCCTTTGGTGCGGGGCCGTCCGGACTTGCCGGTTCTGGGCGGAGGCAGGGCGTGCAGGACTGAGGTGACCTTCAGCCGGCTGGTCCAGGTGATCGCGTCATGCAGGCCGCGTAGATGTTCACCGGCGTAGGCGGCATCGCCGACGGCGTGCACCATCCGGGTGGGGTAGCGGGCGGCGATCGCCTCGACCATCTCCCGGGCGAACGCGATCTTGCCGGTGCGTCCGGGACGCCATAGCCGGGCCAGCACCGGCAGGCAGAGCGGCCGGGACAGGAACGGCAGCTGCACGATGATCCCGGCGATCACCCAGCAGTTGCCGAACCCGATCGGCTTGGGCCCCTTGGCTGCGCCGTCGTGATGCCAGGCGACGCCGAACACTTTCTTGCCCGACCGTTTGAACAGGGTGTCATCGACCACCACGGTGAGCGCCGAGCCCGGCGGCAGCAGCCGGGCCACGATCAGATCGCACAACGCCAGCCCGACAGTGTCGGTGCGCCAGCGGGCGGTGGAGAAGAAGCGGTGTGCGCGGCAGTGATGCCACACCCGTTCCAAGCCGGCGCCCAGCAGCATCCCGCACACCGTGCGGCGCCGCGTCTGCGCGATCAACCCCACCACCAGAGCGGCGAACGAGCGGTGACCCGGTGCGGTGAAACAGGACCGGAACACCGTCAGCAGCGCAGCCAGCGAGGGTAACGTGCCATCGGGGAGCATCGGCGGATTCACCTTCTACCAGGGTGTTACAGACACCGCCGATGCTCCTCCGGCATCTCCACGTCCGCCCCGCAGACCAGCGAAGGCACGCGGAAACATCCCCCTCGCCACATGCACGACGATCAAAGAAAACTGCGAAACACGAGGGGTGACAAGAGCCGTATAAATCGAGAGGTTTACGTACGGATCTGTGGGAGCCGGGAGGTGAGATCCCTCCCGGCTACCCGACCGCCCGAGGGATGATCGTTTCCCTCTGGCTGTTCCGGCTTGTGACCTCAGCGGGGGTCAGCGACGCAGAATTCGTTGCCCTCCGGGTCTCGCATGATCGTCCAGGAGTCGAACTCGCGCACCATCGATGCGCCTTGCGAGATCAGCCGTTCGACTTCAGCCGACCGATCAGCGGCGATGAGATCGAGATGGATGTGGTTGCCGGGGTTTCCAGTCTCAGGGACTTCACTGAAGAACAAAATTGGCCCGGGGCCGTCGACGGCCACGTTGGGGTCGGTCTCGGGCGTTCGGCCCAGGCTGGCGAGCCGTTCGATCTCCGCCTCGTCGTATGGTCGTATCTCGTATCCGTCTAGCGCTTGTGCCCAGAACCGGGCCATCGCAGACGGCCGCTTACAATGAAACACGATCTCCCGTAATACCGCCATTTATGTCCCCTTTCGGCTTTTGGAAGCGGTACCCGCTCGGCAACCTTACGAGCTGGCGATCCGGATCACCATCGCCTGGTCTGCAGCGATAAGACGAGGCCGAGGTCACTTGCGGTCCCTTGATCCGGGGGAATCGGCAACCATGAAGGCTCGGCCCACCTTTGCTGTCAACGGCCCGCCAAGTTGCTGTGTGGAATGCGGTCGCTTTCCGGATCGCGTCGGCGTGAACGATGACCTCGGCGGTGATCGTTTCCGGGCGGTTGGCGGGATCGTCGTTCTCGAGCGGTTTCGTTGAGGGATCTTGCAGTCTTCAGGGTCAGCGATGCCATTGCCGCCTACAGTGTGGAGTTGCAGCCATGCGGTGAGTGATGGCGGTGGTCTGGGGACTGCTGCGAGGGAGGCGATGGTGACGTCGCTGCTGACAAAGCTGGAGCGGGCCGAAGAATCCGCGCGGCAGCAATGCGCTGAGCTGTCCGGGCAGATGGAAGAGCTGCAGGAGCAGCTGGCCGTGGCGCAGCGTCGCCTGGAACGGCTGTCCATCGCACGCGAGGAGTTGACCGCGCTGGAGGCGGCCGACGAGCCGGCCGACGCGAAGCCCGGCGATGCCGCCGAAGGCAATCAGGATGCAGGCCGCAGCGGCCTGGAACCCGCCGGGCACACGGAGGTTCCTCAGGAGCGTCCGGCTCTGCGGGGGCTGCGCAAGGACGCGGTGGTGTTGCTGGCCAGCTGCGACAAGCCGCTGCGGGCGCGGGATGTGGTGCGGGCGCTGGGTCAGCAGGATGTCCGCGGCCAGGTGGAGGGGATGCGCCGCGGCTCAAGCGGCTGGTGGACGATGGCTGGCTGGCCGAGCACGAGCAGGGCCTGTTCACGATCGCGGCTGGGGTGAACGGGTTCGCCGGCGAAGGGAGCGCCGCCACGAGCTGAGTACGGCTTGCCGGTCTGGCGACCGGGTCAAACAGTGGTGCCGCCGAGTTGCAGCTCGACGGCACCGGGTTGCGTGAAGACCCACCAAGACCTAACTCTTTGAAGGCTCGCGCCTTCTGAGCGTAACGCGATAGGTGATCGCTTGGAGGCTGTCGAGCCAAATGACGGCTGCTTCTGCCCGGATGTCCGGGTTGTCTGGGGTGGCGGGAGGGAAGGCTCGATCATGCCGTCCATGTCATCACGGCGCCCGGCACCGTCATCGGGGCGCCGAGGAGTTGTCCGGCCACAGCCGGGCAGCGAGCGTGGTCTCCAGCAGGGCGATGGTGGCCACGTCTGGCCAGGACCGCCCGGCCAGCAGGTCGGCGATGGACTGGCGGTTGACGCCGGAGGCGGCGGCCAGGCCGCGCAGGCTCAGGCGGCGTTCGGCCAGGATGCCGGCCAGGGTGGCGGCGATGGCCTGGACGACGGCGGCGGCGGGATGGCTGGCCAGGTTAGCGTGGGGCCAGGCCTGCGGATCCTCGGCCAGGTCCCGGGGGGCGGCCGAGCGCGCGCGTCCTCCGACCATGACAAAGCACTCCTTTCGGTGGATGTCGTCGCTCTGCGTAACGGCTGCTGTCCTGCCGCTATGGGTGGGGTGTGACCCTCGATCCCGCGACCTCGGCAAGGATCACCAGCTACCGGCCGCAGCATGCTCCGCCGGAGTGGGAACGCATCTGCGGGCATGTGCGCATGCTGGTCGCTGCCAGCGCCGACCGCTCCCCCTACCGGGTGGAACGGCTGCTCACCGCAACCACCCGCCTGGCCGTGTGGTGTCACCGCTCCGGTCTGCCGGATGACCCGGAAGTGTGGTTGCGGCATGAGACGATCGACGCGTTCGTCCTGACCGGCTGCACTGACCTGGCCCCGAGTTCGGCGCAGACCTACCGCAGCTGGCTGCGGCACATGCGCGCCACGCTGGCCTGGCTGGAACGCGGTGAACAGGCGCCGCCGCCGATGAAGGCCCCCAAGAAGGTCAGCCCGCCATACTCGCCGGCCCAACTCGGCCACCTGCGCGGCTGGGCCGAACGCCTGCCCGGCCAGGCCAGAGGCGACGCGCTGGCGTTGATTGCACTCGCCTTCGGCTGTGGTCTGACCTCCGGGGAGGTGGCCGCCGTCCGCACCGAACATCTGCGCCGCCTGGGCTCCGGCGCGATCGTGGTCACCGTCCCCGACACGCAGCGGTTGATCGTCTGCCGCGCCGCCTGGGAGGACGTCCTGGTTCAACGCCGCCGACCAGCCGGGCGACCGGTTTGTGTTCCGGCCCAGGCGCGCCGCCCGGCACGCCAAGAACCTGTTCAGTTCCTGGACGGCTCGTCACCGGCCGACCGGCGGTCTGCCCGCGCTGTCGGTGCGCCGGCTGCGCTCCTCGTGGATCGTCGAGTTGCTGAGCGCGAGGATCGATCTGGGCGTGGTGGCCGCCGCGGCCGGGATGAGCACCTCCGCGCTGGCCCGCTACCAGCATTTCGTCCCCGCTTTGGACGAGCCCACCGCGGTCGCGCTGCTGCGCGGCCGCGCCATGTGAGTGCGGCGAAGCCACGCGCCTGGCCGCCGCGCACCACCCGAGCCCGAGCCACCCGGCCCCGGCCTCCCACCAAGCAGACCCCGCAGATCCCCGACGCCGTCACCAGCCACTACGCCCGACTGTTGGACGACTCCGGCATCATGCCGTTGATCGACGTCGAGCTCGGCCCACGCGCAGGACCGGCGGGAGTGCCGATCCGGGCGGTGCTCGTCTGTCTGATGGTCTCGATCCACTACAGCGGCAAGGCCACGCTGGCCGAAGCCTGGCGGCTGGCCGCCTTCTGCCTGTCCCCGACCGCCCGTGAACATTTGGGACTGGACGCCGACCGGCCACCTGCCGACGATCCGCACGCCTGCCTGGCCGACAACCGGCGTTTCTACCGCGCCTTCGACCGGCTCACCAGCTTGCTCGATCCGGCCCGCCACAACCGCCGCACCCGCCTGCCCCAAGCGCAGGCCGACCTGCTCGCCACCGCCTGGCAAGACGACGACCCCGACCACGCCCGCAAGCGGGACCTGCTGCAAGACCTCGTCACCGCGCTCGTGCTCACCCCGGCCCGCTGGAGCAAAGGCCGCGGCTACCTGGCAGGATTTGGCGGCGACGTCGGCATCGACACCACGGCCGCCCCGGTCTTCGCCCGCCCGCCCCGAACTCGCCGCTCCACCGGCGAACTGATCGCCTCCACCGAGATCACCGCGGGCTGGCACCACTCGGCTGGCAACGGCCCACCCGAGTACGGCTACAGCGCCACCCTCACCGTCGCCGCCCGCACCCGCTCGGTTCCCGGCTCTTTCCCACAACTGGCGCTCGGCCTGGTCCTCGACCACTTCCTCGACCAATGGCGCCACACCCACCAGCCCCCAGATGACCCCGACACATCCGCCGACATCCTTCAGATCCCAACAGAGCGCCCCGATGTCCGGTGACATCCAACACGGCCCGCTTCGACGCTCTGACCTGCACGGGCCTGTTTGAGTGGCACGCGCTCGGGACGTTGATCGTGTCGAATGAGCCTCACGGCATGTGGGTCGGGCCAACTTGGGTGACGCGTAGGTAGGGCGTGACTTGGGAGAACGCCTCCAGCAGTGCCTCAAGACATCGAACGGGCCGGAATCGATGGCATCCGGCCGACTTCGTTGTCACCGGACACCCGACCGCTCGCCGCTCACGGGCCGGAGCAGGCCGCCACTGTTCTGTCGCAGCGGAAATTGAGCGATTCTCATCGAAGTTTGAGTGATCGTGGCTCGGCTGCTGTTCTCTCATCTGCCTTCTGGCGTTGCTTTCGGCGTTCTCGGTAGGCCCATACTCGGCACGCGTCCGAGCACCAGAGCCGAGGCAGACCGCGGGGGTCGTCGCGAGGCAGCGGAGTGTCGCATCGGCCGCATCGTCGGCGCGCTGGCTGGCTGGCGCGGCGACAATCACGAGAGCACCAGCGGGATGGGGGACTGTACCGTTCTCTTTACAGACCCGACGAGATTGTGGCAGGGAAGGGGTCGCACTTGGACGTCGAGGGGTGGAGAGTGGGCGGCAACGCGGGCGCTCGACCTTGGCCCGACGGGGAGCATCGACCGCGTTGCCGCCCGCTCGTGAGCGGAGCGATGCGGGTTCGGAAGTGCTCCCTTCACCTGGAAGGGGGCTTCCCGCATTGCTCCGCCCTGTCTGTTGCGATCAAGGTTTCAGCGTCAGCTCCACGCAGGTGCCGCAGGCTCCGGTTGCTGTGGGCGTGAATCGCAGGGACCAACCGCACACTGGAAGGGGATGAACCTGTTGTCCACACAGAGCCCTTCGAGGGCCCACCTGGATGGCGTATTCGTCCAGTGCGAAGGCATGCTGGTCGCGTTCGATCGTGTGCTGGTCAAGCCCAACCGCATGTTGCACAGTCCGGTGGCCGACAGTTAACAGGCCCACCCGGTAGGAGATCTCCACTTTCTCGGCGTCATTTGCTTTGTGCTCAAGGATGTCGAGATCGTCCCAATGTACAGCCCAGCGTCGGCAGCCCAGGGGCAGGTCGTAGAGGTCGCCGTCGAGCTTGACCAGGGCTATCGAGCCGAGGCGCAGCAGTTCGACCACCACCCCTTGACGGCCCAACAGGTAGTCGGCGTATCTGCGTGTCTCCGCTGGACTGTGCTCCAACTGATCGATCACGACCCGGCTTCCCCTCTCCCGGGGGTGTCTCACGACGGCGCCTCTCCCATAGCCCCGCCAGGCGGCAAGCCCGGCCATGACAGAGGACGAGCCGCGCGTTGCCGCTGAGGCGGCATCACACCTTCGCCGCGTGGGCCGATACATCGGGTGAGCCGACCGGAGTCTCCCTCAGCCTTGAGCGCTGTGAGGAGGGCCGTCGGTTGTGCCGTCGTCTGAGGGGCCGCCGTCGAAGCCCTTTCGGGGAGGCAGTCGAACCAGACGTTTACCGTCGCGGGTCCGCGGTGCTCATCGTCGTCCAGGGATAGTTCGGTGTCGTCGGCTTGTGGATGTGGTTCTGCAGGGAGTTCCCCCGCCATGGATGCAGTGCATGGCCTAGGGGTGCGCAGTGAAGGATTCATCCCCCCAGCCAAGCCGCTGACCTTGGGATAAAGCAGGATGGCAATGTCGGACAGGCAGGGACACGACCTGGCCTGGTGGGTGTCCTCCGTGGCGCGTGGGTTCTGCTGACGGTTTATTGCCCGGGTGTCTCGATCCCGATGGCGAGGACACCGAGGCGTTCTTTCTCTGCTGGGTAGATGTTTCGGATCATCGCGAGCAACTCGTCGGTGCTTTTGCCGAGGTCGCCGCCGATGGCGATCGGGTCCTCATGCTGGAGCATGTCCTCGAAGGAGACGTACTCGCTCACTCGCGTGACCCGGGTCCGTAGCCGCTCATTCCCGGAGAGGAAGTCGAGGTCCTGGCCAGGCTGGATCTTGCGCATGCTCGCGTACCCCACCCGCACCTCCACCGTCTTGACGCCTGAGGCGATGAGGTCGAAGTACAGCTTGCGGATATGGAGTTCCCGCCGGGCGGGATGTCCTTACGCTCGCTCACGGGGCCGCTCCTACCTGCGTGGCAGCCAGCGCCGACTCGAATTCCGCCGCGTGGCTCGTTCCGGGATGCTGAATCGCAAGGGCGGTGTTCAGGTCGGCCGCCCGTGCTTGTACGAAGGCGACCAACCGCGGCGAGGACAACGCCTGCAGGCCGAGTGTCACCGCCTCCTTGGCAGAGCCGAGGAAGGCTAGCGCGATACCGAGATCCAGGTGGGCGATCGCCTCTCGGCTGAGAGATCGTTTGCCGATCGGTGTCGCGTCGTGTGCTTCGGTCGCCCTCTCGGCGTGGTGGCGGGCTTGTTCGTAGTCGCCGAGCCAGATCAAGGACGAGGCGGTGTAAGTGGTCATCGCATAGGCGGACAGTGGGCCGGTGTCGGTGCCGTCGGGGCGGGTGGGGTGCGGCTAGGCAGGGCGTTCCACAGGCGGTGGGCCTGCTGGTGGCTGGCGTGGAAGTCGTCGCGGTTGCCGACCCGGGCGTGGCCGCGCGATGCTTGGGCGTGCAGCCGTACCGCGAGCGGATGATCGACGGGGACGTGGACGAGGCCGCGCAGCGCAGCGGAGACCGCTCGGGCGGGCTGGCCAGCGTGCAGGGCGATGGAGGCCATGGCGTCGGCGGCCCAGGCGCACAGCTCGTCGTGCCCAGCCTGGTCGGCGTGCTCGAAGCAGTCGATGGGCGTACGCCTCGCCGGTCAGCGGGTCGCCCAGGTCGTGGGCGAGCCAGGCCAGAATCTCCGACAGCCATCCGGCGTAGACGAACAACTCCCGCTGTTCCTTGAGGGTGTGCGGGCCGGCGATGAGCTGATCCACTTTGCGCCGGTAGAGGCGGGCCACGGTGAACAGGTCCGCCGGAGGGCGGCGCGAGTAGCTTCCCGAGATATCGCAGACCACGGCGTGGAGATGATCCAGCGTCCCGCGGCCGACGGCGGAGGTGTTCGCGCGACGGGTGAACTCCAGAGCCTCGTCGGCGGCCTCGCCCAGCACCTGGCCGACCGGCGGCCAGGCCCAGTTTGAGGGCGTCGCGTCGGTTCGTGGGTTCGTCCTCCTCTCGCGATTCGGACTGGTGGCTTTCCTCCTTATTGTTCTCTCGTTCGTCGAACAGCATTCGCACGTCGCGGGAGAAGATGCGGCTGTAGAGCAGCCGGTAGCGCTCGGTCATCGTGGTGACCTCGCCGGACTCCCAGCGGCGGATGGGCCGGACGAGCGAGGCGTGATCGGGGAAGGGTTCGTTCCCGGCGGCCTCCCGTAGACGGCGGGCCGTGCTGTGCACGTCCCAGTCGCGCGCCTGACGCTCGGCTCGGATGCGTGCAGGCCATCCCATCATCGTCACCTACGAACTTTCGGAGAAACGTCACGTGACGTGTCGTCGCCGTCTTCGATTGTCCCCCTCGACCGGTGCTCGTGCAGGTCCCATTTCCGCGCCCATGGCGTCGTCTCTGCTTGCCGATAAGCAAACTGGGAGTGATCGGTGCGAATCGCTCCAGTCTTTCCATGGGCCGGGTGGATCTGATCACGTTCTGGAGAATCTGCTGCTCACGGCCTTGATGAGGGCTTTGTTGAAACCCTACGCTACTCTTCGAATTCGAGTAATCGCTTGGAGTCAAGATGGGGATGGTTGTGGTGATTCGTGGTCGTGCCCTGGCGCTCCTATTCGTGCCGATGGGGGTGACGGCATGCCAAGCGGCCGCCCCAACGAGCTTGCCACCGCGAACACCGCCCACCGCATCCACTGCGGCATCCACGCCCAAGCCTTCCCCGACCACGCCCCACGATCTGATCGTGGACACTTATTCGGCCTACTGGCCCGTTCTGGCCGAGGCGGGTAGATCGTCGCCTGACCAGGCGCGGGAGTTGCTGAAGCCGTACGTGAAAGGTGGCTATCTTGACCATCTCGTCGACGGCGTCCGAGACATGGTCAAGCAAGGGCGCGAGCCTTACGGCCAGGCAATTCCGCGCATCAAGGAAGTCCGTGTGGGCGGTAACTACGCCGAGGTCACCGATTGTCTGGACATGTCCAAAGCGGCCATAGCCGACCGGCGTACACACCGGCTCATTCCCGAGACTGCAGACGCCAAGACCACGACGACCGTCACGGCAATTTTGGAACGCTCCCAGGACGGGCGGTGGCGGCTGACGGGACTGAGCATGAAGGGGGCGACATGCACGTTGCCATCGCGATGAGTTCGCTTCTCGCCCTGCTGGCAGGCGCTTACGGACCCCCGACCGAGGACAACGGGGCCACCCGCATGGGCGGGGATTGGGTCACCTACGGCGTCCACAGGCAGACCGAACCAGGCGCCGCAGGCGCCGCCGGAAGAGGGACAAGTGGAGGCTTCGGCGACTGCCACGGCATTGGCGGGCCAGGGCAGATCAGCTACGTCCAGTGCGACACCGGGCCGGACGGTCAGCGCAACGTCTTCAACGCCGTTGTGCCTGGAGATCGGGCGGCCCCAGCGGTTACCCCCGAGATGCTCATGGAGCAGGCACTGCGGCTGCTCACACCGCCTACACCAAAGATCGTCACCGCTCCGCCTCGGGGCAAGAACGGGTACGTGGGCCTGCGGCAGTTCTTCTGGGCCGAGCCAGGCCAATGGCATCCCATCAGCAAGAAGGTCACGGCAGGTCCGGTCTGGGCGGAGGTCACCGCAGCCCCGACCAAGTTGACCATCCAGCCCGGCGCAGGCCAGGCGACACTCAGCTGCCCGGGACCCGGCGTGCCGTACGACCCGGCGAAGTCGCCAGACGATCAGAACATCGAGTGCACGCACGTCTTCACCGAGTCCAGTGCCGGGCTTCCCAAGTCGCAGTACCAGGTGAAATTTTCGACGGTCTGGTCCGCCAACTGGACCGGCTCGGGTGGTGCCGGTGGCCCGCTCGCGCCGATCACCACCTCGACGACGTTCCCGCTGCGGATCGGGCAGGCCCCCGCGCTGGTTGGAAGGAGTTCGTGAATGGCGCGCAAGATTCAGCCCGCGGCGCCCGGTCAGTCGTCCAACGGTGAGGTTCCGCCGGCGCAGGTGCCCAAGCTGCTGGCGCAGCCGCGTCAGCGTAGGCGCAGTTCGTTGGTGCTGGGCGCACTCGTCGTCCTCGGCGGTACGGCGATGGCCGTCCACACGGTCAACCGGCTGAGTGATCGCGAATCGGTCCTCGTCATGACCCGGGATGTCGCGTTCGGACAGCCTCTCACCGCCGAGAACGTCTCCACCGCCATGGTGGACGGGGATCAGAATGTGGCGACCGTGCGAGGCGAGGACCTGCGACAGGTGATCGGCATGCGGGCGGCCGTCGATCTAATGCGCGGCATGCTCGTCCAGCCCAGGATGGTCACCGACCAGGTCACGCCGCAGGCAGATCAGCAGCTCATCCCGATCGCGGTCAAGCCGAGTCGTCTTCCGGCGCGCGGGCTGCGGCCGGGCGATCGGCTCCTCGTCGTGCCGAGACCTGAGGGGCAGGCCGTACCCGAGGCCCAGGCGTCGTCGGGCGCCATCGAGGCCGTGGTGGACCAGGTGAAGGGGCCGGACAACGACGGGCTCATGGTGGTGGACGTCCTGGTGAACAAGAGCGATGGCCCCAAACTGGCTCCGCTGGCCGCCGACGGTCAGGTCGCCTTGGCGCTCATTCCGAGGAGACCGTGAATGGCGATGTACGCGCTGATGAGCCCAGGTGGGTCGCCCGGAGTCACCACCACCGCGCTGGCTCTCACCTACGCCTGGGAAGGGCGGGCATTGCTGGCTGAATGCGATCCCCAAGGTGGTGATGTCCTACGCGGGTTCCTGGCCGGAAGTATGGACCAGCACGAGTGCGGCTTGCTGGAGCTGACGCTGGCCGCCGCCCACAACCCGGATCCGGGCATTCTGTGGCGGCACGTCATCGCGCTCGATCACGACGCCCGCAACTGGCTGCTGCTGCCCGGCCTGCGCGATCCTCGGCATCTGGTGCAGCTCGACGGCGCCTGGGACATCATCGCGGGGATTCTCAAGGCGGCGCAGAGCACTGCCGACGTGGTGGTGGACGTCGGCCAGATCGGCCGATCCGATACCCCCACCAGCCTCATCACGGCTTGTGATCTGGCGGTCATGCTGGTGCATCCCACACTGAAGCATGTCGCTCAGGCGCGCCCGCGTCTGGATGCGCTGGGCCGTCACATCGGTGGCGATGTCGCTGTCGGACTGTGCGTGATCGGCAACGGTCCCTACTCTCTCAAGGAGATCAGCGGAGCACTCTTCGAGCTGCCCGTGCTGGCATGGATCCCGTACGACCCGAAATCCGCCGCGGTGCTCTCCGACGGCAACCGTGCCAAGAAGTCCTTTCATCGCTCCGCGCTGATACGCGGCACCTCCCAGATGGGCGCTGCCATGAGAAACCACCTTGCCCAGGCAGAGGTGGTGACCCAATGAGCCGTTCGTGGCCGCCGCAGACGCCGATCGACCCCGTCCTCATGTCGCAGCCGCCGACACCTCCGGACAACGGCCAGACGTTTCGCGACGCGGTGCTCGCCATCACGACCGCGGTCGCGGACGACCTCAAGGACACCGAGGACCGTGACGAGGCACGCCAGGTCATCCAGGCGCGGGTCCAGCAGTGGTCGCAGGACCAGGTCGCCGCAGGTGTCCCGGTCAGCTTCGCGACGCAGCGCCGGCTCGTCGACGCCGTGATCGACGAACGATTCGAGCTGGGCGTGCTCACGCCGTACCTCAACGATCGTCGGGTGGAGAGCATCGACCTCAACGGATGCGACCAGGTGTGGATCACCTACAACGACGGCAGCTGCAGACGCGGCCCTGCCATCGCCACCAGCGACGACGACCTGATCAAGATGATCCAGATGTGGGCTCTGCACAAGAGCTACAACCCGCGCGAGTTCTCCGCCGCGAATCCACTGCTCAACACCGCGCTGCAGCCGGGCGACGGCGACGACGGTGTGGGGGTACGGCTCAGCGCCACCATGGCCGTCACCCGCCGTCCGTGCGCCAGCATCCGCTGCCACCGCCTCGTCGACGTCACCCTCGATGACCTGGTCAAGCTCGGCACCATCAACCGCAGCCTGTACGCCTTCCTGCGCGCCGCCGTCCTGGCCCGGCTGAACATCGTCATCACCGGCGGCACCGCAGCAGGCAAGACGACACTGCTGCGCGCTCTGGCCTCGGTGATTGACCCGGCCGAGCGGCTGGCCACGCTGGAGTCGGACTACGAGCTCTTCCTCGACCGACTCACGCACCGCCACCAGAACGTGATCGCCTTCCAGGTACGCCAGGCCAACTCCGAGGGCGCCGGCACCATCGGGCTGAACGACCTGATCCCGCACTCCCTGCGCAAGAACATCAAGCGGATCATCGTGGGCGAGGTGCGGGCCGACGAGATCGTGCCGATGTTCGAAGCGATGAACACCGGCCATCCCGGCTCCATGTGCACCATCCATGCCGACGGCACCGAGGAGATCTTCAACAGGATCGTCATGCTGTGGACGCGCGGCGTCGGTGCCCAGACCCCGCCGGCCGTCATCCACCTCAACACTGGCGAAACCATCGACCTGGTCGTCCACCTGCGACTGGATCCGGCGACCAACACCCGGTTCGTCTCCGAGGTCCTCGAGGTCCTGCCCCCGGCCGACAGCGAGCTGCCCAGCCGCAACCATCTCTACCGGCCGACCGGGCCAGGTGGCAGGGCCGTACCGGACATCACCCCACAGTGCCTGCCCCGGCTGAAGGCGGTCGGCTTCGATCCTGCCCAACTCGATCCGTTCACCGCGCGCTGGGAAATCCGATGAACACCCTCTCCCTGCTGGGCGGGTTCAGCGCCGCCATGATTTTGGGCGGCACGCTGAGCATCATCGCGGCCCTGCGCGCCCCCGATGATGAACAACCTGTCCGCCCGCCCTCTCGCTGGGCCGGCCTCGGCAGGACACTTCTGGCGCACTATCGGCTGATCGCCTTGGCTCTGGCGGTGTCGGTGGCGGTGCATGCGTTCACCGGCTGGCCAGTCGCGGCTGTCGCCGCCGGGGCGGCCGTGTTCACGCTGCCCAAAGCAATGACCGGCAAGGCAGCCGCCGAGCGCATCCGCAAGCTGGAGGCTCTGGAACTGTGGACCCGCCGCCTGGCGGACCTGCTCGTCGCAGGCAGGGCTCTGGAACAGGCGCTGGAGCACAGCGCGGCCCGCAACGTCCCACCGGCCATCGCCGCCCCGGTCACCACACTGGCCCGGCGGCTTTGTGTCACCCGGATGCCGACCGAGGAGGCGTTGCGACTGTTCGCCGACGAACTGGACGATCCCATCGGGGACCGCATCGCCGCCGCCCTCATCCTGGTCGCCCGCCGTCGGGGGAAAGGCGCCAGCGCCGTACTCCAGCAGCTCGCCGAGCTGGTGGCCAAGGACGTCTCCGACCGCCGGGAGGTGGAGGCGGCCCGCGCCGAACACCGCACCACCGTGCGCTGGATCATCGCCATCCTCGTCCTGTTCAGTGCCCTGGCCGTCTTCCAGAAGTCGTACGTCGCGCCCTTCGGCACTCCGCTTGGCCAGGTCGTCTTGGCCATCGTGGCGCTCTTCTACGCGGGAACGCTGGTCTGGCTCCACCGACTTGGGACCGCCGCGCCCGGGCACCGCTTCCTCAACAACAACGACGCTGGGACGAAGCGATGAACGTGCTGGCCATGGCGTCCGGAGCGCTGATCACTCTCGGGCTGCTGATCGTGACGCACGAGCTGATGCCCGGCCCGCCCCGGCTGGATGCCGCGCTCGCTCGCCTGGACGGGCGTCCTGCCCCGGTACGTGGCGACTGGATCAGGCTGAGGCTGGCCCGGTTGCCGATCCCGCGCGACGATCTGGCGCTGCTGGGCATCAGCGTGGAACGCTTCACCCTCCAGCGCATCGGTTTCCTGTTGATCGGACTGCTGTTCCCAGTGCCGCTCAGCCTGCTCTGCACTTTCGCCGGATTCCCCCTACCCTGGGCCATCCCCACGGGTGCCGCCGTCATTCTCGCAGTGCTGTTCGCGCTGATCCCTGACATCAGCGCCCGCCGCCAGGCCCACGAACGCCGCCGCGAGTTCCGCGCCGCCCTGGCAACCTACCTGGACATGGTCGCCCTGGAACGCGCCGCCGGCGCAGGTCCTCCCCAGGCCCTGCAGGCCCCTGTGGATATCTGCACCGGATGGGTGTTCAGCCAGATCGCCCAGGTACTCCAGCACGCCAAACGCGCCGGCGAACAGCCCTGGCGCGGCCTCGGCACGCTCGGCGAACGGGTCGGCATCCCCCAGCTCACCGAACTGGCCGACATCGCCGAAGACGCCGGCTCCGAAGGCACCCGCGTGCTGTCCACGCTGCTGGCCAAGGCCCAGTCCATGCGCACCGCCGCGCTGGCCGACGCCCGCGCCCAGGCCAACAGCCGTACCAGCGAAATGCCCATCGCCATCGGCTTGTCGATCTTCGGCTTCCTGGGGCTCGTCTGCTTTCCCGCCATCTACCGCATCATGAGCTGAAAAGGGGGACACCCGTGCCCAAACTCCTGCCACCCGAGACCGCCTACTGGAAAGCCGTCACCGCGCTGCTCCGGGACCGCCTCGAACGCGCCCGCAAAGACCCGGAAAAGGGTGCCATGTCCGCCGAAGCAATGATCATCATCGCCGCGCTCGTGCTGGTCGCGGTCACTGTCATGGGCATCGTCACCGCCAAGATCGTCGACAAGGCGAACACGATCAACCTCTAGGCAGGGGACCGGTGCACACCTTCCGTGCCGCTCGGGGCAGCGTCACCGCGGAGACGGTGATCGCCCTGCCCGTCATCATGCTCGCCATCTTGGCCTGCATGCAGCTGTGCCTGCAGTTCTTCGCCCAGTCGGTCGCGCTCGCCGCCGCCCAGCAAGGCGTCCGGGCCGCACGAGCGTACGGCGGATCCCAGGACTCGGGCGCGGGCGTGGCCAAGCGCTACGCCGAGCAGACCGCCAGCGGTTTCCTGACCTCGATCAGCACGGCCAGCACCGGCGACGCCACCACCATCCGGATCACCGTGCGCGGCCAATCCCTGTCCCTGGTGCCGTTCCTACCCTCCATCGAGGTCTCCGAGGAAGCGGCTGGCCCCGTCGAACGCTTCACCACACCCGAGCGGACGACATGAACGAGCAGGGCAGTGTCACCGTGGAGGCCATCCTCGCCCTCACGGCCATCGTGCTGGTCATCCTGCTCGGCGTCGCCGCCGGCCGGATCACCGTGGCCAGTGCCGCCGTGGAGGCCGCCGCCCGAGATGCCGCCCGCCAGGCATCCATCGCCCATACCGCCGCCGCGGCCAGCACCAACGCCGAAACCAGCGCCCATGAATCTCTGAAGAGCCAAGGCGCGAACTGCGCGGCGGTCACGGTGGAGGTGAACGCGAAAGGCTTCAGCCGTCCGGTTGGCTCCCCGGCTGATGTGTCGGCGACGGTTTCCTGCACCGTGCCACTGGCGGACCTCGCCTTCCCAGGACTGCCGGGAGCTATGGAGCGGCGTGCCACCTCCACCAGCCCATTGGATCCCTACCGCGAAAGACGGAGGTGAGGCATGCAGAAATGGGTGATCCGCAATCCCGAGCGAGGCTCGGTCACGCCATACGCCCTCATCTTCATTACGGTTCTCATGCTCTTCATCGGGCTGGTCGTTGACGTCGGCAACAAGCTCCGGGCCGGATGGGAAGCGGTCGGCGTCGCCGAGGAGGCCGCGAGAGCCGGCGCCGGAGAGATTGACCGAGCCGCCGCTTACCTCGGTCACGAACTCGTCGTTGACCGGAGCGCCGCTCTACGTGCCGCCCAAGCCCACCTGTCCAACAGCGGCCACCAAGGCAATGTCACGATCTCCGGTCCGACGTCCGTCCGCGTCACCGTCACCGTGACCAAAGAGACCTGGCTGCTCTCCCTGGTGGGCTTGTCCACTGTGTCGATGACCGCTCACGCCAATGCTGACCTGGTAGCCGGTGTCGAAGGACCGAATCGATGACGGTGCTCCGCCTGTTGCGTGCGCTGGCCGCATCCGCCGTCCTGCTCGCTGCCGTGGTCGGCTTTCCCATCCTGTTCTACAAGATCACAGGACTTCCCCTTCCTGACCGCTTGCCCACGCTGCGGCAGATCGCCGACAAGCTGACCGCCCCTGACGATGGCACCTTGTTTGTTACGGCCCTGGAACTCGTCGCCTGGGGAGCCTGGGCCACGTTCTCCTTCTCCGTCATCTGCGAGGTTGTCGCCAAATGGCGGGGCCGACGCATCGCTCCCCGGCTCCCGGGACTGCGGGGAATGCAGCGCCTCGCCGCATACCTGGTCGCGTCCGCAACGCTGACCGTCCTCGCCCCCGGTGTGAGTGACGCTACGGCACCGCCACCGGTCGTCGCCATGGCACCTCTCCACCCTCTTGGGCAGGCCGCAACCACAGAAGTCGATTCGCCTTCGGAAGAGCGGATCTACCACGTGAGGAAAGGCGACACCCTGTGGGACATCGCTGACAAGGAACTCGGCAGCCCACGCCGCTGGCCCATGATCTGGAAGCTCAACGCCCGATCACGGCAGCCGGACGGGCACACCTTCGCAGATCCTGGCTTGATTCGCCCCGGTTGGAAGCTCCGTCTGTCCCTCAAGCGCCCGACGCCGTCCGATACGTCCCCGACAACCGAGCAGCCTCTCGCCACAGAGGCCAGCCCGAAACCGAGACCATCGACCTCACAACCCCAGCCGCCGAGCTTACAACCCCACCCGGCGCACGAAACCACCGAGGCGATTCGCCTGTCATCAGGGTCTCTCGTAGCCCTGGCCTATGCCGCCGGAATTAGCACCGCCTACGTTGCCAATCGCCTCTACCAACGCCGACGCCGAATCCCACCCTCATCCGCAGAAGCCGTGACCGTCACCCCTGAGCCCGAACCTCCCGCACCCGTTCGGGAACTTCACCATGCCCACCGCCAAGCCTTTGTCGAGCGGGATGAACCACCACCGTCTGACGGCGAGCTGATACGACGGGACTACTCCATCGACGTGCCCGAGCAGATTCACCTGGGGCAGAGCGCTGACGGCTCTCCGCTGCGGATAGCCCTCGAAGGTCCGGGTATCGGTCTCTTCGGCCCGGGGGCCGACGCCGTGGTCCGCTATCTGCTCGTCGATCTGCTGCGCCAGTCCAGCAACTACCGCGTCCAGGTCACCGTCTCCGCGGCTCTGGCCGGAAGGCTCTTCGGCCTTACGGAAGGGGATCTTCATCGAATCGCCGGCGGGCTGCCTGGACTACTTCTGGCGGCCTCGCATGAACAGGCCCTGCGGCACTTCGAGGAGACATACTTCATGCGCAGGCGGATGGTGCTCGAACGCGAGTCCTCAGAGATCGGTGACCTGCGCCGCACCGACCCGGGCGAAGCCCTGCCCGCGATCCTGCTCATCACCGAACTCGATGACGAGGTCTACGAACACGTCACGGCGCCGCTTATGTCCGCCCAGAGCGCAGGAGTCGGTGCTGTGTTCTTGGGATCCTGGCCGGGCGGCGTCACCTGCGAAATCAGCAGTACACACTTCGTGGAGGCAGCCGAAGGCCGCGGCTCCGACGCTCTGGCCGACGGCGAACTGTTCCATACCACTGCGGAGGAAGCCGCAGCTCACCTACGACAACTAGCCTCCGTGGAATGCGGAGTTGTCGTCGACATTGAGTCGGCGTCGAGGGACAGCCAACCCGATTGCCCGGGCGCAGCCCTCGTCCGCCTGACGATTCTGGGCCATCCCACGGTCTACGTGCGCGACAAGGGGGAGCCGCTGCCGCTGAGCTGGTTGCAGCTGAACACGCTGACCTATCTCGCCCTTAACCCGAACGGAGTAACTCGTGATCAGCTGACCGCCGCGCTGTGGCCGGACGATTGCGGCAAGGACATCCACAACGCCCTGCGCCACCTCCGGAGCGCGCTCGTCGCCGGAACGGACTACAAGAGCGTCGAGGCGAAGCGGGCACCCTTCATCAGTGCTTCGACCACGAAGGACTCCGCGATCTACCGCATCGATCGCAACCTGATCAGTGTGGATCTGTGGGATTACGAGTCGGCACTGGAGCAGGTTCGGACCGCGGTAGCCCCAGCGGATCGTGTCGCTGCTCTATCGAAAACCGCCCGGCTGTGCACAGGCGAACTGGCTGAAGGATTGACAGCGGAATGGGTTGAGGACCATCGGTATCCGTTGACCCGGTCCCAAGCAGATATTCTTTCTCAGCTGGCAGAACACCTGGTAGAGGAGGACCCCGAACAGGCGCTGTCGGCGCTGGAACGTGCGCGCGAACTGGACCCGGACACCGAGGAAACGTACTTTCGGATCATTCTCCTTCAAGTGCGTCTCGACAGGCGCGATGACGCGTCCCGTACCGCCGAGCTGCTACGCCAACATCAACGCAGCCTCGGTCTGTCGGGGGATTACCAGACAGAAAGACGTCTGGCGGAGGTTCTCCGTAGGTGACCACCACGGTACGACAACGCCTCACCCGAACGTCAGAGAGCGAAAGAGGTTGCGGATTTCGTTCAGTGGTTGGCGGTCCCGGCCGAAGTACAGCTTGTTGGTCAGCAGGACAGCCCAGCGGCCTTGTTTGAGGGAGGTCCACATGCCGGTCCCGGTGAAGCCGTAGTGCATGTAGATGCCGTCCGCCGGGTCGGTGTCCGGGGCGGGGTGCCAGAACAGGCCACGCGGCGGTCGGAGGTCGCCGGTGTGGACCTGGAAAGATTCCTGGATCCAGGCTGCGCTGAAGCCGTTTCGGGTGCCGGGGTCGAGGAGGCGTTGGAGGAACGTCGCCAGGTCGGCCACGGTGGAGAAGGCGCCGGCGATTCCGCATGCGCCGCCCAGTAGCCGGGCGGAGAAGTCGTGGGCCATGCCCTTGAGGTATCGGCCCGTTTGCTCGTCGTACTCGGTGGGGGCGCAGCGCTTGATGAGCTCGGAGGGAAGCGGACCGAAGCGAGTGGTGGTCATGCCGATGGGCTGCCAGATGCGTTTCTGGGCGAGCTGGTCCAGGGGTATGGAAGTGAGGTGTTCGACGAGGAAACCGAGGATGAGGGCGGCACGGTCGGTGTATTCGACGGCTTGGCCTGGGGGCCGGTGCAGGGGTTCGCGCAGGACGCCGGTGCGGATCCGATCGGGGTCGGTGCCGTAGAGATTCTTGAGGTTGGCTCGCAGTGGTACGCCCGCAGTGTGGGTGAGGAGCTGGCGTACGGTGACGCGTGCGAGTTGGTAGCCGTCCAGGTCTGGCATGAGCACGCCGAGTGGATCATCCAGGTTCAGGCGCTCTTGATCCCACAGCAGGCCGATGACCGACCAGACGGCGACGATCTTGGTGAGACTGGCGATGTCGAAGACGGTGTCCCGGGTCATGGGATCGCTGCCGTCGTAGGGGTCGAGGAACCCGCAGGAGCCGGTGTAATGGATGCGGTCAGCGTCGCCGATACCCCATACAGCCCCGGGATAGACCCTGTGCTCGACGCCATAACGGAGGAGTTGATCGATTCGATCCGGATCGGGCGTCATGATCTGCCTCTCGGTGCGGTCGCTGTGGTGGCCAGCGTAGTAACGGGCAGCGGTCATGGCTGGTGAGCCACACGGCGTGGCATCAGGCGATCTGGTTGCCAAGAACGGTGAGCGCTTGGGCGGTGCTGCTGATAGGGAAGCGGCGGGCGTTGCTGAGACCCACAGTGCGCAACTCGGCGCGTGCGGTTGGGTCGTTCCGCAGGGTGCGCAGGGCGGAGGCGAGCGCGTCCGGGTTGGTGAAGTCGGTCGGTAGGGCGGTGTCGCCGAGCACGTCGATGAGGCCGGGCACGGGCTGGTAGAGGACGGGTAGGCCGCAGGCTTGTGCTTCGACGGCGACCAGGCCGAAGGCTTCCAGCGCGGTGGAGGGCACAGCGAGCGCGTCGTGCTCGTCGAAGGTGTCCCACAGCTGAGACCGATCAAGCCAACCGAGGTAGTGGTGTTCGCAGTCAGCCTTGCGAAGCTGCTCGGCGAACTTCGCGTACTCGGCCGCGGGGGCGGCGATGCTCAAGGTCATGTTTCTGTTGTTTGCGCATGCGGTCGCAAGCACTCCCACGCCCTTCTCGGAGGTAAGCCGTCCTGCATAGAGCAGGCTGAAGGGCCGGTCATAAGTTCGCGGTGACGTCGGTGGGCGGTGCAGGAGGTGGTCGGGGATACCCCAGGGGATGTGCTCGACCTTGGCGATGTCCAGGTTTGGCGCGAGACGGCGTAGTCGGTCGGCCATTGCTGGGGTGGGTACCACGATGGCGGTGGCGCGGTGGGCGCTCTGGCGAAGAACCTGGCGTTGGGTGCGGTTTGACGTGGCGGTCAGTAGGTCGGTGCCGTGGACCAGGGCGATGCTCGGGTGGCGGGGGAGCGTGTAGAGCAGGGCAGGGGTGGCGCCGAAAGTCAGGTGCTGCAGGTGGGTGATGGCCACGTTGGTGGGCTTGACGTGGGTGGCGAGCGCGGTGCTGAGGGCCTGGACATAGGTCCAGAAGCGGTGTCCGGTCAGGCACTTGCCGCTGACCTTGAGGGTCTCGATCGGCGGCCGGGTGGGGCGGTCGTCGTGGAGCATGAAGAGCCGTGCGGCAATCAGCGGGTTGGTGCCGCCGTACAGGTCATGGAGGAGTTCGACGCTGCCGCCGGGGCTTGCTGCGGGCAGGTCCAGGGCGGTGAGGATGGGCTTCACGGCTGGCCTCCGTCGCTGGCGAGTTCTTGGTAGAGGCGGGAGATGTCGATGTTGGTGCTGGCGGTGTACTTGCGGCCGTGTCGCTGGTAGCTGGCTGTGGCGCCGAAGGTGTGCAGGAAGACGAGCTTGCCGAAGGTCATGCGGGGATAGACGCGTACCGGCCGGGCCACGCGGATCTCCAGCGTCCAGGCGATGGCGTGCCCGGTATGTCCCAGGGGCGCGGAGACGTGGACCCAGATGCCGAGGGCGCCGATGGTGCGGTCGCCGTTGAGGAACTGGGCGTAGCGTTCAGAGCAGGTCCGTTCCAGGGTGAGCCCGAGATACAGGAGCCCGGGGGTGAGCACCATGCCGGTGGTGGGGATGGCGGATTCGGTGTAGTGGGTGGGGCGGGCGGCGTCCAGGGGTCCATCGCAGATTCGGATGCGGTCGTTCAGGCACCAGTCGTAGGCGTTGGGGACAGGCGGCGGGGGTCGTAGGGGTCGATGGTGATGTCGCCGCGGTGGATGGCGGCGGCGATGGCGGGGCTGGTAAGGATCATGGCAAGTCCGCCTTGTGCAGCTCGCGCCAGTATCGTGAGGGCTGCGGGCCGGCGGCGTCCTGGTATTTGCCGCGGTAGGGGTCGATGACGCCGAGTGAGACGAAGAACATGATCTGTCCGATCTTCATGCCGGGGTAGACCCGCAACGGGCGGACAGGGGAGAGCATCAGGGTCCACTGTCCGTGGAAGCCGATGTCGCCGATTGGGGCGGTGATCTCGACGAACAGGCCCAGGCGGCCGACGGAGGAGCGGCCGAACAGCAGCGGTACGAAGGAGTCCGAGCCGATCTCTTCCAGGGTGTGGCCCAGATACAGCTCCTCGGGCTGAAGGACGTGGCCGCGGTCGTCGATCGTGACGGGCTTGGTGGGGTTGGGCCGGTGGGCGTCGATGATCGGTTCGGTGTAGGTCAGCAGCGTCGGGCCCAGGCGGACGTTGTAGCTGTTGGGGTTGACCTGTTCGGCGTTGAAGGGGGAAATCCGGATGCGGCCGTCGTGGGCGGCGGCGGTGATTTCGGGGCCGGTGAGGATCACAGTCGCTCCCCGGTCAGGACGGCTTGCACGAGCCGGGCGAGCGGTAGGGGCGGGCCGTTCCAGCGTCCGCCGAAGAAGGTGTCGGCCAGATACCGCGTGGTGAGAGCGCACCGTAGCTCCGGTGCGGCCGGGTCGTGGTCGATCACCAGCGGGCCGACCTGGGCGGTCAGCTTGCCGAAAAAGTCTTTCGGATCGCCGGTGGCGTCGGCGATGTGGGCGCGTACGAGCTGGTTGGCGAACGGTTCGATGGCCAGCAAGTCGCCCTCGTGCAGCACGGAGCCGAGGTGGATAGGGCGCAGGCTGGTCTCGTTGAGCACCACGGTGTCAATGGCGTGGCGGATGCGAAGCTCGTGGGCGATCAGCATCAAGATCTCGCGCCGATCGGGAATGGTGTCACGGAATGGCTCGGCGAGAGGTGAAAGGGGATTGATCAGGCGCTCGCGTATCTCCTGGATATGAGCCAGCAGCGGTGCAATGGAGTTGTCCACGCGGGTGGTGCGGGGATATGTCCGGGCACGCACGGCCCACCGGCCGTCACGGAGCGCGGCTTCGGCGTACCCGGAGCCGAGCTCGTGGCCCTTGACCACCAGCGTGTGCTGGACCTGCACCGGTCCCTGCTGGTCGCTGTGGCAGTGCCCGGAGAAGATCACTGAGATGAACGGGCAGAGCACGGGCAGGGCGAGGTCGTGGTCGAACCCGCAGTGGCTGAGCACGATCCAGTCATCGACCGCGTCGCGGTAACGGGCTCTCAGCTCGTGCAACGCGAGCACAGGCTGGATGACGCGATGGCCGGTGCGCTCGCTGGGCGGGATGGTGGCGAACGCCTCCTCGCCGATCACCCCGGTCACGCCCACCTGCCGTCCGTCGATCCTTTCGACGCGCACTGGCCGGAACAGCGGCTCGCCGGTTCCCGCGTCGATGGCGTTGGCGCAGACCGTCATGGCCCGCAGGTCGGGTTCGAAGTGGTGGCGCCAGCCGTGGTTGCCCGGTGCGATCACGTCGTACAACAAGGCCAGGGCCCGCCGCTCGATGGCGCCGCCGCCGAGGCGGTAGTAGCCGCTGCCTTCGAAGAAGTCGCCGCAGTCCACCACGAGCGCACCGGGGCGAGCGGCGTGCAGGTGCGCCAGCATCGGCAGTGGCCGGTCGAAACTGGAATGGACATCGGTGGTGGCCAAGATGCGCTCCAGCACACGCCGCCCGCTCATGCCACGTCCACCGTGATGTCCGCGCCGAGTTGCCGTAGCTTTCTCGGGAGATTCGCGTGCCCGCGACGTAGTTGTGCCAGGCCTTTCACGGTGGTGACGCCCGCGGCGGTCAATCCCGCGACGATCAACGCGGAGCCGCTGCGGATGTCGTTGGCGGTCACCCGCGTCCCGACGAGGCGCTGCGGGCCCGAGAAGCGGCAGTGTGTGGCGGACAACTGCTCGATGGCCGCCCCGAGCCGGGCCAGTTGCGGGATCAGGTTGCCATGTCGCCCCGGATTGATGGCATCGCCGAACAGATGCACGCCAGGCGTGCCGAGGGCCAAGACCATCAGCGACGGCTCGAAATCGGCGTCCAGCCCGCCCGGCGACAGGGACGCGATCGCTCGCAGCGGCTGGCCGGTCAGCTGGGTGTCGATGGCCTGTACCGTCACGGTGTCGGCTCCGGCATGTGCGGGGATCCCGAGCCAGGCGAAGGCCTCCATGGCCGGTTGCACGTCCGCCGCGTGCACGCCTTTGATCACTGCGCACCCCCGGGTGACGGCGACCGCGCACGCGAGCGTAACGGCCTCGACTTTGTCTCCGGGCACCTCCCAGGCGAGCGAACCGGCCTCGCCTCCGCCCGGGGGCACCAGACTCACTACGTTCTCGTCCCCGTAGGTGTCCCAGCCAGCCCCCCGCAAGAAGGCCAAGATCTCGGCCACCTCGGGGGAGGCGTTTGGCTGGATGAGGGTCAACGGGCAACCCTCGACCACCGCCCGCAGAATGGCCGCCACGCTGGCACCTCGAGACCGGAACGGCAGCGTGATCTCCACCGCACGCGTCCTTCCCGCTGCTCGGTGTACGTGGTAGCCGACACTGTCCAGGAGCACCTGGTCGCCGAATGCCTCGTAGACACGGAAATGAAGGTCCATTCCCCGCTCGCCCACTGGACAGCCTCCAGGCCACGGCAGGCGTGCCTGGCCGCAGGAGGCCAGTAGCGCGGGTACGAGGTAGTACGACGCGCGGATGCTGGCTGCATCAGCGAGCTCCGGCGGTTCTGAGGCGGCGGAGATCGGCTGGATCACCACCTCCTCGGGGTTGGTGGTCGACCGAGCGATGCCGTAACCGCACTGCCGCAGCAGGGCGAGCATGGTCCGCACGTCCTGGCACTGCGGCACGTTGCTCAGGTGCACGAGGCGGCTCAGTGCCGCAGCCGCCGCGAGCAGCGGAAGCGCAGCGTTCTTCGATCCGTCCACGCGAACGGTGCCGACCAGCGGCTCCCCAGGACGGATTGCTATGGCTTCGGCAGCAGACACAGCCGAGGACGTGGTCATTATGCTCCCTTTCGACGCCAGGCCATACCACCCGAGCGGGGTCGGCCGGAAACCTCCGATGACCCTCAGTAGATGGGCTGCGGCGGAGCGTTGTCAGGAGGACAATGAGAGGCATACGCGGACGCGCATGTCCGCCTCGTCGTCCACGAAAGAGAAGACGCGATGTCACCCCAGGACATCCCGCCGTGGGCCACACGGTTGCGCACCGAGCGAGAGGCCCGGCTCTGGGATATCCCCGACATGGCTCGGGAACTGCGTCGTCTGGCCCCCGATGTGCCGGACACAGCCACTCTTACCAGAATGATCAGGAGATGGGAGGCAGGAGAGCACCTACCGGGCGCGCGCTACCAGCTCCTGTATGCCCGAGCCTTTGGTGTCTCACGCGAGCGCCTCTTCGCTCATGAGCCACCGTCGCCACAGGTCGTTGGCCAGATGGCCCCTATGTCCGCCGGCGAGGTCACCCGCTTCGGCGCCTGGGCAGAAGCGACAGATCTCGGTCCGGCCACCCTCGACTACTACGCCGGCACGGTGACACGCCTGGCTCACGACTATCTCCACCAGCCGCCCGTCCCGCTCCTGCGCACGGCCACCGAACTGGCTAGAGACCTCTTCGCCCTGCTCCAAGGCGGCCATCAACGCCTGGACCAACGACGTGAGCTCTTTGCCACGGCCGCCAAGCTCTGCGCCTTCATGGCCTGGGCTGCTGGAGACCTGGGCCGCCTTCGAGATGCGGAAGCCCATGCCCGTACCGCCCTCATCTTGGCCGACCAGGCTGACATCCCGGCAACGCGGGCGCTGGTGTTGTGCGCCCAATCCAAGACGGCGTTCTGGGATCGTCACCACCGCCGGGCCGCCGCCTTCGCCCGTCAGGGGTTCGAGTGCTCGCCGAACGACACCATAAAGGTATTCCTCGCCCTGCAAGAAGCCGACGCCTGGCAGGAACTCGGGGACGTCCCCCGTGCCCGGCAAGCGCTGCGCGACGCCGAACACGCCCGCGCGGCCATCACACAGCCCGACGAACTCGGCGGCCTGTTCTCCTGCGGTATCGCCCGCCAATGCAATTACACGATGACCGTCCACCTTCGCGCCGCAGACGTCGGCAAGGCCATCGCCGCTGCCCAATTGGGACTGGACACGTACCGGCAAGGAGAAGAACAGGCGTACGGCACGTGGGCGCAGATCCATATCGGCCTGGCCCACGCTCACCTCATCGCCCGGCAACTCGAAGCTGCGCAGACCGCCCTCCTCCCCGTCCTGGACGAGCCAGCCGAACGACGTCTGGCTCCCGTAGCCACTCGCGTTCTTGAGATCGGCAAGCTCCTGGCTCAGAGTCGATACGGAAACGACCCGTTCGCGCGGAGCCTTCGAGAGCAGATCGACACCTACAGGCCGGCAGGACAGCCGACGGAAAGGCGAGACACGTGACAGAGTCCCGGATGCGTGACCACTGGTGGTGGCGGCCCGGCTGGCGGGTCGGCCGCCGCATGTACACCTTCCACACCACCTTCCAGGACCAACCTGCCCTGCACCGCCTGGTTGCCGCCTATCAGGCCCCGCTGTCCGCGTTGAACGGCCTCGACCTCATCCCGTACCAATGGCTGCACCTGACCATGCAGGGCATCGGCTTCACCGACGAGGTCAGCGACGCGGACATCGCCGCGATCACCAGAGCCGCCGCCACACGGCTGGAGTCGGTAGGACCTGTCCAGCTGGCCTTCACCCGTCCGGTCACCGATCCCGAGGCACTGCAATTCCACGTCCAGCCCGCTGACCGCATGCGGGTGATACGGCAAGCCGTACGGCAGGCAATCGCCGATGTCTGGGACCCGGAACGGATCCCAGACGCCGAACAGTGGACCCCGCATGTGAGCATCGCCTACAGCAACTCCGATGGTCCTATCGAGCTGTACGCCAAAGCTCTCGACAGCGTGCAAGCCGAGCCCGTCACTATCACGATCCGCCGTATCCAACTCATTGTCCTCGACCGGGACGAACACGTTTATCGCTGGACCACTAAGGCAACCATTCCGCTCGTTGCGGTAGGAACCGACTAGCCGAAGGAGCATATCGACAGTCGTAGCCCGGCATGCCAAGGCGTAGTTCACCTGAAGACGTTCTGACGGCGCGGTCCGGCACCTGATGGAAGGACCGCACCTCGCATGCATCGAGGCGCGGATTCGTAGCGGCGACGCTACAACTTACGGGCGCAGGTCACGGGTACATATCCGCTCCTCAGAGTGCCGGCGTTGACGAGGTACCAGTCATAGTGTTCCGCGCCGCACTTGGTGTACGGCTTCTCGCGTCCGATGACCTTCCAGCAACTTTCGAGGACCTCTCCTTCTTTGACGAAGGCGACAACGGGAGCGTCCGGCTTCGCTTCGTCGCGGATTGCTACCTTCTTTCCTGTGATCTTCACTCGCGTTGTACAGGTGGAGGACGCTGAGACATTGTGTGGCTGGCCTTGAGCGAGTGCAGGGGAGGCGCAGACAAGGGCCAGGAGGACGGAGCTCTGAGCTAGAGCGAGGAGGCGCCACATTGTCGATCCTTTCTCTCAGGGAGTAAGGATCTTCCGTGGTCCGTGCCGCTCACAGGAGTGAATGCGGGGCTGGAATGTGAGCTGGGGGTCCGTCTCGAAAGATCACGGGGGCACGCTCTCTGGGTGGCAGAGGATCGTCTGCATCCATCGATGCCAGCAGGTCTCCTAGTAGACCTCCGAATAGCCGTGCGAATGGTTCTCCCAATTAAGTGGGAGGGTAGGCGCGCGTTACATCCGAGGTCAGAGGCATCTGAGCTGCCCGCTGTGAGCTCCGACTCATGGAGCGGAGCTGCACCATAGAGGCGTGGGTCCAGCCATGAAAGCACCTGCTTCTCTTCGAAGAGATATGCCATCCTATTATCGCTTTCAATTTACTTTCATCAATTCCTTAAGGCTTCTCGAATGCTCCCGTTAAATACCATATCTCTCCGTAAGAATCTTTAGGAAAATGGCTAGCCAATTGATTTGATCTACATATTGGGTTTTAATTGAATTAGCCAAAAGGTGAGGTGTTCCGATAAGCGGAACACGAACAGATCGGAGAGCGGTCATGGCGAAAAGCGTAATGGCAAAGTCCGTCCCAACTAGCATTCCCGGCGAGAGTCTCACGTCAGAAGACATGGCGCGCGTCACCCCGGAGGACTGGGCGGAGATCCGTAAGCTCGCCCGCGGATACTGCCGCACGGTCGACGCCACGCGATCCCGCAAGCGTATGGACGGAAGCGCCACGATCGTCAGGAGCGGTCACGCGTCGTATGGCACCGACGATGTGTCCGACGACGTCAATCAGGACGCCGTTCTTCTCTTCACGCAGCTGCTCCGCAACGTGCTCGGCAAGTGCCAGCCGGCTCCCGAGAGCGGCACAACCCGCGAAACTCAGGCGTGGATCTACGTACGGCGTGACGGCGCGCAGATGACCATCACACGAACCACACTCCAACGCTGGGCCGTCCGTGATGCCGCTGCTCGCAACGGCTACCGCGTGGACGTCCCGCCGACCGAAATGGACGCGACCCCGGGAGCTCAGCTCATGCGCGGCCTGCCGCACGCCGAGAACGTGACCCGTGCTGCGGTGGCGTTCTCCGCTGCCCAGTACAGCGCCGAGATCTTCCGCCAGGCGTTCGGAGACGGGCAGGAGTTTCCCGTCCTGCGCGAGATCATCTCCAAGGCGGAACAGGCGGAGAACCTGAAGCGGGCGGGGATCCTGGCCACTGTTGCCCAAGAACGAGAAGGCGGGGCCTACGGCTCCCGCCGCGCCGTTATCCGCGTCCGAGACGCCGCACGCGCAGAATTCCGGGAGCTCTCGGAACGCCTTGACGATGCGCGAGGCGCAACAGTGTACGCCGGAGATGAGCCGGTCATGAACGGCTGAATCGGCGGCATAAAGGGGCTCCAGAGCTCGACTCTGGAGCCCCTTTATTGTGTCCGACTAATTGGCGTGAGGCCGGACGGTTGAGGCCATCCGAAGGGCGTATTTAAGTGAGAGCATAGACATCCTGAATACGGAAGGAAGCCCACGGTCCAGGCCGGTTCTCGACTTCAATAATTACGAGCCGACCGGACGGTTGAAGTGGCCTTGTCACCGTATTTAAGTGAGGCCCGAGCGCGACGCTTCCAGGTTCGTTTAATTGAGCGCGTTCATGCGTTTTTAGGGGCCCGCGGCCAGCTTTTAGGCCGATGTGCAGACGGTCTCTCTGTCCTGAGTCGCATGCAAGGCCCGGGACGGCGCTTGTCTCGCGGCTTCTTTCCCTTCTGTTGATCTCCGTCCGGGCGGTACGGCAGGCCCGCCCGGACGGTGCTCCTGCCTATAAGGAGGTTCGTTCTATGGAGAACACCCCTGCCGAGGAGTTGCTCGTTGTGGTGTTGTGTCCGGGGCTTGCTCCGGAGGCGCACGGGCCGAGCTGTTCCTTCCGGCATCTGTTCCTGCCGCCCGCACCCGGTCGGGAGGGTGATTGGAGCGGCACGGTCTCCCATCTCGATCAGGTTCGCGAACGCTTCCCCGGAGTACTGCTTCACAAATGCCTGCGTGACGCGCTGCAGTACGGCATTCGCCGGGCTAATGCGATCGCCCTCAGCCTGGAACCTCCGCCACCGGCCGACGGCGAACGCCGACCGCGAGGAGGACATCCCTATGGCCGTTCTTGACGGCATCGCCCTGCCCCCGAGGTGGCGGATCACCTCCCGGCTGCTGGCTGGCTGGCCCATCGATGAGGGACACCTTCTCGAACTGTGGCCGCACGGTCGTACGCCAGAGGGGCGGATCCGCTGGCTGTATCGGCTCTCGTACCGCAATCGGACGATCTTCTCCGCCACGGACATCAGCTCCCCGGCCGGCACAGTCCTGTCCACCTGCACGCTGATCACCTCCGCCACGACGGTGCTCAGGTTCCTGACGCTGTGCCCGGGAGACACCGACGCCGAATACTTCGACTCCTCCACCCGTACGCAGATCAACTGGCGTGACCGCTTCGCTGAAGAGCTGTCGCTGTACGCGATGGAGGACGTGTGCGCCTACTGCGGTGGGGACCATGCTTCGCCCGGATGCGGGATGTGGTGAACGCTCATGCCGCGCAACTCCAGCTGCTCCCGCTTCCCCGGCCTCCACATGGCCCAGCGCGCCGGGTTCACTACCAGTGGCGGGCTGTCGGCCGTCTGCTCGCCGCCTGCCGAGACTGGCCGGCTGCCCGTCGAGTGGGTGCAGCGGTATCGGGCTGACGTGCCGCGGATCGTGTACGTGGTGCTGTCTTTCGCCACCCCGATCGCCTGGGTCCGTGACGACGGCGAGGTGATCATCCCTGACTGCTGCTATTCGCTGACTACCAGCCGCCACCAGCGGCTGTGTCGTATCTGGCTCTGAGCGGTAGAACGACCCGCTACCGGTACAGCGTCCATGTCTGGCGCGTCGATGTCTTCCGCCGTGCGTCATTGCGGATTGCTCCATGCTGCCGCCGCCTTAGGCGAGGCCCACACCGCACCTGGCGGCTCTGGCTGAGGTCACGCGGCGGCATCCCTACCGAACGAGTCCGACCCTGCCCCCCCAATCATCCGCCGCGTCATGCGCGCCGCATGATCCTTCGCCTGGGACCGCGCGGCGCGCTTCGTTATATGCCCACCTTCCTTGGAGGTGTCTTACCGTGACCGAAACCGCGCGCCTGTCGCATCCCATCGACTACCTGGCCATCGTGCCTTACCTGCTGGGCTTCCATCCCACGCTGAGCGTGGTCGTGCTCGCCTTCCGGGACCAGGCTCTCGCCATCGGCGTCCGCTACGACCTGCCCGGCACCCTGCGGGAGAGCGCCAACACCATCGCCCACTGCCTGAACATCCTGACCCGCAACCAGACCAGCGAGGTCGCGGTCATCGGCTACGGCTCGTCCGACCTGGCCGACCCGGTGCTGGAGGGCTTGCGGGAGGCGATCGTGCCCACCGGCATCCTGATCGCGCAGCTACTGCGCTGCCAGGACAACCACTATTGGGCCCACCCCGATGCCGGTTCCGGCACCGGTATCCCGTACGACCTCACCACCAGTCAGATCGCCGCGCAGGCCGTGGTCGCAGGCCTGTGCGCATTCCCGGATCGAGAGGCGTTCGCCGACTGCCTGACCCCGGTGGCCGGTCCCGACCGCGACGCCATCCGGAAGGCCACCGGTACGGCACGCGAGCGGGCCGCGCGCCTGCTACCCACCGCCACACCGCGGTACTGGTATGACGAGGGACTGGCGCGGGTGCACGACGCCTTCGCCAGCAGCCGGGCCAGCCAGCCGCTCACCCCGGAGCAGGTGGCCTGGCTGGGTGTGCTGCTCACCTCCGTCGTGATACGCGATGCCGCGATCACGCTGACCCGCGACTACTCCACGCCGACACACATCACGCTGTGGAGCGAAATAGTTCGCCGGGTCGAGCCCGGCTACATCGCCGCTCCCGCCACGCTGCTGGCCGTGGCCGCCTACAGCGCGGGCGCGGGGACGCTCGCCGCCATCGCCGTGGAGCGCGCCCTGGCCGCCAACCCGCGCTACACCATGGCCCAGCTGGTGGACTACGCCGTCAGCAACGGTGTGCCGCCCACCTCGATCCAGAAGATGTACACCCCCGAGGCGGCCGAGCTGATCGAGGCGCAGGTGGACAACTGCCCGCGCGCCGTCCTGCCGGTGCTGCCCGTCCCGGTTGAGGGGTGGTGAGGACCGATGACGTTCGCCGCCGTCACCTCCGCTGTCGTGATCGGCCTGTCCGGGCACGTCGTTCGGATTGAGGCCCGCGTCTGTCCGGGCCTGTCCGGTGTGCACCTGATCGGCCTGCCCGAGGCCACGGTGCCCCAGACGCGGGATCGGGTGCGCGCCGCGATCCTCAACAGCGGCTACCCCTGGCCGGATGGGCAGATCACGGTCAACGTGCTCCCGATGGGCATGCCCAAGTACGGCTCGTCGCTGGATGTAGCGATCGCGGTGGCCATCCTGGCCGCAGCTGGCACCGTCCCCGTCGACCGGCTGGCCGATACGGCCTTCCTGGGGGAGCTTGGGCTGGACGGTGCCCTGCGGCCCATCCGTGGGCTGCCCTGCGCCCTTCGGGCACTGGTCACCTCCGGCATCTGGGCCGTAGCCCTCCCCGCCGCAAGCATCGAGGAGGGCGGCCCGTGCGCGATCTTGCCCGCCGTGTCGCTGACCGATCTCATCGAGCGGCTGACCAGCGGCGCACCCGCCACCGTGCCGACGCCACGTGTCCCGACCCAGGATGCACCGGATGCACCGGTGCTGGATCTGGCCGATGTGCCAGGTAACCAGGCCGCCCGACGCGCTTTGGAAGTCTGCGCGGCCGGCGGACATCACCTACTGCTGCACGGTGACGGTCCCGCCACGATGCTGGCTGAACGCCTGCCCGGCATCCTGCCCGACCTCGACGACGCCGGCCTCGCTCAGGTCAGCGAGATCTACTCGCTGACCGAGACCCCTTGGCAGGGCCGACGTCGACCGCTGTGCGCGCCGCACTACACCAACACCGCCGCCGCGATCTTCGGCCGCCACACCACTGGTGGGCTCCGGCCCGGAGCGGTATCGCTGGCACACGCGGGCGTGCTGTTCCTCGCCGAAGCTCCCGAATACGCCCGCAGCATCCTGGATGGGCTGCGCTACCCCCTGGACACCGGCGAGATCATGCTCGCCGACGCGGGCGGCATCCTCGGCCTGCCCGCCCGTTTCCAGCTGCTGCTGGCCACCCACCCCTGCCCCTGCACCACCCCCACGCTGTGCCACTGCGGCCCCATCGAGCGCCGCCGCTACCTGAACCGGCTCGCCCCCCTGCGGGAACGCATCGAGATCACCGCTCCCATCACCCCGCTCGACCGGCTGACCGCCGAACCGGGAGAGCCTACCGCCACCGTGGCCGTCCGCGTGGCCGAGGCACGCGCCCGCGCCGCCCACCGCCTGACCGGCACCCCCTGGCAGACCAACGCGGACATTCCCGCGCTGGAGCTGCGGACCAGCCACCGCCTGGCTCCCGAGGCTTTCGACCCGCTGGACACCCCACTCCACAGCGGCGCGATCTCCCCGAGAGCGGTGACCAGGATCCTGCGTCTCGCCTGGACCCTGGCCGACCTGCGCGCCGCCGCCCGTCCCACCAGGGACGACACCCGCGAGGCCCTGCGCCTGTGGCAGGGCGAGCCCACATAACCCGCTCAAGCTGCGCCCCGGGCCGGCCCGCCCTCGGCCGCTCGGGGCTCCTTCGCATGCCTAGCCCGATCATGGAGGTCTTCATGTCCCGCGAGAGCCTGACCTGGCTGAACCAGAACACGCTGATCGGCTTCAGCGCCAAACGCGGTACTGCGTGGCACTACCGTGCCAGCCACCAAGGCGACGAGCCCAACCACTACCCCGGCCCGATCCCCGTCGCGGACGTCAAGCGCCGCCTGTTCGGCTGGGAGCCCATCGAGGGCACCCTCGAGACCAGCTATCTGACCGGTGACGGCGTCACCCGGCTGACTGACCCCACCCGCAAGACGATCATCCGGCCCGATACCGGCCACATCCTCGGCGTCTTCAAACAGGGCTTCCAAATCCACGAATACA
Organism: Nonomuraea marmarensis; assembly: GCF_043197025.1. Classification (NCBI taxonomy): domain Bacteria; kingdom Bacillati; phylum Actinomycetota; class Actinomycetes; order Streptosporangiales; family Streptosporangiaceae; genus Nonomuraea; species Nonomuraea marmarensis. The sequence continues at coordinate 35,346 of NZ_JBICRM010000011.1, forward strand.
AGCGGTGGCTCGTCCAACACATCGAAACGATCCTGGACGACGAATTGGCCATCGGCTCGGCCGGCCTCCTCAAAGGCGGCGCGGTGGCCTGGGTCCAGGTCGAGCTGCCCGACACCTGCACCACCCCGGAAGGCGTCGCCTTCCGACCGTTCCTGTCCGCCGCCACCTCACTGGACGGCTCCCTGTCCTCGACCTACCAGACCGGCGCCCAACTGATCGTCTGCGACAACACCCTTTCCGCGGCCCTGGCCTCTAACAACGCCAAACGGGTCAAGATCAAGCACTCCCGCAACAGCCTCGGCCGCGTCGTGGACGTCCGCGACGCCCTGGGCATCATCCACCAGGCCGCCGACGCCTTCGCCGCCGAAGTCCGCCAGCTGTGCCAGGTGGAGATCTCGGACGCGCACTGGCGCTCTTTCCTGGACCAGCACGTCCCCCTTCCCGCAGAGCACGGGCGCAGCCGCACCATGGCCCAGACCAAACGCCACGCCCTGATGCACCTCTGGGACCGCGACAAGCGCGTCAGCCCCTGGCGCGGCACCGCCTTCGGGGTCTTGCAGGCGGTGAACACCTTCACTCACCACGGCCAGATCGTCCGAGGAGCGGTACGAGCCGAGCGCAACATGCACCGCATGATCACCGGCGACATCGACGATCTCGACCTGGCCACCGTGCAGACGCTGGAGAAGGTCCTCGACCGTTCCATCCTGACCAAGGCCGCTTGAGTGTTGCGGGGCTCGTGGCGCTGTCATCGGTGCCACGAGCCCCGGCCGCGCCGTGGCAGGATCTCTGGGGGACTGCAGGTTCGGAGGACGCGATGAACGACGAGACGGCTGCGCTGCTCTTCGACGTGGTCGAACGCCTCGAAAAGAGCATCATCGCCCGCGACTCCCCCGCGATCGTTGCTCTCCGGGGGGAGCGCCTGCTGGTGCTCAGCGACTTCGACTACCTTCGCGATCAGCAGTCAGCTATCGCATTCGAGACGCGAGCCGCCGTCAAGGCTCAGGAGGTCGCGGCGACGCGCTGGGTTTTCGCGGTCCCGCAGGTGTGGATGATCATGCCGGACAAAGTCTTCAGCCGTGCGGTATCGAACCATCCGCTGCGCGAGGGGGAGCACGAGGCGATCACCTGGATGAGCTTCGATCAGAGCGACGGTGTGGACTACGGGCGCGTGCCGTACACGCGCCGCCCGAGCGGAGAGCCGGTGTTCGACGAGCCGGAGATGTTCACGGTGGGCGTGCGTCCCGCCGAGCACATGCCGGGATACACGCTCCTCCAGGCATTCTTCCCAGACAGCTAACGCTGTGGTTAACGCCGTCACCAGTTCTGCGGTAGACGATCAGCGCCGGTTCAATATGAACGTGTCTCGGTCAGCGCGTGGAGCGTGGTGCCACAACAGGTACGCAGATTACTCAGCAAGGGCAGCCGCTGCAGATGCATCGCGCTCTGTTTAGTCGGCTGCTGCCGGGCAGCAAACCCGAAGACCTCGCCATCCGTGAAGGACAGTTCTATCGGGTCGTGATGGGCTCGGACCGCGTGGTGTGCCTGCCCCGGACAAAGGCGGCCGCTGGGCGGCTGCCGCAACGGGCGGCCGTACTGCGCACTCTTGCCGAGCTCGATCTCGGGTTCCGTACGCCTCAGCCGCTGTTCGAGGCCGGTGCTCAAGACACAGAGGAACCGTCGTTCCTGGTCCTCAGCCGCATTCCCGGAGCACCGCTGGAGGCCGGCGCTCTCGAAGACCTCAGGGTGGCCGAGGTCGTGGCAGCGCAATACGTCACACTGCTGACCGGGCTGATCAAGGCTGGCGCTGATGAGAAGGTACGAGCGGCGCTGCCAACATCAGAAGACCGGTGGCGGCAGTTCACAGATGACGTCCGTGCCGAGTTGTTTCGGTTCATGTCCGATGGCGGGCGTCAACGGGCCGAGCGGGAGCTCGAGGCGCTAGACGGTCTTCCCGACATCACCGAGGCGTTGGTGCATGGTGACCTCGGTGCCGAGAACGTCCTATGGGTAAGCAACGACGGGTTGCCGCAGCTCAGCGGGGTGGTCGATTGGGACGAGGTCGCGATTGGTGACCCTGCCGAGGATCTCGCGGCCGTTGGCGCCAGCTACGGCCAGGACTTCTTGGACCGGTCCTGGAGCTGGGCGGCTGGTCGCACAGCGAGATGGTCACCCGCATCGCCACGATCCGCAGGACCTTTGCCCTGCAGCAGTCCCTGTCCGCTTACCAGGATGGCGATGAGGAAGAACTGGCCGATGGCCTGTCCCGCTACCGCTGAATCCACACCCGATCCCATGCACCACGGCGCACAAGCGGAAGGGCCAACGCAGTTGGCGCGGGCCCTTCCGCCGACCTACTCATACCGATTGGCCAAAAGGTGAGAGCGGTCGTGTTTAGCGTACGCCGAGGTCATCCTGGGCGTACCGCCCCGGCGAATTGTGCTTCTTGCCTCGCGGTCCATTGGCCCACTTGCACCCTGCTGCCGGTGGTCGGGGCATGTACGTAGCGCTTGCCGTCGATGTTCAGGACCACGTGATGGATGGTGGCGGGGTTGTTCGGGTTGGTGGCGAAGAACACCAGGTCTCCGGGCTTGAGTTGGGAGCGCGGTACGCGGACGCCCGCGCGCCATTGCGTTGAGGTGTGTCCGCCGATTTTCACGCCGGCTTTGGCCCAGGCGTATTCGGTCAGGCCTGAGCAGTCGAAGCCTTTGGTGCCAGCGCCGTGGCCGATGCCGTAGCTCGGTCCCATCGCGCCGCCACCGCCCCAGGCGTACGGCACTCCGATCATCTTGAGGGCGGCGACGAGGGCGACCGCGCCGCGCCCGGACGTCCGGATCGCCGCCAGGGTGTCCGGGTCGAGAACTTGGCCGATCTTCTGGGACAGTTCCTTGCAGAGCTGGCCGGCGACGGTTGTGACGATCTGCTCAGCTAGGTGGGCGGTGTCGCTGCCCAGGCTGGTGTTCTTGCGTGCGCTGGGGAGTGCGCCGGCCTCGATGCCCATCTGGACATCTGCGACGAAAGCGGCGCGGGTAACGCCGAGTGCGGTCGCCAGTTCCAGGCTGGCGCGCACCGCCTTGGTGTCCGCCGAGGACAACTTCACGCCAGACGTTCGCCCGGTGGGAGGGCTGCCCAAGGCGGTGACGAGGCGTTTCGCGCGGGCCTCGTGTTTGGCGTAGGCGTCCGGGAAGGCTGATCGTTGGATGGCTTGGGCCACGGTGGCGAGCGTTTTGGCGGTCCAGTTGTCGATTTTGATCAGCCTGGAGAAGAACGTCCGTGTGGCGTGGCGGGGGTCGGAGACCTGGGCTCGTGTACCCCAACCGTGCTGTGGATGCTGCTGGAAGATTCCGAAGGCACGGCCGTGGTCGCCCACAGTGTCGTTATGGAGCGAGGATTCCTGGAGGGCGGCGGCGATGCCGATGATGGCGGCGCGGCGCGGGAGCCCCAGTTCATCGGCCGTGCTGATGATGATGCGGGCATTGGCCGCCTGTTCTGATGTCAGGCGAAGCCCAGTGGAGGCCGTGCGGGTCTTCTCGGGGGTGGAGGGCTTGCCTGTGTAGGTGCAGACAGCCGAGGAGAGCTTCGTGGGGTCGGCTTGGGTGGCGGCGTACTGGCCTCCGCCGGCCACCCCGGCGATAACCGCGACGCTGGAGACCAACCCGCCTCCCGCGGCGATGGCTTTGACGAGCCCGGCTTCGAGGATCATTCGGCCTCCTCCTCGGCCGGCTCGGGAGCCACCTGAGGTCCGAGTCCGGGCCAGTGCTTGGCCAGCTCTGCCAGCCTGAACCGTGGACGATCGAGGTCTGTGGGCAGCCAGCGGGCTCCCGCCGGGCCGTCGTCCACGGTGCCGTTGACCGTGGCGGCGTGGCCGGTGGCGATCGGGACGAACATGTTCCCGGGGTGGTGCTTGAGCTTGTTGCGGAGGTTGGCCTCGCGGCGCTCGCCCTGGACCCAGAACAGGACCGGCGTAACGATCCTGCTGGACTCGGCCAGCTGGGCGTAGCCGTCGAGCTTGTGGGCGACTCGGTCGAGGGGTTCGGTGCCAGTGTCGTATTCGAGGAAGAACTCGATGGTGTGGTGTCCTTCGCTCCAGCGGGCGTAGGCGTCGGGCCGGGCCATCGGCGCCCATTCGGTGGCGCAGCGGTGTTCGGGCCACCAGGTGGCGAGTTCGGTTAGCGGGTGGCGGCGGGCGAAGGCGTACAGGCTGGTGGCGATTCCGTTGGTGCCGACGGTGTGGGCGAGGCGTTGGCTGTAGACGATGCTGAGGACCCGGTCGCGGCGGTAGCCGAAGTCGCTCAGGTCGACGCCGTCTTCGGAGGCGAGTACGGCGGCGGCGGTCTCGCCGATGACGTAGTGGTAGGGGGCTGTGCCCATGGCCGGTGGGAGGTTGGGGCGGAATCGTTCCAGGATGCCCATGCGGGTGAGCGCCAGCAGTCGTCGGCGCGCGGCGTCGTCGGTGTCGAAGAACATGTCGCTGACCTGCGGCGAGGTCAGGACGCGGAAGTCGCGCGTCAGGCGGATCAACTTGCGGTCGCGGTCGGTGAGGCGGGCCGCGAGTTCGGCCAGCATTCTGGGGGTGTAGCGGATGGACATGATGGGTTTCCCTTTCAGAAGGTGCGCCGGGCGTCCGGCTTCGGGGTGGTTGTGGTCGAGGTGCGGCCGTGGGCGCGTGCGGCGGCCGCTCGGATGCGCCGGGCGACGTCCGCGGCGGGCTCGGGCAGTGGCCTGGTGCGCAGCGTGAAGGGCGGGGCTTCTGCCGAGCGGACGACCAGGCGGGCCGCGGCCTGGTAGGCGTCGAGGTTGGCCAGGTCGTGCGCGGTCAGGAAGGGCGTGAAGTGGTGCTCTACCTCGCGGGCGTCCTCGGGGGACAGCGAGAAGTAGATCTTGTTGCGGGCATCGGAGGAGATGGCCTGGCGCAGTTGCCGGGGGAGTTGGGCCAGGTGCTGGTGGGCCAGGGTGAGGGAGACGCGGTAGGCGCGGGCCTCGGCGAGCATGTCGGACAGCGCGTGCGGCAGCGTGAGGAAGTTGTGGCACTCGTCCACGAAGAGCGCGGCGGGGCTGCGCGTGTGGCCGGACTTGGCGCGGCGGGAGGCGGCCTGCCACATCTGGGCGAGGATCATCGAGCCGAGCAGGCGGGCGGAGTCGTCCCCGAGGACGCCTTTGGGCAGTCGGACGAGAAGGACCCCCCCGTCGAGGACCTCGCCGAGGTCGAACGTCGAGCTGGTGGATCCGATCACGTCGCGGACGAAGGGGCGCAGCAGGAAGGCCCGGAGCTTGTTCATGATGGGGGCGGTGACATGGGCCTGGGCTGATTCCGACAGGGCGCCGTACCAGGCCCAGAACCCGCGCAGCAGCGGGTCGTCGAGGGTGGCGATGTGCCGCTGGCGGAAGGTCTTGTCGGACAGCAGGGTCGGGATGTCGGCGAGGGTGCCGTTGTTGCGGGCCAGGGTGAGGGCACAGCCGCGCAGGATGTCGTCGGTGCGCGGGCCCCAGTAGTCGGCGTAGATCTGGTGGAAGATGCCGACCAGGTTGTCCACGCCCATGGCCAGGTCGGGGCCGCCCAGGACGTTGAGGGAGGGCCGGGCGTGCCGGTCGTCGGGATCGATCAGCACGACCTTGTCGGCCGCCTCCTCCGGCATGAGGCCGAGGAGGTCGCGGACGAGGTCGCCTTTGGCCTCGATGACCACCACGCCGCGACCGGCCTCGACGTCGGAGAGGATCATCTGGGCCAGCAGGGTGGACTTGCCGGTGCCGTTCGGCCCCATCACATGGACGTGGTGGAAGGAGTCGCCGACCCGCAGGGCGACCGGACGGTCGTGGCCGGCGTCGGAGAATCCGAGCACCTTGGCGTGAGCTCCGCCGTGCGAGACCTTCGGGGACGGCGCTACGGTGTTGGCTCCCGCGCGCTGGAGCCCGGGCACCGCGGCGTCCAGGGGGAGGTGGGCGATCGCCGACAGTTCAGGGACCGACAGCAGGTAGCCGCGGCTCATCCGCCGTGACGCCAGGCGGCCGGCGGGCCGGAACAGCCGTCGTCGTTCCAGCCGGTTGTATCCGCTGAAGAGGGCGAACGCCGAGGCGAGTGCGTGGGCGCGCCCGCGGATGGCGTTCTGCCGGATCTGGCGTGCGACTTTCACGTTCGCCATGTCAGCGGTGGTGGGCTCATCGGCCTGGACGGCGTAGCGGATCGCGACTTCGTAGCGGGAGTGGTGGGCCTTGTCTCTGATGGCTCGTGCCTCGGCTGTCTCTTCCAAGCCGTCGACACGATCGGCTGCGGGCTGGCGCAGGTGGCGTGGTCCGGGGACCGCGAGGTCGAGAAGGGCTCTGATCAACCGGGCCACGGCACCGCCGCAGGCGTTGGTGAGGCGGCTGCCGGTGGCCGGGCGGGCGAGGATCTGTACGCAGGCGTGCTGCCAGCCCGGCATGCCGACGGCTGCGCCGATGAGGGCGCGTAGCGGGTCGGTGCGGTGATCGTGCCGGGTCGGTAGCCGCTCGGCACGGGCCAGGACGAGTTGCCCGCCGCTCGTGTAGCCGTCTCGGGGCACGGGCGGTTCAGCCCGATGAATGGTGGTGCGGGAGGAGGGCCAGGCGGCTTCGATCGCGTGCTCGACGAGGTACTGCGGGATCGAGCCGGGCACCCACAGGCTGATCCGCACGCCCCCGACGCCGAAGACGTACTCGAAGGCGAGGTGCGGCTGCCCGAACACCAGCCGCTTCCACGACGGCCTGAGCAGGCCGATCAGGTTGTTCCAGAGGGCCTCGGCGCCCGGCATGTTGGCCACCGGCGGCGCGAGGATCTCCACGCATCGCGCACCTCGTACGAGGCTGCGGTGCCGCAGCCGTATCGCGCATGCGCGCACCAGAACTGCAAGCACCTCGGCGCCGAACAGCACCGCGATCAGTTGCCAGACGTGGGCGGCCAGCCAGTCGAGCACCCAGGTCAGGACCGCGTCCGGGTCCTGGAGGAGGTCGTAGATCACAGCTCGTCCTCCGCGTAGTCCAGCTCGGCCAGCTCCTGCGGCGACGATGTGACCAGCGCGTGCTCACGAGCACTGGAGATCACCTGAAGCGGGCAGCGCTGCCCGCTCGTTCCGGCAGTGAGCAGGCCGGTCCCCTTTTCCGCGGACAGGAGCAGCTGTCGTTCGCCGTCCGAGAGCCGGAACGCCTCGGTGACCGTGTCGATCGCCTGTGGGGCCTGGCGGAGCAGGATCTGGGTGGTGGAGTTGGCGACGATGGCCTGGCCGAGTTCGGAGCCGAGCAGGTCGGCGGCGTCCTGGGTCACGACGGACAGGCCGGCCCAGTACTTGCGGGCGGATTTGGCCATGCGGAGCAGGAATCGGGCTCCTTCGGGGATTTTCATCAGCAGCCAGGCCTCGTCGACCACGACCAGGCGGGGGCGCCGGTTGTGGGGGTCGGAGACGCGCCGCCAGATCGCGTCCAAGGTCAGGAGGGTGCCGACGGCTTTGAGTTCGTCGGGCAGGTCACGCAGCGAGAAGACGATCAGGTGGGAGTCGGGGCGGGTGGTGGTGGGGCCGTCGAACAGCTGGCGGTGGCTGCCGGAGACGTACGGTGCCAGCCCGGCGGCCAGCTCCTTTGCTTGAGGATCGGTGTCCTCGGCCAGAGTCGCCGCCAGGTCGCTCAGGAGCGGGGGGCGGCGCTTCCAGGTGTGGGCGGCGGTGGTGATCCCGGCCTGCCGGTAGGTGGTGAGGATGGCGCGGTCGAGGGCCGCCTTGCCGGTGTTGGTGAGCGGTTCGCCGAGCATGACCGCGATCAGCGTGTGCAGGAACAGCGCTCGGCGGGTGAGCGGGTCTTCGCCTCGTTGGTTCTTGGGCGGCAGGTCGAGCGGGTTGAGACGGACCTTGGGCGCGCCGAGGTGGACGTAGGCACCGCCCACCGCGTGCGCGAGGCGGGCGTACTCGTCCTCGGGGTCGATGACGGCCACTTCGATGCCCGCGTACAGCGAGCGCAGCGCCTCCAGCTTGGTCAGGTAGCTCTTGCCGCTGCCGGAGCGGGCCAGGATGACGGAGTTGTGGTTGTCCTGGGCGAACCGGTCCCACGCCACCAGGGAGGCGCTGGCCATGTTCGCGCCGTACAGCACGGCGGTGGGGCCGAGTTCGGCGGTCAGGTCGGGGCTGGTGAAGGGGAACGCCGCGGCCAGGGCGGAGGTGTCGAACGTGCGCCGCATGGCGAGGTTGTCGTAGGCGAAGGGCAGCGAGGACACCCAGCCCTGCAGCTGGCGGAAGGTGACCTGGCGGGCGTCCAGCAGGAGGGAGGCGGCCAGCGCCCGAACCTGGGCACAGGCGTCATCGAGCTCTGTGGCGGATCTGGCGTGGACGGTGAGGTAGATCGAGGCGCGAAAGAGCTTGGCCTGGCCTCGGGCGATGCGTGCGGCCAGATCTTGGGCGTCCTCGGCGGCGGCTTCAGCGCCCGGGTCCAGGAGCCGGCCATGGTCTTGGTCGGAGCGCAGGCCCGATTCCAGCCGGGCCAGCTGCTTGCGCAGCCGGTCCGTTGCCACGAGCGAGGGGACGGGCTCGATGTGCAGCGACACGTCGAGCCGGCCGGGGTAGGTGAGCAGTGGTTCCAGCCAGCCGGGAGCGACCTCGCGCGGGTATCCGGTGATGGCCAGCGTCGCGCACAGGCTTTCCCCGACCCGCACGTGCCGAGGTTGGATGTCCACAGCCTGTGGACCGAACCCGCTGGATGGCGTAGTGGTGCGGCGGATCTTCACCAGGTGCCTCCTGTCGTGATGACCTCGCCGGGCAGGGCGATGTCGTCGTCGGGCAAAGGTGGGGCTGAGGGGTCGAAGCAGGAGGCCAGCAGCGCGGCGACGGCGCGGGCGTCCAGGAGCCGGGCGGTGAGCCCGCAGGAGCCGAGCACCCGGGAGGCCTCGTCCAGGCGGCGCAGCGCTCGCGCGGCGGCCGCGTCACGGCCGTGAGCGCCCACGGAGGGTTCGCGGATGATCAGCAGGACCTGGCGGCGCAGCAGGTCATGGCGGGCGGACAGTTCGCCGAGGAAGGCCGCGTGTTCCAGGGCGGCGGAGGCGAGCGCGGGATGCGGGAGTTGCCGGGCGTTGTCCTGCAGGGTGGCGATCGTCTCGGACAGGTCGACGCGTTCGGCCCTGACCAGGATCTGGGCGGGGCCGGACAGCGAGTTGAGCCAGCGGCCGAAGACCGCGGCCAGCGCGTCTTGTTCGTCCGGGGTGCGCAGGGCGAAGCTGACGGTGGAGACCTCGGCCACGGCGGCGACACCGTCCGGTCCGAGGTCGACCAGGCCGTCTCCGGCGACGCCGCGGGCGGGCAGCTTGAGCGGAGCGGGCGGCCGTTGGGTGTTGGCCGCCATCCAGGCAGGTGGCATGGGGATGTCCTCGAAGGAAGAGACCAGGTGCTTGGGGGAGCGCTGGTGGCGAAGGGCCGCCAGCACGTAGCGGTCGAGGGGGATGCCGTCGTGCCGGCCGATGGCCAGCAGGATCGCGCCGACGGTCACGGGCAGCGCTACCGCGGCACAGACCAGGAGCGGCACGTGATCACCGACGGCTGCGTAGGCGGCGTAGAGGATGGCCCCGGTTCCGGCCAGGATGAGCACCTGCCGGGCGGTGAACGAGCCGATGATCTTGTCGGGGGTTTCGACGTCGGCGGGAATCAGCACTGGTTGCTGCCAGGTCACCGTTGTTCACCCCCACGGCGTCGCGGACGGCGACCTCGACCGCTCGCCGAACCGCCGCCACGTGCCGGTGGCGCCGGCTTGGTATCGGGCGGAACCCATGCCGTCGGAGCGGCAGGCGGCAACGGGGTCGCCATGGCCCGACTGGTGGAAGGGACGGGACGCGCGGGGATTCCCGCCTTGGGCGCAGCGGACGGACCCGGTGGCGTCCATCGCTGGGCTGGGTTCGACCAGCGCTGGTAGGCCTGGGGAGTGGCGGAGGTGCCCCACGCGATTGGGGCGTGCGGATCGGGCGGCATCCAGCGACGCTTGGCAGACTGCCAGCGCGGCTGAGGCCCCGACGCGGTGGCTCTGGCGGCACCCCCCTGCGCGACGACGCCTGAACTACCTACAGCCCGGGTGCCACGCCCGGCCGCAGTGGCAGCGGTGACCGCAGTAGCGGCAGCCGTACCGGCAGGGCCTCCGGCAACGGCAGGCAGTACTTTGCCGACCAGCGTGGAGGCAACCGCGCCCTTGGCGGCAGCGGCAGGCTTGCCGCCACGCCTGCCCCTGCCGAGGTGCAGGGCGTTCAGGACGGGGGAGGTGAGCTTGTACGCCAGGGCGTACTTGAAGATCCGGACGATCGTGCTCCTGCTGCCGCCGGCCTGAGCGAAGATACGGCGGGAGATCCAGCCGGGGATGCGGACCAGGATGATCAGCAGGCAGAGCGCCAGGACGAGGTTGACCAGCTGTCCGGTGGGGGCGATGCCGAGAAGGAATCTGCCGTCCTGGTTGAAGAAGACCCGTACGGCGATCACAAGGGTGAGCGACTGGGCGATCTGGATGACCAGGAGACCGCTGAAGGCCCGCCACCAGAACCGGGCCAGCCCGTCGGTCTGGGGGAGCGCGTGGCAGGCCAGCGCCATGGGCGCGGCGACCACCAGGAGCAGCACCAGCGCCGACCGCATCACGAAGCTGATCAGCAGCATGATCAGCAAAACGATTGCGACGAGTTCGAGCAGGATGTAGAAGATCTGGCTGTTGCTGGGCGGCAGGATGAGCATCCGCAGGTGTGCCGCCGCCCGCTCGGCATCGAAGTCCTGCCCCAAGATCGCCTGGGACAGGGCGTTGGCGGTCTCGACGACTTTTCCGCAGATCAGGAAGCTGGTATTGGTGGCCAGGATGGCCATCGCCAGGCGCGGCAGGACCTCCTTGACCGCGTACCGGGTCTGCACGGTCTGGTGCCCCATCGCGGTGATGGCGCCGATCGTGGCCAGCAGGACGAAGGCGGTGTTGGCGATGGCGGCAGTGGCCTTCCACAGGTCGAAGACCCGGCCGCTGCCGGTCACGTGCGGCGTGGCCAGCAGCGTCACCGCGAGCACGTCGAGAAGCGGCTTGATGGCGGAGGCGGCCAGGGTGGCGAACCAGGAGTTGATCTGCTTGGTGATCCAGTCCCCGAAGCCGAAGCTCATGCCGGGCAGGGACGGCAGTTCCGGGGGAGGAGAGGGGGCCGGGTCCGCGCACGCGGTGCCGGCGGCGACTCCGAGTGCGGCCGTGGCAACAGCGGCAATGACCAGGCCGCGCGCCGTTGCCGTCATGGCAGGTGGGGAGGTCATCGTGGTCACCCGCCGCCGACGATGCGCTTGAGCACGCTGACGAACAGCGGCGCCAGCACGGCGAGGCCGTAGCCGAACGCTGCCGCCTTGAGTGCCGCCTTGGCTTTCTGGACCTCGCCCGGATCGCCGCCCGCCACCAGGTAGCGCAGGCCGCCGATGGTGAGCATGAGCGTTGCCAGCGCGGCGAGCAGGCCGATGAGCCAGTTCCGCAGATTGTCGAAGACCGTGTTGAGATCACCCGGAACCGCGGCAGCGCGTAGTGACGTGAAGGAGAACGATCCGGAATCGGCCAGCACGGCGGCAGCCGTGGCGGCGAGGACGATGGCAACTGTTGCCGCCACGAGCGCCCCGCGAAGTAGGGGGCGCCAGCGGCATCGCCGTGGTGAGCGAAGGTTCCGCGCGGAGCCGGTGAGGGTGCCCCAGCCTCCCTTCTGGTCGGTGGTGATGGGCTTCGGATCTGAGGTGATCCGGCTCCACGCGGAGATCTTGGGACGGTGCACCACCCGTCCGGGATTGCGGGAGGTGATCGCGAGGGACATTGCCGGCTCGGCCTCTCCTGCCAGAACGGCATCAGCCAAAAGCGACCGGCACCGTTTCATTGCCGCTTCCGGGGGCAGCCCCGGCACGGCAGCGGCAGCGGCCAACGTGTGACCTTCCAGCCGCGTGAGCGCGAGCGGCTTGGCGTTCGACTCAGGGACGACGTTCTTGCCGACCGCGTCGGCCAGGATGAGATCCGGGTGTTGCCACGGCGCGGCAGCCTCCCTCGAGGCGTTTTCCGGCATGTGCCGGGCAGCTTCCGCCTCGGCGTTCCGGCGGGCTCGCTCGCCGGCTCTCCCAGCGGCGGCGCACATCCGGGGCAAGATGTTGGGCCGGTCGATGTCGATGTCCTTCACCGTCGCGATGAAGGCGGCCAGGACCGCGGCATGGATGTCCGCGCGCTCTTCAGCGGCGTGGTAGAGGCACAGACGGCCGCCGATGCGGCGCAACGCCGGAACAGCCGTTCCGACCGCTGCCGCCAGCCACTGCGGGCCGTCTCGCCGGGCCCGGATCACGAGCTCGCGCCAGACGATGTCGCGGGTGGCACCGAGCAGCGTGTTCGAGGTCAGCAGCTCGCGAAGCTCCGCCAGCGGAACCTGGCGCCGAGGCAGCTCGTGAGAGAGAGCCGTGCCATCCAGAGCCAGGCCGCCGGGAGCGTACGCAAGGAGTTGGAAGACGTGCTCGGCGACGTCGAGCGGCGAGTGGTCCGTGACGGCGGTTTCGCGAAGGTCGGTACTCATCGGGTTGCTCCCCTGCGAGAGGAATTTCGGTCTCGCAACCCGGTGTAGGAGGCGCCTCTGGCGAGCCTCGTGCGGCCATCGTCGGCGGGTTCAGGCCACAGCCGCGCCCGTGGGCGGCCAAAGATCAGCTTCGGCATCCGGCCAGATGCGCCAGAGGAGCGCCTGAGATCAGCACAGCGTACGCCGACAACCCCAGCGCGTGATCTTGAAGGATCTCATGGGCGCAAGATCGAGCCCTACATCATGAGTAGAGCGGCGCTCAAGGTCAACATGCCCGAACAGACGGTCGCCGAAGCTCCGCCAGCTCTCCGCCAAGGGTGCTTGCTGGAGTGGGGAACGCGTTACCCGTTCCCGGGAGCGCTGCGGATCTGAGGCCCGCCCCAACCGGCGATGACCACGTTCATCACCGTCCCACCCGCCACCGGCGCGACGGCACGTCCGTGCCCACCAAGGCACGTGCCCGACAACACGCACAAGATCTCAAGAACACGATCAGACCAGCCCACTCCTACCGCCCCCCCGAATTCCGGCGATGACGGTCCCGTCCAATCGCCCCCTGCCAAGAGCGGCGCAGCCGACGCCCCAGGCCGGCTGATCATCGTACCGATCCCCCTGCGCACCGCCCGGGCGTTCATCGCCTGGTCCCATCGCCACCTGTTGCCTCCGCAGGGAGCCAAGTACGCCATCGGGGTCACCACCGAAGACGGCACCCTCGTCGGCGTCGTCACCGCGGGACGCCCCGTATCGCGCGTCCTCGATGACGGCCTCACCATCGAAGTCACCCGTCTGGCCACCGACAGCACGCCCAACGCCTGCTCAGCCCTGCTCGGCGCCGCCTGGCGCGCGGCCAAGGCCATGGGCTACCGCCGCCTGATCACCTACACCCGCGCCGACGAACCCGGCACCAGCCTGCACGCCGCCGGACTTCACCGCGTCGCCGACCACGCCGCCCGCCACGGCTGGGACACCCCCAGCCGACCGCACGCATCCCACGGTGCTGACGGCGTCGCCCGCGTCCTGTGGGAGATCACCGCAGGCGCACCCCGACACTGCGGCGGGGCCAAATGAGCCCCTTCCTCGGCCCGTGGATCGGCTCCCTCTGCACCGGCTACGGCGGTCTGGACATGGCCGTCATGGACGTCTACGGCGCCAGGGCAGCCTGGTGTGCGGACAACGACCCCCACGTAGGCAAGATCCTCGACAAGCGCTACCCGACCGTTCCCAACCTCGGCGACCTGACCGCCGTGGACTGGAAGGGTGTACCCCGCGTGGACATCGTCACCGCGGGTTTCCCCTGCCAGGACATCAGCTATGCCGGCCGCCACGCCGGGATGAGAAAGGACACCCGCAGTGGACTGTGCTTCACCATCGTCGACGCCCTTCGCGTACTACAGCCCGGCCTCGTCATCGTGGAAAACGTGGCCGCCCTGCGCAGCCGCGGACTCGACCGCGTACTCGGGAACCTGGCCCTGCTCGGGTACCACACGGCATGGACATGCCTACGCGCCAGCGACGTCGGTGCCCCGCACCGCCGCGAACGCCTCTTCCTTCTTGCTGCCCACCCCGAACGCACGCGACTCGCACAGCGCGGCCAGCCCGCAGAGCAGGAAGGCCGGCGGCCACCAGCTGAACCTGCCGGATGTGGCCTGCGGCTACCTGCTTCCAACCCCGGCAGCGTGCAATCCCAACGACGGGGAGGACCCTCAGACCTGGCTCAACCGACGAGCCCGCCAGCAGCCACGACGGGCGATGCCACTGGCCATCGCGATCAAACTGCTGCCGACGCCGCGGGCCAGCGACAGCGGGACTCCGGGCCGCCAGCCGAGCCCGGGCTTTCGACCACCGCTGTCTGCGGTCCTGCTACCGACCCCGAAGGCCTCAGACGGGACCAAGGGCTCCCAGTGGCAGACCGACTCTCGGGGGCATCCGACGCTGCCGGGAATCGCCGGCCGGATTGGGGCATCTACGAGCCTGCCGTCCGCCGATGGGAAGCCGTCTTCGGCTGGCCCGCCCCGGATCCGACCGAACTCGGCACCCGAGGGCAACCCCGCCTGTCCGCCCGGTTCGTCGAATGGATGATGGGCCTGCCCTCAGGCTGGGTCACCGACATCGACATCCCCCGCACCGCCCAAATGCGTGCCCTGGGAAATGGCGTCATCCCCCAGCAGGCGAAGCGTGCCCTTGGCCTGCTGATTGATCTCGCTGGACAACATGGGGAGGGTGAACAATGAGTCCGCTCACGCTCGCGGAGGTGACGGCTCTGCCTGCCGTGGTTCCTCTCCTCACAGCGGCCAGGGCCTTGGGCCTAAGCCGCAACACTGCCTACCGTCTCGTCAACCGCGGCGACTTCCCATGTCGCGTGATCAAAGCGGGTGACACGTACCGCGTGCCGACCCTGGAGCTGCTCGTGCTGATAGGCGCGGACAGAGCCACTCTCGATGCGGTCCTGGGAACCAACGCAATCAAGTAGTCATTTGACGGGAGGACCCGAGCTCCGTGCAGGAGCCGGGTCCTCCTTCAGTACTGCGTGGACGCCGCACTCGGCTCCGGCGTGATGATGACGCCTGTGCAGGAAAGTCTCGACGCTCATCCTACGGATGGGCCGGTGCAAGATCGATGCCGTGGGCGAGCTACACGCGAGGCTTGGCGAGGGCACGCTCACCATCACCCTCATCGCTGATCCCAATGGCGTTCCCAACCTGGACGAAGTCGTGGTTGACCTGCGTGACGTCGCCGAGATCGCCGCTTGCGATGCCGAGCCGGTCTTGTAGCTTCTCGGCCCAACGACGTGTTTACCTGCAGCTCGTAGGCGGCGCTTCTCCAGCGGATGTCCGAAGGTCATT
Source organism: Nonomuraea marmarensis (assembly GCF_043197025.1). Taxonomy (NCBI): domain Bacteria; kingdom Bacillati; phylum Actinomycetota; class Actinomycetes; order Streptosporangiales; family Streptosporangiaceae; genus Nonomuraea; species Nonomuraea marmarensis. Next base: position 50,715 of record NZ_JBICRM010000011.1, read on the forward strand.
TGTTGTCATTGTGCAGATCATCAGATTAGCGGATGTACGGCTCGAACATCTTTGCGCTTAGGCCACTGCCGTATGCCTTAAGCTATTCCGTACCACCAGTACCAAAGCTTCTCTATGTGTCTGAGTTTGGAAGTGGATAGCCAGCGGTGTACATCTCCGAGATCGAAGTCGAGAACTTTCGTTCCTGTGTTTCCGTGCGTGTCCCTCTGAGAAGAGACATCACGGTCCTGAGCGGCGAAAACAACGCTGGAAAGACCGCGATCATGGACGCCTTGCGGTACTTGACTGAGCCCCTCGACGGGCATCGGCCGACTGGGCTGGACAATCGCGACACGTTTCGCACCGCAGCCGAAGACGGGCTTCGGCTGAAGGCGCGCTTGGGCGACATCTCGACCAGCCAGGCAGGAACTTATATCCAAGGCCTCCTTGAGGGTGTTTCGGAAGGTGGTACACGAACCGCTTCGTGGTCGCTGAAATACACTCCTGCGCCACTTGCCCGACGACGTGGCAGAACGCTCTGGTTCGTGGGCGCGAACAGGGAGATCGGCGGTGAGCCGGAGTTTCGCCATGCCGTCCGGCATGTCCACATGCCCGCGCTTCGTGATGCCGTCCGGGAACTCGGCGAAGGCGGCAGCACAAGATTGCGCGTCATTCTGGAGGCACTGCTCGGAAGCAAAGACGCCGTGGCGGAGTTCGTGGAGCGGATCCATAGACAGTTGGCGCAGGTCACCGAAGACGATGCCCTGACCGGCCTGCGTGATCACGTTGTCAAGCCGTTGGGCGAGATAACTGCCGGCGCCCACAGACAACGGACGGAGCTTCTGCCGAGCGACTCCAGCCTGTCGTCGATAACCCGGTCGCTTCGCATGATGCTCGGAGACGCGGCGGCCACCGAACTCGATCCCGTGCGTTCCTCAGGGCTCGGGTACGCGAACATCCTGTACATCGCGACCGTACTGACGGAGTTGGAGACGGCCCGTGAGTCCGACCTCACCGTGCTGCTCGTGGAGGAGCCCGAGGCGCATCTTCACCCTCAACTCCAGACCCTGCTGCTGCGGTACTTGAAGCGCCGCGCCCAGGAATCGCGGAAGCACGAACCCCCCGATCCCACAGCCCCGGCGGGCCATATCCAGGTGATCATCAGTACCCACTCGCCCGTGCTCTCCGCAGCGGTGAGCGTCGAGGACATCGTGGTCATGACACGGCACAAGCGGCAGGGAGGCCAAGAGTGGGAGAGCCGGGCGGTGCCGATCGCCCGGCTCGGCCTGAAGGCCAAACAGGTCCGTGAGCTGGACCGCTACCTCGACATCACGAAAAACACCCTGCTCTATGGACCGCGGGCATTGCTGGTCGAAGGGATGTCCGAAGCGCTGCTGCTTCCAGCGATCGCCGAGCTGGTGCTCGATCCCATGCAGCACGAGGAGCCTGGGGAAAGGGAACGTGCCAAAGAGGCCATTGAGCGCTTTCACGGCACCACGCTGGCGCTTGTCGACGGAGTCAACTTCGACCCCTACCTCCAGGTACTGATCACCTCCGTCAGCGGCGCTCGTGTGGCACGCAGGGTGGCCGTCATCACTGATACGGACCTACCGCCGGGGGGTGGCGAGCCGAAGCGGATAAAAGACGCGAAGGATCTGGCAGCCAAGCACGGCATGACCGAGTTCGCCGTCTTCGCCGGCGCACCGACGCTGGAGCCGGAGCTGATGCGAACGGGAAACGAGGAACTGCTTCGCACGGCATTCCTCGAGTGTGCGTCGAAATCTCAACACCGCTGGGACCGGGTGATGGGAGACGAAGATCGACCGGCGGCCTTCACGGCCTTGTTCGAGCGCGACGCCGAGGGGACGAAAATCTCCAAGCCCGAATTCGCGCATGCCCTCGCGAATCTCCTTGTCCCCGGATGCGGGTTCATCGTCCCGCCATACCTCGCTGATGCGGTGAGGTTCATTTCGGCGCCCGACGCGATGGAGGCTGGCGTCAAGTGAGCCCAGAGGACAAAGAGGGGGCGGAAGCTCAGCAGCGGTCGGCCGTCTCCGCTCTGGCGCCGCTGTACGTCCCAGCATGCCCGGGCTCAGGCAAGACGCACGTGATCGTCGCTCGCCACCTTGCGCAGCCTGCCGGCCACTTCCGCCAGGCACGTGCCCTGATCTCGTTCACGCGGACCGCCCGGAACCAGATAGGAGAACGGTGTCGAGCTGAAGGTCGGGCCGAGCTGGCGGCCTTTCCGAATTTCATCGGGACCATGGACTCTTTCCTATGGGAGTTCCTCGTACGCCCGTACCTTTCAGCCGATCGTCAGTGGCAGCTGGTCGACACGTGGACGGCGATTGGTGTTGAGGTCAAGCTCGACCGAACCGTGGCTTTGGCCGAGTTCCCTTTCGTTGTGGATCCTGACGATGTTCGGGAACACGTCTCGCAGAAGCGTCTCAGCGAGAACAACCGTGGTCTGATCAGCAGCAGCAAATACCCGTGGAAAACGTGGGTGGGCGCTGTCTGGAAAGAGCGTGACCGACTCGTTGACCAGGGATATCTCAGCTGCCATGAGAGCCGGCTTTATGCGCTCAGGCATCTCACCACTCGCGCGTCTGAGGTTCTGGGGCCGCTGAGGTCACGCTTCAGTGAGGTCATGGTGGACGAGGTCCAGGACTGCTCCGTCGTCGAACTCGCCATTCTTGGGCTTCTTCACGACGCGGGACTGAAGTTCACTCTGGTCGGTGATCCCGACCAGATGATCTACGAATGGCGTGATGCCGACCGCCAGCGCCTGGACGAGTTCACGGCGAAGTTCGACAACAAGATCGAACTTACGGGCAACAGGCGTAGCACTCCTACCATCTGTGCGCTGGCGGCGACCTTGCGCTCGGGCAGCCGTTCGCCTGACATCTCGGTCGCCGGGCATGATGATGATCTGCCCGTTCTCCTCATTCCCGCCGTCTTCAAGAAGAAGGCCGTAGCCGAGTGTGTCGGTTCGGGAAGCGACGTGCTCGAGGTTTTCTGCGAGCAGGCGACGACACGTGCTGACATTCTCCCCGAAAACTGCCTCATCACGGCACGGAACAGGGAAACGCTGCCGATCATGCCGTCGCAGCGCGGCGCGAACCGGATCACACGCCTTGCAAGGGCCTGGGAGCTGGTGAACTCTGGGAGAGGTAGCGCGGCGGACATTGAGCAGGCGTGCCGCGCCGCTGCTTCGACACTCCTCGGGTACTGGTATCCGGACGTCTCGGGCAGTGTGGAGGCCATCGGCAGAAAGCAGCACCTCCAGGTCCGAGACCTGCTCAGGCAAGGCTATGCCTTCCTCGCAGCTCTCACCCAACCGCATGCGCACTGGAACAACGACGTCAACACGCTGATCAAAAGCTGGTCCCGGCCCGCGAGCGCTGTGCCGAGGGCCACCAAGGGGCTGTTCAGAGGCGGCCCTACGAGTGTGGTGAGCACGGCCGCGGTCGATCCCCGTCCGCGAATCGACATCGTCCACCAGATCAAGGGTGACGCCGCAGATGCCGTTCTGCTCTTGCTGCCCGACGCCGGAGTGGGAGCTCGATGGCGAGACGGCGACCCAGCCCATGACGAGGAACTGCGCATCCTCTATGTGGCGGTGACCCGTGCTCGCCGGCTTCTGGGTCTGGCCGTGTCAGAGGAGGAGTTGGACGTTATCCGTACCCTCCTGACGGCCGCTCGTGTTCCTTATCATGTGATCGGTCCGGCAGAGTCCCTCATGTTGAGCAGCGGCAGAAACGAATAGCGATCGGGCCGTAGAGAGAACCGGGCCGGGGCGATGCTGCTGCCCGGTTATTAGCACCCGTGGTGGGCGATGCGGCGATGGCCCTCGGTGACGCGATCTTGATCGTCAGCGCCCAATGGCCCGGTCACGGGTCACCACCACCACAACCCACCGAACCACACAAACCGATCCAATCCCGCGACGGCTGCATCCTGAAGTCTCATCCGCTGCGCTGCGGCGCCCCGCAACATGCCGTCATGGTTGGCAAGATAGATCTGAGCGTCGTTGTCCACGGCCGACTGCACTGAACCATCGTGCTGAGTGGTCGGCCGGGTGCGCAACGGCTGCCCGCATGCTTCGGGAGCTTGTTCCACATCGGTTATCGCCTTCACAGCCCGCTCACGGCTTCGAGGCGCTAGCGGCCAGCTACTGCTTGTAGAGGCAAATTTCGCTCGCAACCAGAAGTCTCGTGGTAAGGCGCTTCGTCTGAACACGTCCCCCAACTGCTCACTCTACAGAGCTGTGATCAAGGTGCCCAGGGAAACCCGTTTGAACCCGTCAGTGACCCCGGGCGGCGTTCATACGGACGGTCAAATGACGGTCAAATGATCAAGGGCCCAGTTCTCGATCTTGAGAACCAGGCCCTCACCTCGGGAAACCTGTCGGGGTGGCGGGATTTGAACCCACGACCTCTTCGTCCCGAACGAAGCGCGCTGCCAAGCTGCGCTACACCCCGGCGCACGCCGTCCCGCACGTGCTTGGAAAAGTCTAGCGGACTCCCAAGGTGCTTGTGACCGCCTTTATCGCCGGGGAACCAGGGTCAGCAGTGTCGCCTCAGGGAAGCAGGCGAAGCGGGCCGGGGCGTACGGTGAGGTGCCGAGGCCGGCGGACACGTGGAGCCAGGCGCTGTCGTGGCGGTTCAGGCCCTTCACCCTGGCCCGGTCGATGCCGCAATTGGTGACCAGGGCGCCGTAGAACGGGATGCAGAGCTGGCCCCCGTGCGTGTGGCCGGCCAGCAGGAGCTGGTAGCCGTCCGCGGCGAAGCGGGTCATGTTGCGGGGCTCGGGCGAGTGCATGACGCCCAGCCGGAGGTCGGCGTCCGCCGGTGCGGGGCCCGCCACGAGGTCGTAGCGGTCGCGGGAGATGTGGGAGTCGTGGATGCCCGCCACCGCCACGTCCAGGTCGCCCACCTTGATGCGGGCCGTGGTGTTGTTCATGTCGAGCCAGCCCTCGGCCGCCATGCCCGCCCCCAGCTCCTCCCACGGCAGGGTGGGGACGTGCTGGCGGCGTTCGTTCTTGGACGTGCGCCACAGGTAGCGGGCCGGGTTTTTCGGCTGGGGGGCGTAGAGGTCGTTGGAGCCGTAGACGAACAGGCCCGGGCGGGACAGCAGGGGCTCCAGGGCGTACAGGAGCGAGGGGACGGCCTCCGGGTGGGCGATCGAGTCGCCGGTGTTGACCACCAGGTCGGGATTGAGGGCTCCCAGGGAGCGGACCCAGTTGATCAGCATCGTCCGGCGCGGAGTCAGGTGCAGGTCCGACAGGTGGAGTACGCGTACCGGACGCTGGCCGCGCGCCAGCACGGGCACGTCGAAGCGGCGCAGGCGGAACCAGTTGCGCTCCACCACGGAGGCGTAACCCAGCCCGGCCAGGCCGAGACCGAGCATGGACAGTGGCACTGCGACGGCTTTCCTCACGTACTCATGATGCCCGAGATCCGGCACGAGGCGACCCGCGGTCCGCGCAGACGGCAAGATGGAGCGCATGAGCGCATTGAAGGACAAGCTGAAGGCCGATCTGACGGCCTCGCTGAAGAGCCGGGACGAGGTACGTCTCCGGACGGTTCGCATGGCACTGGCCGCGGTGAACGTCGAGGAGGTCGCCGGCAAGGCGGCCAGGGAGCTGACCGACGACGAGATCATCAAAGTCCTGACCAAGGAGGCCAAGAAGCGGCGCGAGGCGGCCGAGGCGTTCGGGAACGCGGGCCGGGCCGAGCAGGCGCAGGCTGAGCTGGACGAGCAGGCGGTGCTGGAGGAGTATCTGCCGGCGCAGCTCTCCGATGAGGAGCTGGCAAAGCTCGTCGACGCCGCCATCGCCGAGACCGGCGCCGCGGGCCCGCAGGCCATGGGCCAGGTCATGAAGGTCGTCAACCCGAAGGTGGCCGGTCGGGCCGAGGGCGGCCGGGTCGCCGCCGCCGTTCGCGCAAGGCTGACGAACCAGGCGTAGGCGACCCGCGGGGCCTCCTCCCGAACGAGGAGGCCTCAGCGGCCGGGAGTGATGGGTCCCACGGCGCCGTTGCCGCCGCGCCCGTTCCCAGGCCCGTCCCCGCCGGGCCCGCGCCCGTCAGGCCCGCCGCCCGGGTCGAAGATGCCGAACGGGTCCCCGTCCCCATGCGGCCTCTCCTCGTCCTTCTTCTTGGGCGGCTTGGGCGCGCAGTTTTCGGTGCACCCGCCGAACCGCGACCGGTCCACCGGCGTGAACTCGGTGGGCTCGATCCCCTTCAAGGCGTCGATCATGGAGTCTTTCCAGATCCGCCCGGAAATGGATGCCCCGTACACGTACGGGTAGTACTGCCCCCCGATCGTGATGCCGATCAGCTCGTGGTCCTTGGTGCCGCGCGGGTCGCCCAGGCTCACGGCGGAGGCCAGATTGGGCGTGTAACCGGCGAACCAGGCCGACATGTAGTTGTCCGTCGTGCCCGTCTTGCCGGCCGCGTCCCGGCCGATGCCGCCCACCTCGCGCATCGTGCCCTTGGTGAACACGCCGGACAGGATGCCGCTGACCGCGTCGGCGACCTCCTCCTCCAGCACCTGCGAGCACTTGGGTTTGTACTGCTTGGCCTTGCCGTTCCGGTCCGTGATCTCGGTGATCGCCAGCGGCCTGCACCATTGCCCGCGCGCGGCGAACGTGGCGTACGCGCTGGCGATCGTCACCGGATCGACCTCGTTGACCCCCAGCGTGAAGGTCTCGACCTCCGACAGCTTCTGCCCGTCGGCCCGCTTGACCCCGAGCTTCTTGGCCATCTTGACCACGCTGCAGAGCCCGACCTTCTCCTCCAGCCTGACGAAGAACGTGTTCACCGACCCCCACGTGCCGGTCTCCAGGGTCTTGAAACCGGCTCCACTCTCGCTGGAGTTACGCACGGTGTGCGACGGATCCCCGACGTTCTCGCCCTTGCAGTTCTTGAACGAGCTGTAGCCACTGGCGGTGTAGCCCGCCGGAGCGGGGAGGCCGTCGCCGTATTTGAGGCCCTCCTCCAGCGCCGTGGCCAGCGTGTAGACCTTGGCCGTCGAGCCCTGCTGGAACCCGCGCCCGCCACCGTGCGCCGCGTCGGCCACGATGTTGTAGCTCATCTCGTTCTTCTTCTTGCTCCCGCCGAACTTCCGGGAGGCGGCCATCGCCTTGATCTCGCCGGTGCCGGGAACGACGATGGCCTGCGAGGCCACGGGCTTGTCCTTGGTGCTGACGTAGTCCTTGATCGCCTTCTCGGCGGCCGCCTGCATCTTGCGGTCGATCGTGGTCTTGATCTTCAGACCGCCCCGCTGGAGCAACTTCCTGCGCTCGTCCGGGTTCTTGCCGAACTCCTCGTTGTTGAGGATCTCGTACTGGACATAGAGGCAGAAGTACGGATATTTGCTGGCCTCGCAGCCGCCGGGCACCTTCGTGTCCTTGTATCCGAGCTTCTTCGCCTTGGCCTCGGCCGCCTCCTGCACTGTGATCTTGCGGAGCTCGGCCATCCTGTCGAGCACGATGTTGCGCCGCTCCATCAGCCGCGCGCGGGACTCGGGGCCGACGTTGGGGTCGGTCCTGGCGGGGTTTTGCACGGCGCCGGCCAGCGTGGCCGCCTCGACGAGGGTGAGCTCGGAGGCGGACTTGCCGAAGAAGCGCTTGGCCGCGGCCTGGACGCCGTGGGCGCCCGCGCCGAAGTAGGCGATGTTCAGATATTTCTCGAGGATCTGCGCCTTGGAGTATTTCTTCTCGATCGCCATCGCATAGCGCAGCTCGGCCAGCTTGCGCGAGACCGTGGGGGCGATGGCCGCCTGCTGGTCCTCAGCCGTCTCGGCCTTGTTGACCAGAACCTGCTTCACGTACTGCTGCGTGATGGACGAGCCACCCTGCATCACGCCGCCGCTGGAGAAATTCTTCAGCAGAGCTCTGGCCGTTCCCTCCACGTCGATCGGCCCGTGCTGGTAGAAACGGAAGTCCTCGATCGAGATCAGCGCGGTCTGCATGATCGGGGCGACCTGGTCGAGGCGCACGGACTGGCGGTTCTCGAAGTAGAACTGCGCGATCTGCTTGCCGTCGGCGTCGACCAGTTCGGTCCGCTCTGGCAGAGGGGGTTCGTCGAGGTCCTCGGGCTTGAGGTTGAGGCCCTCCATAGCGCCCTTCGCCGACACTCCGGCCCCGCCGACCGCGGGCAAGGCCACAGCGGCCGCGAGCACCCCAGCCGCCGCTCCGGCGATGACCAGACGGAGGACGTTGAGGATGGGGTTGGAGCGATCTTTGCGCTGCGCTTGCACGAGACCAAGAGTACGTCGAAAGACTGACCGAATCGGTAGCACGACACCATTTCGCCTTGACTGGCGGGGGTGACTAGTCATTCCCGGTCAAGACCGCCGCGAGAATTTGGTCCTCTGGGGTCTGTCGGCCCGAACGTCTAGTTGCGTACGTTCTCCTCTGCGGCAACTGAATACGGAGGCTCGGCGCCCGCGCCCGTCGGCCCCAAATGACGACTGACCACCTAAGGGGAGTGGGGTCGAACAATGTGGATCACGGATTGGACCTCCCGTGCCGCCTGTAAGGGTGCGGATCCGGATGCCCTGTTCGTGCAGGGCGCCGCGCAGAACAGAGCGAAGCTCATCTGCCGGGGTTGCCCGGTCCGCACCGAATGCCTCGCCGATGCGCTGGACAATCGCATCGAGTTCGGGGTGTGGGGCGGCATGACCGAACGCGAACGACGTGCGCTGCTTCGACGGCGGCCTGACGTGGACTCGTGGCGCGAGCTGCTCGAGTCGGCCAAGGAAGAGTACGAACGAACGAACGAGCTGATCGCGGGCTGACCCTAGGCCCGCGAGTGAGTACGGCCGGCGCCGTCTGCCGGCCGTACTTTCATGCGCTCGCCAGCAAGTCCCCGATCTGCCGCAGACCCGTGAGATCGTGGACGTCCTCGGACATGGCGCGGACCCGCACCACGGGCACCGTGGGGTGGGCCGAGGAGAAGTGCTCCTGCTCGCGGCTCTCGCGGGCCTTGAGCTGCATTCGCCCGGCGTGCAGCCGCAGCACGGCGGCGGTCAGCTCGTGCTCGCCCCTGGACTCCAGGTCCTCCGCGGCGGCGGCGCTGCGGGCCGCTGAGAGCACCGAGGCGGGCGACATGTGCACCCGGTTGACCACGAGCCCGGCCAGCGGCATGCGCTCCTCTGCGAGCCGCTCGACGAAGTAGGACGCCTCGCGCATCGCGTCGCGCTCCGGCGCGGCCACCACGAGGAAGGCCGTGCCGGGGGCCTGCAACAGCTGGTACGTCATCTCCGCCCGCTGCCTGAACCCACCGAAGACGGCGTCGAGCGCGGACACGAACGTCTGCAGGTCCTTGATCACCTGCGCGCCGAGCAGCTTGGTCAGCGCCCCGGCCATCAGCCCGAACCCGGCGTTGAGCAGCCGGAACGCGCTGCGCCCCCCGGCCTTGGCCGGGGCGGTCAGCAGCCTGATGACCCGGCCGTCGAGGAAACGCCCGAGCCGCTCGGGGGCGTCGAGGAAGTCGAGCGCGGACCGCGAGGGCGGCGTGTCCACGATGATCAGGTCCCACTCGTCCGAGCGGCGGAGCTGGCCCAGCTTCTCCATGGCCATGTATTCCTGCGTGCCGGAGAAGCTGGACGAAAGCGACTGGTAGAAGGGGTTCGACAGGATCTGGCGGGCCCGCACGGGATCGGCGTGCGCCTCGATGATCTCGTCGAACGTGCGCTTCATGTCGAGCATCATCGCGAACAGCTGGCCGCCGCCCTCGGGCGAGCTGACCAGGCGCGGCGTGTTGTCCAGCTCGGTGAGGCCCATCGACTGGGCCAGGCGCTTGGCGGGGTCCACGGTGAGCACGACCGCGTGCCTGCCGCGCTCGGCGGCCCGCAGCCCGAGCGCCGCCGCGGTCGTGGTCTTGCCCACCCCGCCCGCGCCGCAGCAGACGATGATCCTGGTGCCGGCGTCGTCGAGGATGGCGTCGATGTCGAGTGCGGAGGGCTTTTTCACGCTGCTCCCTGGGTGCGGATGCTCTCTGCCAGCTCGTACAGGCCGGCCAGGTCCACGCCGTCGGCCAGCAGCGGCAGATCGTAGCTCTTGAGCCCCGCTCCGCTCAGCGACTCGCGCTCGTCGCGCTCCAGCTCGGTGCGGTGGGCGTGCTCGATGATCTCCTCCGCGAGCGCCTCGGCCATCGTCGTGGCCTCGGCGCCGTCGGCCACTCCCGCCGCCTTGAGCCCCAGCACGAGCTCCCCGACGTCGAACCGGCCCTTGACAGCCGTGTCAAGGGCGGCCGGTGGGAGCAGTGACTCGCGCACCATGTTGATGAAGATCCCGCCGGTAGGCAGCCCGGCGGAACGCAGTTCGGCGATTCCGTCGAGCGTCTCCTGGACCGGCATCTCCTCCAGCAGCGTGACCAGATGCACCGCCGTTTCAGGAGATTTCACGACTCCGTTGACCAGCTCGGAGTGGTTCTTGATCGGCCCGACCTTGGCCAGGCCCGCCACCTCCTGGGTGACGTTCAGGAAGCGCGCGATGCGGCCCGTGGGCGGCGCGTCGAGCACGACCGCGTCGTAGACCCTGCGGCCGTTCCTGGCCCGCCTGCGTACGGCCTCGGTGGTCTTGCCCGTGACCAGCACGTCGCGGAAGCCGGGGGCGACGGTGGTGGCGAAGTCGACGATGCCCATCTTGGTCAGCGCCCGGCCGGCCCGGCGCATCCCGTAGAACATCTCCATGTACTCGAGCATGGCCTCCTCGGGATCGATGGCCAGCGCGTAGACGTCGCCGCCGGACGGCGCCACGGCGATCCTGCGCTCTTCGTACGGCAGCGGCGGGAGATCGAAGATCTGCGCGATGCCCTGCCTGCCCTCCACCTCGACCAGCAGCACCTTGCGGCCGCCGGCGGCCAGGGCGAGAGCGAGAGCGGCGGCCACGGTCGTCTTGCCCGTGCCGCCCTTGCCGGTGATGACGTGCAGCCGTACGCCGGCCCAATCCGTGTCCGGAGAGTCCACGTTTCGAGGCTACCGAACCGTCACTTGCCGGAAACCGGCGAGCACCGTTTGAGATTGCTCACACTATGGTGAGCCGCGTTCAGCGGTGCATCACAGGCTGCGGGTCACAGCGCCTACGCTGATCCCCATGAAGAAATGGGAGTACCTCACGGCCCCGGTGCTGATCCACAACACCAAGATGATCCTCGACAACTTCGGCGCCGACGGCTGGGAGCTGGTCCAGATCCTGCAGGGCGCCACGCCCGAGCAGCTCGTCGCCTACTTCAAGAGGGAGAAGCAGTGACCCCCGAGCAGAAGATCGCGGACCTAGGCCTGACGCTGCCCGAGGTGCCGGCGCCCGCGGGGGCCTACGTGCCCGCCGTGCGCACGGGCGACCTCGTCTACACCTCGGGCCAGCTGCCGTTCGTCGACGGCAAGCTGCCGAAGACCGGCAAGCTGGGCGCCGACCTGACCACCGAGGAGGGCGCGGAGCTGGCCCGCATATGCGCGCTCAACGCGCTGGCAGCGGTCAAGTCGGAGGTCGGCGACCTGGGGAAGGTGGTGCGCATCGTCAAGGTCGTGGTGTTCGTGGCCAGCGACCCCGCGTTCACCGAGCAGCCGAAGGTCGGCAACGGCGCGAGCGAGTTGCTCGCCGAGGTGCTGGGCGAGCCGGGCAGGCACGCGCGCAGCGCCGTGGGCGTCGCCACGCTCCCGCTGGACGCCCCCGTGGAGGTGGAGCTGATTGCCGAAGTTTCCTGATTGCCGGGATATGTCACGATAACCGAGTGGTGTTCTATGTGACCGGGACCGGATTTCCGCTTCCAGCCGAACTCGCCGCGCGGGCGCGGGACATTCTCGCCGGACGGGTCGAGCCGGTGCCCCCGCGGGACGCCGCCACGGTGGTGATCGTGCGAGAGGGGCCCGAGGTTTACCTGCTCCGGCGAAAGTCCACGATGGCCTTCGCGGCGGGCGCGTACGTCTTCCCCGGCGGTTCCGTGGACGCCCGCGACACCGACCAGGCGGTGGCCTGGGCCGGGCCGTCCCCCGCGGAGTGGGGCGCGGTCTTCCACGCGAGCGAGGAGGTCGCCCGGGGCCTGGTGTGCGCGGCCGTACGCGAGACGTTCGAGGAGTCCGGCGTGCTGCTGGCGGGGCCCGACCCCGAGTCCGTGGTCGCCGACACGACGGGGGACGACTGGGAGTCCGACCGGCTGGCCCTGATCGACCGGAGCCTGTCCTTCGCCGACTTCCTCGCCGGGCGCGGCCTGGTGCTCCGCTCCGACCTGCTCAAACCCTGGGCGCACTGGATCACGCCGGAGATCGAGCACAGACGCTTCGACACGCGGTTCTTCGCCGCGGTGCTCCCGGACGGTCAGCGCACCCGCGACGTGGGCGGCGAGGCCGACCAGGTCGCGTGGAAACGCCCCGCCGAGGCGCTCGACCTGGCACACCAGGGGGAGATCTTCCTGATGCCGCCCACGTACCACACGCTGAGCGAGCTGGCGGCCCACGACGACGTCCAATCCATCCTGAGCGAGCGGCGGGAGATCGTGGCCATCATGCCCAGGGCCGTGGAGATCGAGGGCGAGATGCGGCTGGTGGCCCCATGAGCGGGCTGTACATCCCGATCGGCACGCCCGACGGATCCCGTACCGAACACGCCGAGAACCTGCTCGCCCCCAACCCCTCGGCCATGACGCTCGACGGCACCAACACCTGGGTCATCGGCGAGAGCGACGTCGTGGTGGTCGATCCGGGGCCCGACGACGAGTCGCATCTGCGCCGCGTACAGGAACACCTGGGAGAGCGCCGCGTCACCGAGATCCTGCTCACCCACGGCCATTTCGACCACAGCGGCGGTGCCAGGCGCTTCGCCGGGATGGTGAACGCGCCCGTGCGGGCGCTCGACCCGCGCCACCGGCTCGGCGACGAGGGACTCGCCGACGGCGACGTGGTGACCGTGAACGGCCTGGAGATCCACGTGTACGGCACGCCAGGGCACTCCTTCGACTCCCTGTGCTTCTGGCTGCCGCAGGACAGGGCGATGCTGACCGGCGACACGGTGCTCGGCAGGGGCACCACGATCATCGCCCGCGACGGCGGCCTGGCCGACTATCTCCGCAGCCTCGACCGGCTCAGGGCGGCGGCGGAGAGCCTGGAGGCGCGGGCGCTGCTGCCGGGCCACGGCCCGGTGCTGCCCGACCCGATCGGCGCGCTCGACGGCTACATCGCGCACAGACGCGAGCGGCTCGACCAGATCAGGGCGGCCCGCGAGCAGGGCGCGCGCACGCCGCGCGAGATCGTCAAGATCGTGTACGCCGACGTCGACCGATCCCTCTGGCCGGCCGCCGAGATGTCGGTCCTGGCGCAGCTCGACTATCTGGACCGGTTGTAGAGCCGGTCCATGTCGAGGATGACCACGGCCTTGGCCTCGATCCGCAACCAGCCGCGCTGGGCGAAGTCGGCCAGCGCCTTGTTGACCGTCTCGCGCGAGGCGCCGACCAGCTGGGCCAGCTCCTCCTGCGTCAGGTCGTGGTGCACCCGCAGCCCGTCGTCGGTCTTGGTGCCGAACCGCTCGGCCAGGTCGAGCAGCTGCTTGGCCACCCGCCCGGGCACGTCGGTGAAGACCAGGTCGGCCAGCACGTCGTTGGTGCGGCGCAGCCGCTGCGCGAGCGCGCGCAGCAGGTGCAGGGCCACCTCGGGCCGGCCGGTCAGCCAGGGCCGCAGGTCGTCGTGGCCGAGCCCGGCCAGCCGCACGTCGGTCAGCGCGGTCGCCGTGGCCGTGCGCGGCCGCGGATCGAACAGCGACAACTCCCCGAACATCTCGCTCGGCCCCAGCACGCTCAACAGGTTTTCCCGCCCGTCGGGCGAGGTGCGAGAGAGTTTGATCTTGCCTTCGAGCACGACGTAGAGCCGGTCGCCGGTCTCGTTCTCGTGGAAGAGCGTCTGCCCCTTGGACAGCTGGACCTCCGTGATGCTCGTACGCAGCGCCGCGGCGCTCTCGCGGTCCAGCGCGGCGAACAGGGGGGCCTTGCCCAGCACATCTTCGGTGTTCACTCTGCCTCCTCTGCTGCCAATTGTGACTCACCCCACTCCGGGCGGCACACACAGGTTATGGGAATGCCAGAGTGTTCTGGTCTCGCCTGATGAGTCGCATCTTGCTGGAAAGTTACCCGACGCGCCTATTGACCCCTGACAGCAGGCCGTCTACAGAGGCCATCGCCGCCGCCACGGACTGTCCGAGCAGGACGCGGAGCACGTCCACGGCTCGCGGGCGCGCGGCGGGGTCGGGACGCCGGCACTGCTCGACCGCCAACCTCAGCGCGGGCGGCAGGGCCGTCGCATCGCCGTCCTTCGCGCCGGTCGCCGCGAAGACCACCAGGTCGGCCCAGGCCCGTACGTCGTCCGCCGCCGCGCCCTCGTCCCGGATCTCGGAGGTCTGCCAGCCGATGAGCACCTGGCCCTGGGAGCCCAGCGCCACGCTCTCCTGGCTGAGCCCCACCCCGGCGGTGCCGCGCGCGTGCAGCTTGACCATGGCCGCCATGCAGCTCACGGCGAGGTGGTGCAGCGCCTGGCCGCGCAGCGGCCCTCCGTGACGGACGAAGTACGCCAGAGACGCTCCCTGATCACCCATGTCCGGCCCCCTTCCACGCGCCAGGTTGTACGCGATCCGGGCCGTCCAGGGTTCAACAGTTCCCGGGAGCTTCTACGCTTGCGGCATGGCCACGAACGCGGCGGGGCGCAAGCCGGAGACCCAGCTCGCACTGGTACGGCGGGCGCGCAAGATGAACCGCATCCTCGCGGAGACCTACCCTGACGCCCATTGCGAGCTCGACTTCGGCAACCCGTTGGAGCTGCTGGTCGCGACCATCCTCTCCGCGCAGTGCACGGACAAGAGGGTCAACATGGTGACCCCCACGCTGTTCGCGAAATATCCGACGGTGGCTGACTACGCCGCCGCGGACCGGTCCGAGATGGAGGAGATCATCCGCTCGACCGGCTTCTTCCGTGCGAAGACCAACAGCATCATCGGCATGGCGCAGGCGGTGTGCGATCGCTACCGCGGCGAGATTCCCGGCAAGCTGAAAGACCTGGTCACGCTGCCCGGCGTGGGCCGCAAGACGGCCAACGTGGTGCTCGGCAACGCGTTCGGCGTGCCGGGGCTCACCGTCGACACCCACTTCCAGCGGCTGGTGCGCCGCTTCGGCTGGACCGAGGAGACCGATCCCGTCAAGATCGAGCACCTCGTGGGTGAGCTGTTGCCCAGGCGCGAGTGGACGATCTTCTCGCACCGGGTGATCTGGCACGGCCGCCGGATGTGCCATGCCCGCCGTCCCGCGTGCGGCGTGTGCCCGCTGGCCGCGCTCTGCCCCTCGTACGGCACCGGCCCCACCGGCACGGCCGAGGCCGCCAAGCTCGTCAGGCCCGGCCCGTTCTCGTGACCTTGGGAAGTCATCGGCGCCCCGGCGTGTTGGAGGATGCGTGACCCAAGTGCCCGACTGGCTCGACACGTTGGCAGCGCAGGCCCAGCGCACGCAGGTGCCCCACTACCTGCGGCCACCCGCGCAGGGTGGGCGGGCCGCGGCGGTGCTGATGTTGTTCGGCGAGGGGCCGTACGGGCCTGACGTGCTGCTCATCCAGCGCAGCACCCGCGGGCGCAGGCACCCGGGACAACCCGCCTTCCCGGGCGGCGGCGTGGACCCCGACGACGGGGGGCCGGTCGAGGCGGCGCTGCGGGAGGCCGAAGAGGAGACCGGGGTCGATCCCGCCGGGGTGCACGTGTTGTGCACGATGGAGGAGCTCTATCTCGGCCACAGCGACAACCGCGTCACGCCCGTGGTCGCCTGGTGGCGCGAGCCGTCGGCGGTGCACGCGGCCTCGCCCGACGAGGTCGAGTCCGTGGAGCGGGTGCCGATCGCCGAGCTGGTCGATCCGGGCAACCGGGTGATGTTACGGCATCCCAGCGGGATGGCGGGGCCGGCGTTCAAGGTGCGGGGGATGCTGGTGTGGGGTTTCACCGCGATGGTGCTGGACTCCGTGCTGCGCGAGGCCGGGCTCGAACGGCCGTGGGATCCCGCGCGGGTGGAGGACCTGCCGCCCGAAGCGGTGAACCTGGCGGCCAGGGATTAGCCGGACGACCTCAGGGCGACGCCCAGCGAGGCCCAGCCGGCCACGTCCGCGTCGCTGTCGGCCGCCAGTTGCCGCAGCACGTCCAGGCCCGCCCGGTCCGGGGGGTCGCCGAGCACGTGCTGCAACGCGTACGCGGCTCCATACCTGACCCTGGCGTCGTCGTGGCCGGCCAGGTCGATCACCGACGGGAGCGAGCGCGGGTCCGCCAGATGCCCGAACGCGATCAGCACCGAGTAGAGCACCATGGCGTCGTCCTCGCTGGCGGCCAGGTAGCGCAGCACCGGCAGCGTACGGTCCACGAACGGCTGCAACATGCCCATGATGTCCACGCCCAGCAGGCGTTCGGTGACGCTGTCCGCGGCGCACAACCGCCGCGCCTCGATGAACGACTCCAGGTCGCCCCGCTGGCGCAGCAGGCAGATCACGTGCCAGCGCAGCGGGCCGTCAGGATCGGTGTCGCGCAGAGCTGCCTCGATGAGATCGCGCACTGTTCCCTCGGCCGGCGGCATACCGCTCAAGATGCCAGGGGGGTGACGCCGTCCTGGCGGAAGACGTGCACACTTGACCGTATCGCTGGTTACCTTTGAAGCGTGCGCGGTGATCTGCTTGACCTCATATTGATCGGCCTCGTGATCGCCTTCGGCATCTCGGGTTACCGGCAGGGCTTCATCATCGGGGCGATGAGCTTCGTGGGGTTCGTCGGCGGGGCCGTGCTCGGCGTCTTCATCGCGCCGCCCATCTCCAAGACCGTCGTCGACGGCGACACGCCGCAGGCGCTGCTCGCCATCGTGATCGTCTTCCTGGCCGCCACCATCGGCCAGTTCGCCTCCTCCACCATCGGCGCCGTCGTGCGCAGCCACGTCACGTGGGAGCCCGCGAAGGTGGCCGACGCGGTGGGCGGCACGTTCGCCAGCGCGCTGTCCGTGCTGGTCATCGCCTGGCTGATCGGGTCGCTGATCGTCTCCACGGCCTTCACCCCGCTCGTCGACCAGGTGAAGAACTCCGCGCTGCTGACCACGGTCGACGACGCGATCCCGCAGACGGCGCGCAACTGGCAACAGCCGTTCAAGAAGTTCATCGACCGCTCGGAGTTCCCGCCCGTCTTCGACGCCATCGGCGCGGGCCGGCTGGTCGACGTGCCACCGCCCGACCAGAGCGTGCTGCAGGGCGCCAAGCTGAGCCGGGCCCGGCGGGCCATCGTCAAGGTGCAGGGCAACGCGGACAGCTGCAACAAGCACATCGAGGGCACCGGCTTCGTCTACGCGCCGGACCGGATCATGACCAACGCCCACGTGGTCGCGGGCGTCACCCGTGACCTGCAGATCATCGACTCCACCAACACCCCCCGCGCGGCCACGGTCGTGCGCTACAACCCGCGGCGCGACATCGCCATCCTGTACGTGCCCGGGCTGGGCCTGCCGCAGCTCTCCTTCGACGGCGACGGCGAGCGGGGCGACAACGCGATCATCGCCGGGTTCCCCAAGGGCAAGGGGTTCACCGCCGAGCCGGCCAGGATCGGCGACGAGCTCGGCGCCGAGGGCCCCGACATCTACCGCGAGAACACCGTCACCCGCCAGGTCTACGCGATCCGCGGCCTGGTGCTGCCGGGCAACTCCGGCGGCCCCCTGCTCACGGTGGACGGCAGCGTCTACGGCGTGATCTTCGCCGCCGCGATCAACGAGGAGGAGACCGGCTACGTCCTGACGGCCGAGGAGGTCGCTCCCGACGCCGCCCAGGGCCGAAACGACACCACGCCGGCCAGCACGCAGGAGTGCGACTGAGCAAGTGCCCCAGGAAGCCGCGCTAGCTCGGGAGCTTCTCCATGATCAGGGCGATGGCCTGGTCGGGGTCGCTGTCCTGGCTCAGCCCGGAGGCCGCCTTGCCGACCGCGTCGTACGCACCGCCGTACCCCTGAGCCTTGGCGGCACCCCGGCCGAAGAGGGTCAGCGCGCCGCGCCCGTTGCCGCGCTGGAGGTGCGTCAGCCCGACGCAGATCTGCGCGAGCCCCTGCCACAACTCGCGCTCGTCCTCCGGCGCGCATTTCCAGCGGCCCTCGAACACCTCGTGCGCGTTGAACGGCATGCCCTCCGCCAGGAAACGGCGGCCGTCGGCCAGGGCCTGTTCCGTGGTGGGCGCGTAGTCGTCGGGGACCCTCGCCACGCCGGGCGAGCCGTAGGGGAGCGGCCTGCCGTACGCGTCACGCGGCCTGGCGTTGCGCGGCCGGCCCTCGGGATCGCGATCTCTCATCGGTCGGGCTCCGGATCGGCCAGCCAGCCGAGCAACTCGGTGTCGAACACGTCGGGAACCTCCTCGTGGGGGAAGTGGCCCGCTCCTTCGAGCAGCCGCCACCGGTAGGGGGCCGCCACGTATCGGCTCGAACCCTGCGCCGTGCGCGGCAGGACACCCGGGTCGAGCGCGCCGTGCAGGTGCAGCGTAGGGGCCTCGACCTCGGTACGCATGGCCCTGGCGTACCGCCGGCCGTCTGGGCGCAACTGCGAGCGGCCGAACCAGCGGTGGTATTCCAGCGCGGAATGCGCCACCGCCGGGATCCCGAACGCCTCCCGGTACGTCCGCGCTTCCTCGGCCTCCGGCCAGCCGGGCCGCGACCACTCGTCCAGCAGCCGCCCCACCAGCGACGCGTCGTGCCGCGTGAGCCTGCGCTCCGGCAGCAGCGGGAGCTGGAACCCCAGCGCCTGCCTACTGGCCTTGAGCTGCCCGAACGGGTCGGTCAGCAGCGCGTTGCGCAGCCGGAGCGGATGCGGCGCCGACACGGCCACCAGCCGGCGCACGCACTTGGGGTCGAGCACGGCCATCGTCCAGGCCAGCAGCCCGCCCCAGTCGTGCCCGACCACGATCGCCCCGGTCTCGCCCAGCGCCCGGATCAGCCCGGTCGCGTCGGCGGCCAGGGTGGGCAGGTCGTAGCCGCGCGGCGGCTTGTCGCTGCCGCCGTAGCCGCGCAGATCCGCCGCGACCGCCCGGTATCCGGCCTTCGACAGCGAGGTGAGCTGGTTGCGCCAGGTCCACCAGAACTGCGGGAACCCGTGCAGCAGCAGCACCAGCGGACCCTCACCCGCCTCGACGACGTGGAAGCGGGTGCCGCCCGCGTGCACCGCGCGGTGCGTCCAGGGCCCCGGGATCTGTACGACGGACTCGTCAGGTGCCATCGCGGGTCACCGGCTCGCGATCAGGCCGGACCGCTGGAAGCGCGGGCTCCTCGGGCGTGGCGATCTCCTTGAGCCCCTTGATCGACCTGGCCGTACGCTTCATCCCGGCCAGGCCCTTCAGCCGCCGGATCCCGATGAACACCAGCAGACCCGCGACCAGCAGGTAGAACACGGTCACGATGAGGAAGGCCAGCCACTGAGGCAGCCACTGGGCGAGCACGTACGCGATCGTGAACGAGGCGAGGATCAGACACAGGTGCGCCATGAAGGCGGCCGCGGCGAACAGCCCGCCGGCCATGCCGACCCGCTTGGCGTCGAACCTGAGCTCGGCCTTGGCCAGCTCGATCTCCGAGCGGACCAGGGACGAGATGTGACTGCTCGCCTGGGCGACCAACGAGCCCAGGGATTCTTCCTCGGGAGTCTGCGGCATGAACGTCTCCTATCGAGGCCTGGCGGCCGTGTCAAACATCATCCAGCGCAATGCGCCGAGCCGTACTGACAACCAGGCGCCGCCGAACACGCCGGGGAACTTACCGAGTCCCGCCGTCACTCCCAGAACTACCCGATCGGACAAGATAGCGCCCGCGCTCGACGCGTCCGACTACAGGCCCCCGTAGCCATATAGGCACATGCCCCAATTTATGGGGACATGTGCCTATATGGGTGGATTTATTCCTCGGACTTGGCCGACGGGAGCTTCTCCGAGATGAGGTTCATCACCGTGCTGTCGGCCAGCGTGGTGACGTCGCCGACGCTGCGGTTCTCCGCCACGTCGCGCAGGAGGCGGCGCATGATCTTGCCGGAGCGGGTCTTCGGCAGCTCGGGCACCACCAGGATCTGGCGCGGCTTGGCGATCGGGCCGAGCGTCTTGGCCACGTGGTTGCGCAGGTCGGCGGCGATGTCGTCGCTCTCCTCTGCCGTGCCGCGCAGGATCACGAACGACACGATGGCCTGGCCCGTCACCGGGTCGGTCGCGCCGACCACGGCCGCCTCGGCCACCTTGGGGTGGCTGACCAGCGCGCTCTCCACCTCTGTGGTGGAGATGTTGTGCCCGGAGATCAGCATGACGTCGTCCACGCGGCCGAGCAGCCACAGGTCGCCGTCGTCGTCCTTCTTGGCGCCGTCGCCGGGGAAGTAGAGCCCCTCGAACCTGCTCCAGTACGTGTCGATGTAGCGCTGGTCGTCCCCCCAGATCGTGCGCAACATCGACGGCCACGGCTCGCGCACCACCAGGAAGCCGCCGCCCCCGTCGGGGACGCTGTTGCCCTGATCGTCCACCACGTCGGCGACGATGCCGGGGAGCGGGCGCATCGCGGCGCCCGGCTTGCCCGCGGTCACGCCGGGCAGCGGGCTGATCAGGATGGCGCCGGTCTCCGTCTGCCACCAGGTGTCGACGACGGGGCAGCGGTCGTGGCCGATGTGCTCGCGGTACCAGACGTACGCCTCGGGGTTGATCGGCTCGCCGACGGAGCCCAGGATGCGCAGACTGGACATGTCGTACTTGGCGGGGATGTCGTCGCCCCACTTCATGAACGTCCTGATCGCCGTGGGCGCGGTGTAGAGGATCGTGATCTTGTACTTCTGCACGATCTCCCAGAACCGCCCGCGGTGCGGGGTGTCCGGGGTGCCCTCGTAGATGACGCTGGTGGCGCCGTTGGCGAGAGGGCCGTACACGATGTAGGAGTGTCCGGTCACCCAGCCGATGTCGGCCGTGCACCAGTAGATGTCGGTGTCCGGCTTGAGGTCGAAGACCGCGTGGTGCGTCCAGGCGGTCTGGGTCAGGTAGCCGCCGGTGGTGTGCAGGATGCCCTTGGGCCTACCGGTGGTGCCGCTGGTGTAGAGGATGTACAGCGGGTCCTCGGCGTCGTGGGGCTCGGGGGTGTGCTGGTCGCTCTGGCGGTCGACCACGTCGTGCCACCACAGGTCCTTGTCGCCGGTGGCGACGTCCTGGCCGGTACGGCGTACCACGAGGACGTGCTCGACCTGCGGGCACTGGGCGACGGCCTCGTCCACGGTCGGCTTGAGCGCTGACGGGTTGCCCCTGCGGTAGCCGCCGTCGGCGGTGATCACGAGCTTGGCGTCGGCGTCGTCGATCCGGCTCTTCAGCGCGCTCGCGGAGAACCCGCCGAACACCACCGAGTGGACCGCCCCGATGCGGGCGCAGGCCAGCATCGCGATCGGCAGCTCGGGGATCATCGGCATGTAGATCGCCACCCGGTCGCCCTTGCTGACGCCGAGCTCCTGGAGGGCGTTCGCGGCCTTGCTGACCTCGGTCTTCAGGTCGTTGTAGGTGAGGGTGCGGTTGTCGCCGTCGGGCTCGCCCTCCCAGTGGTAGGCCACCTTGTCGCCGCGTCCCTCTTCGACGTGGCGGTCGACGCAGTTGTAGGCGACGTTGAGCTCGCCGCCCACGAACCACTTGGCGAAGGGCGCGTTCCACTCGAGCGTCTCGTCCCACCGCTTGGCCCAGGTCAGTCGCTCAGCGGCCCGCTCCCAGAAGGCGAGACGGTCGGCGGCGGCCTCGTCATATGCGGCAGCGGTCACGTTAGCGGCCGCCGCCAGGTCAGCCGGAGGTGCGAACCGGCGGTTCTCCTGCAGCAGGTTGGACAGCGCCTGGGTCTCGTGGTTGCCAGGGGTCTCGGGGGCCACCTCGTGCTCCTTCTATGGCCAGATTGGATAGGTCGTGTCCCACTTCACCAGCTCACGGCCTCCACACACAAGAGGTCTAGACAGGTCTGTACCGTAGGGCCGCTCCCTGTCCTCAGGGGGACCTCAGGGGGGACCCATAAAGCCTCGACCACCTGCTGATCAGCCGGTCACACGTTTTCCTGATTTCAGGATGACAACATTTTAATAGCGTTTGTCATGCGGTCAGATAAGGCCGGTGGTGCCTCGCGGGACTTTCCGGGCGCGGCGGCACACCCCCGGCCACCAGTATCTTCGTCTGGTTGGGGGGTACCGGCGGGTAAGGTCATGTCGCGTGAGTGACCCATTGGCCGTCATCGCGCGGTTGCCCGGCGTCCCAGAGGCCGTGGACGAGGCCCGGCAGGCCGTCGACAAGCTGTACCGCCACCGTGTCCTGCGCCGGGCCAGTCCGGCGGTGTCCGCGGAGTCGTCCTTGCGCGGCGCCCGGGCGTCGGCCGCCATGGAGGGCGTGGACGTGCCCCTGGAGGCCCTGCGCCGGGACGAGATCCACGACCCGCTGGTCCAGGGGGCGCTGCGCGCGTCGGCGGAGATGGGCCGCCTGGGCTCGACCTGGCGAAAGGCCCCTCGGCAGGTGCTCGCCCGCCTGCACACCGTGGCGGCGGCGGGCCTCACGGATCAGACCGCCGCCCTGGGCCGCCCTCGCACGTCCGATGAGGCCCCGGACGCACTGGCCCTGGGCCCCGCGCCGGGTGCCGGCGAAACGGCGACCCGCATGGAGAGCCTGCTCGACCTGCTGGAACGGCCCACGAAGGCGCCGGCGCTCGTGCTGGCGGCCGTGGTGCATGCGGAGCTGGCCGTGCTGCGCCCGTTCGGTACGGCCGACGGGATCGTCGCCCGCGCGGCCGAGCGCCTGACCTTGGTCGAATACGGCCTGGACCCGAAGTCTCTGGTGGCCCTGGAGGTAGGGCACCTGGACCTGCCGTACGCCGACGGCCTGCGGGCGTACCTGAGCGGGACGCCGGAGGGCGTGGCCCGCTGGGTACAACAATGTGCCTCCGCGGTAACCCTCGGTGCACGCGAGACGACCGCCATCTGCGAGGCCATGCAAAGGGGCTGACATAGGTGCTGCTGACATAGCTGACGGCGTCTCGGTCAAGAGACGCCGTCCGCCGGTGCATCACACCGGGTTACCAAGCGTGCACCTCTATTCGTCGGAGCGGGTCAAGCCCGTCACGACGCGCCTCCCGCGGCTGGTCGCGCGTGGGTGCCCGGCTGATGCACCCGGACAAGTGGTCCGTAGCCCCTTTCTACGACGGATCCGCCCTGATGGGAACCCCTCGGACCAAGACCTTTACCCACCCGTGGACCAGGACCCCGGACCTTGGCGGCTCGACCCCCGCCAACCTGGTTACCAACCCGCGACGATCACTCTCTGTGATCGTCTTTATGTGATCGTTATGGTGTGGCGAAAAAACTTGGCGAAAATGCGAGATTGCTCCTCGACGAAACTCGAGTCGATCGGGCAGCATACGGTGGTATCGCCTGAAACTGGAGCGACTGCGCGGGGGATAGGTTTGCAAGTCCCTTGCCAGGCTCTGGTCAAGTGATGAAAGCTTTCTTCTGAAACGGGACCGGCTCTACCCCCCCGGAGCCGGACCGGTCAGGCGACCCCCGCTCTCCCCCCCGGCGGGGGTCGCCCCTTTTCCACAGCCTTGAAGCCCCGGCCCCCTGGGACTCCGGCCCTGGCGCCCAGCACCACTCCGGCCGCTTCGGCACCCCTGTCCCTGAGCATCGCCGCTCGCTCACACCCCACCGCGCCGCCGCACCCCGTGCGCTGCACTTCCGCGGTTATCCACAGCCCAGCCACACCCACCACCGCACAATCCCCAGAACCCCGTTCGCCTGCCCGGCATCCCCGCCACCTCGACCAGGGTGGACCTCCCAACCCCCGCAGGGAGGCCCGACATGCACCGTCCCCTGGTCATCACCGAGGACCACGCCCTACTGGACGACCTGGTCCGCATAGCAGCCGCAGCCGGCGCGCAACTCGACGTGGCCCACATGCCCACCCACGCCCGCCCGTTCTGGAACCTGGCGCCCCTGATAGCGGTGGGCGCCGACCAGGCGGACGCGGTGGCCGCGACATCACCCCCCGCCCGCGACCAGGTCCTCCTCGTGACCAGAGACCCGGAAGACCCGGACACCTGGCGAAAATGCGTGGCAGTGGGCGCCCAGGCCGTCGTGACCCTCCCCAATGACGAACGCCACCTGGTGGAGCGGTTGGCGGACGCGATGGAGCCCGACCCCCGCTCGGGTTCCGTGATCTGCGTGATCGGTGGCCGCGGAGGAGCAGGCGCGAGCGTGCTGTCAGCCTGCCTGGCCCTGTGCGCCTCAGGCGACCACCTCCGCACGCTGCTGGTGGACGCCGACCCGCTGGGCGGCGGCATAGACGCCCTGCTGGGCCATGAGGAGGCAGCCGGCGCCCGCTGGGGAGACCTGGTGGCCAGGGAGGGCAGGATCAGTTCCAGCGCGCTTCAAGCGGCACTGCCGTCGTTCGGGGACCTGGCGGTCCTCTCGTTCCACAGAGGTGAGGTGGCGCCGATCCCGTCCCAAGCCATGCGCTCGGTCCTGGAGGCGGGCCGGCGAGGCTTCGACCTGGTGGTCGTGGACCTCCCCCGCCACCTGGACCCAGCCGCGACAGAAGCCCTCACCAGAGCGAAGACCACGTTGGTGGTGGCCCCGGCGGACGTACGCGGCATTCTCTCCACCGTCCAGGTGCTGGGCGAGGCCCGCAAACACACCGCCGACATCCGCGCGGTCCTCCGCCCAGGGGTCGTGGACGACGAGATGGCCGCGTCCTCGCTGGGCATACCGTCCGCCGGCGCCCTCCCGGACCAGCCAAGGCTCACCGCCACCCTCAACCGCGGCGAGCTCCCCAAACTCGGCCCCCGCACCGTGCTCGGTTCCCTGTGCACATCCCTCCTAAGAGACCTCCTGCCAGCATGAGCGCAACCCACTCGGCCGTGTCCCCGGAGCTGGTGGAGGCCGTCCGCGTACGCCTGGCCAGAACCGGCGTCGAACCCAGCGCCGCCCAGGTAGCAGTCGCCCTAAGAGCCGAAAAATCCGTGTACGGCGACGCGGAGATCCTGGCCGTGGCCCGGGCCCTCTGTGCCGACCTGATAGGCGCGGGCCCACTGGAGCCGCTCCTGACCCGGCCGGACGTAACAGACGTCCTGGTCAACGGCCCACGCGAGGTGTGGATAGACGACGGCAGCGGCCTACGCCGAACCTCGGTCACCTTCGCGGACGACGGGGCCGTCCGCAGGCTGGCCCAGCGCCTCGCCGCCGCCGCGGGCAGACGACTGGACGACGCCTCCCCGTACGTGGACGCCAGGCTCGCAGGGGGAGTCCGCCTCCACGCCGTGCTCCCGCCGATCGCCTCCGGCGGCACCTGCGTCTCGCTACGCCTGCCGCCACGCCGTACGTTCACCCTGAAAGACCTGGTGACAGCAGGCACGATCACCCCAACCGCGATCCCGATACTGACCGCCATGGTGACCGCCAGGCTGGCCTTCCTGGTGACAGGCGGCACAGGCACCGGCAAGACCACCCTCCTGTCGGCCCTGCTGTCCCTGGCGGACCCAGGCGACCGCCTCCTCCTGGTAGAAGACTCAGCCGAGCTCCGCCCTCTCCATCCACACGTGATACGCCTGGAAACCCGCCCCGCAAACCTGGAGGGAGCGGGTGGCGTGGGCCTACGCGATCTCGTCCGCCAGGCATTGCGCATGCGTCCGGATCGCCTGGTGGTGGGAGAGGTGCGAGGTTCCGAGGTGGTCGACTTGCTGGCCGCCTTGAACACCGGCCATGAGGGCGGTTGCGGCACGCTGCACGCGAACACCGCGGCCGACGTACCACCTCGCCTGGAGGCGCTCGGCTGCGCGGCCGGTTTGAGCAGAGAGGCCGTACACAGCCAGCTCGCCGCGGCCCTGGACGCGGTCATTCACCTCACCCGCGGCCGCCCGGACGGCCGGCGGCGCATAGCCGAGATCTGCCTGCTCTCCAGGACATCGGCCGGCTTCGTCGAGTCGATCCCCGCCCTGACCTTCGACGCGAAGGGCCACACCCAAACCGGCCCCGGCTACGCCGCCCTGACACGAAGAACGGGAGACGAACCCGCAAGCGAAATCCGGCAACACATCGCCATGAACCCAACGGAGACAATGCGATGACCGGTGCCCTGATAGCCGCGTTGTCCACAGCATTCGCCGTGTGGTTGTGGACGGGCCCGGACACCGCCACAACCCGTCTGACCAAGCTGACCTCAGACCGGCGACGACCCCAGTGGAGATCCCTGAGCAGGCTACTCACCCGCCCCAGCCCCGCACGCCGCGCCGACGCCTGGCGGCGAGCGTCAATCGAGTTATGCCAGGCCCTGTCAGCAGAGCTATCCGCCGGCCGTACCCCCGGAGAGGCCTTGGTCAGGGCCATTTCAGCCGTGGACTTCCCCGACCCGGAAACCCTGCGCCCGCTAGTCGCGGCGGCAAGAGACGGTGGCGACGTCTCTGCGGCCCTGACCTCCTCGGCCCCACTCCAGGGAGGCGAGGGCCTGCGTCAGCTCGCCACGTGCTGGGAGGTCGGCGTCACCGTGGGCGCAGGCCTGGCAGCCCTGGTCGAACGAGTGGCGAGCACGTTACGCCTGGCCCAGGCCCACCGCCAGGACGTCGCGGCACAACTGGCAGGCCCTCGCACCACCGCCAGAATGCTCGCCGTACTCCCAGCCCTGGGCCTTCTCATGGCCGGAGCCCTGAACATGCACCCGCTGAACTTCCTGTTCGGCAGCCTCCCAGGCCTGATGTGCCTGACAGCGGGAATCGCCCTCGACGCCTGCGGCCTGTGGTGGACCAACCACATGGCAGCCCGCGCCCAAACCTGAGAACCCAGACCGATCGGATCCCATCGATGCTCGAACTGTTGTCCACCTTGTGCGCCGGCCTGGCCGCCTGGTTGTGGTTCTCACCCAGGACACCAAGGGAACGCCTGGCCCGACTACGCCCGACGGACAAGCCTCCGCCACTAGCCGGGACGGCACCCCAAGACCACCCAAAGCACGCCAAGCAAGTCCTGGACGGAGACCCACGCCAGCCACCTTGGCCAAACCCCACCCATGAGCAGCCACGACCACCGATCACCCGCAAAACCCTGATCACTGCCACATGCGCGGCCCTGACCGCTTTCCTGATCGGAGGGAGCCCGGGAATCGTCGCCGGCCTCCTGACCGCCCCGGCGGTAGTCATATTCCTGCACAGAAGGGAACCTCAGCAAACGCGACACGACCGCCTTCGAATCGCCGCCGACCTGCCGTTCGCCGCAGACCTGATGACCGCCTGCCTACTCGCCGGACGCCCGGTGAGCGCCGCCACCGAGATCGCCGCCACCGCCATCGGCGGCCCACTGGGGCAACGGCTGACCTGGGTGAGCAGCCAACTCCGCCTGGGCGCGGACCCGGAGCCCACTTGGGCCACCCTCGCCAAGGACCCCGCCATGGGCCAACTCTCCCGAGCCATGAGCCGAGCGGCTCAAAGCGGCGCCCCTGTGGCGGACGTCCTGACCCGCCTGGCCGACGACGCCCGCGAAACCGCCAGAGCCGCATCCGTCGCCTCAGCCAGGAGCGTCGGCGTAAAGGCGGTAGCGCCTTTGGGCCTGTGCTTCCTGCCGGCATTCGTCCTACTCGGCATCATCCCGGTGATAGCCGGCCTCGCCTCCACCATCGTCCTCCCATAGAGCCGCCCGCACCCCAGCCCGCCGAATCCACAACCCAGCACCGACTCCGCCCCCGAGCCTGGCAGCCATCGTCAGGTCGGCCTTGCACTTCACGGGCTCCTTCGGCGATGGCCTGTGGGGGCGCGCTGACTCAGCAGCCTTCAGTGCGGACCAACCGAGCGCGAAGAACCGACAAATCATCATCGCCCAGCCCCGCCGCTCGAAGATGAGCCTCGACATCGAACCCGTTCAACGCGCTGATCAGAGCACCGCGGACAGTGGTGTTCTTACGAGCCAGGATCTTCCGGATCACGTCGGTCTGATCATCCATCCCCAGCGCGGTGAACAACGGAGGCAGCCGATCCGTGCTCAGTTCGTAGTCCGAGGCGATGTCGTCGGACCTGACCCCGGCAAGGGCCAGGAGCAGCATGGCGATGAGACCGGTGCGGTCACGCCCGAGGCCGCAGTGAACCAGAACCCCTCCCTGCCGCGCACGGGCGATGGCGGCAAGGACAGCAGCGCAGCGCGACGCCTTGCGCTCAAGGAACACCCGGTAATAGAGCGGCGAACCATCCAGCTCGTTCTCCCACAGGTAGCTCCAGAACGCGGTGTCTCCCGAGTCGTCCAACGGCACGTGCACGGTGGTCAAGCTCACCGGCCTGGCCAGAAGATCACCTTGGCGCTCTTCGTCGTTACGCAGATCGACAATGGTCCGTACCCCGTACCGGACCAGCGCCGACCACCCCACCTCGGTGAGTCGCTCCGGACAGTCCGAACGCACAACGGCGCCAGGCCGGATCACACCTCCAGCCGCCACCGGGATGCCGCCGAGATCACGGACGTTGAAGCACCCCTCCCAGTCGAGGTGCCGCCCGACGGGCGCAAGACGGCCTGAACCGTCAGACGCGGACCGCCCAGGTTTGGAATCGCTGCTCATATCGCATGAGACGCATGCAGCACCGATCTTGTTCTCACCGGGTGTACAAGGACCATCCGCAGTCCAGCAGCGCCCAGACACCCTTATCCACAGGCGCCCCTCAAGGGCCTCCCCAAATCCACAGAACGCCACTCGGTCCGCCGACCCGCATCGCTTCTCAGCGAACCTTGGACTCCCGCCGGACAAGACCCCGGCTCCAACCACCTGGAGGCACGATGCATAGTCCCGCCACCAAGCCAGACGACAGCAAAGCCGCCCCAGAAACCACCCACACCAAGTCGAGCACCCGCGCAGCCCACAAGATCACCCAGTCCGGCCCCACCACGTCAAGCAACCACGAACCCCGCGCAGTCACAGAGTTCGCCCCCCGAACCGCGGAGATGTCCGCGTCACCGACCTCAACCTCCACGGGACCCGCCTGGTGTAGCGCCAGCAGATGGCTCCACTACGCGGCCGTCAACCGCGAGCGCGGCATGTCCACAGCCGAATACGCAGTGGGGACCATCGCGGCCTGCGCCTTCGCCGCGCTCCTGTTCAAGGTGGTGAGCAGCCCAGAGGTCCAGGAAATGCTGACATCCCTCATCGACCGAGCACTCAAGACGACCACCGAATGACCCTCCGCCACAAGCGGACTTCCAAGAGCAGCAAGGGGCCGGCATCGCGGGGCTCGGTGACGGCCGAGACCGCCGCGATGCTGCCCGCGCTCATGGTCGTCCTGGCAGCCGCGCTGTGGGCCATCCAAGCGGTCGGCGCCCAACTGGAGTGCGTGGACACGGCCCGAACGGCAGCACGCGCAGCAGCCAGAGGCGAGCCACTGGACCAGGTTCGCGACTTCGCGCGCGCAGCCACCCGGCCAGACGCACAAGTAGAGGTGACCCGTGACCCAGAAACCACAAAAGTACAGATCACCGTTGAAGTACGCCCAGCCTGGGGCCAGTCGTTACCCGCGGTCCACGTCTCCGCCGCAGCCACCGCGGCCACCGAACCAGCCACGCACTTCAGCTCCGAGGCCGTCCAGCCATGACGCCCGCCGGCGTCCACCAACGAGGAGGCAGCGATCAACCCCGGACAACGAGGCTCAGCCACGCTATGGGGCGTGGCCCTCATGGGGCTTCTGATGGCACTCGCCACGACGTTCGCCACCGTGGGTTCGGTGCGGGTGGCCCGCCACCGCGTCAACAACGCCGCCGACTTGAGCGCCCTGGCAGCAGCCAGGCTCGCGGTCGTCGACCCCGAAGGCGCCTGCGACAGAGCCGCGGCACTCGCCACCCAGAACGGCGTCCAGCTGACCCAATGCACCATCACCAACGAGATCGCCGACGTCTGGACCTCGTTACCGATCTCGCTCCCGATATCGGGCACCCGCACCCTGACGGGCAGGTCCCGCGCAGGCCCGGCAGACGCGGACCCAACCGAAAGCCACCACTAGAAGCCGAATTCATCAGCTCGCCCATCAGGCACAGTCCAGCACCGGGAGTCGGCGGCGGCGCTCAGGCCGGAAGCCGCATCGTCAGTCGTCAAGCGCGGGTGCCGCCAAGCAGCAGGCCGCCAACACCGGCTCGATGTCTTCGACATAGTGGAACGCGAGACGCGAAACGATCAGATCAAACGATGCCGGTGGAGCGGGCCGGCTCCATCACGTAGTTCGGGCTCGACACGCCACTGTGTCGATGACCGAGGTACTGCTCGACGACATGAGGCGCGTCGTAGAAAGAGCCACCACGATGGTTTCCAGTCACGGCCTGGAGTGTAGATCGACAAGCCTGAGGATCACCCGCTCTGTGCCGCTTACCAGGGTGATGAGGCTGGCCGGCGACACCCTCTGAGGCCCGGAGAGTCAGGTGGTCCTTGGGGCTTGTGGGGCAAGGTCGCAATCCCGTCACGACTTCTTAGACATGGGGTCCAAGAGTTGGATATCTCCCGTAAGGTTCCGGTTACCCTCAGTCCATACCGTCTGCGACAGGGAGTCTGGGAGAGCCGGGACGGAGTCGCTAAGGTGCGGGTCGGGGGGCGGTCGGTGACCGTATCGGCCGGGCGGACTGCACTTCCGGTCGTCGCGTGAACGCCCCAGGGCGGTCAGGCGGCGCGAGGCTCTCGATGGAGGAAGCGTCGTGACGGTAGTCGGCAGAGTGATGGCCGCAGGGGTGATCGTGGCGGGATCCATCCTGCTCGGCGGGTCCGCTCAGGCGGCCGCGCTGATGCGGCAGGCCGACTCCGCCGGGCAGATCACGTCGCCCTCCGACGGCCAGGTGGTTTCGGGGGCGTCTGTCACCATTTCCGCGCGTACGGAGCTGATGCAGCTGAACATGGGCCTCTACGTCGAAGGCCCCTCCACGCCCAGCCGGAAAGTCGCCGGCGGGGGAGCGAACCAGACGATCTCCGGAACGTTCGACGCCGGAAACGCCCCGAACGGCACCTTCACCGTGACTCTCAAGGGAGAGCTCACCGGGTCCAAGTACGCGAGCAGCACGTTCAAGCTGCGGCGACCGGCAGAGCCGCCGGGTGATGTGAACGTGAGCCTGCAGGGCACGAAGAAAGTGCTCGTGACCTGGAGCAAGGGCTCCGAGCCTGACCTGCAGTCGTATGAGGTCTCCAACAGTCAGTCCGGCATCGTGGGGAGGCTGGCCGCCGACAGCGCGTGCGCGGGTTCGTCGTGCAAGGCGGCGCTCGCCGTGCCTGCCAAGGCGGCGGGGCAGAAGGTGGGGTTCACGGTCCAGGCGTTCAGGGGTGACGGCGACGGCGGGTCGATCGGGTCGGGCAATTCGGCCGCCGCGTACCTCACCTTCCCCGCCAACCCCGCGGCCCAGCCGAAGAAAACCACCAACAGCCAGCAGACGCCGAAGACCAAGGACACCAAGAACGTCGATTCGCTGCCCACCCTGCCCGCCAAGAAGCAGACCCTGCCCACGAGCAAACCGACGACCCGGAAGCAGACGACCTCCAACCTGCCGGACATGCCCGACACCGATAAGAACGGCAACCTTCCGATCCCCACCGCCGACGACCAGGGCGGAACGGGCGGCCTGGCACCGGCCGGCACGAAGGACAGCACGGATTCCGCTCCTGTCCAAACCAGTGGTGTGAGGAGCGAGTCGCCGATCGGGGACATCGGTCAGTACGGCCTCTACGTCGCGGGCGGGCTCCTGTTGTTGCTGCTCGGGGCCCATGCGGGGGCCTGGGCCCGGCGGCGCGCGCTCGCCGCCGCCGGCGGCGGCGGCGCCCCCACGTCCGCGACCCCGGTCTCCACTGCAGCCACACCGCTGGCGGGTGGGGTGCAGGTCAAGCAGACGAACGACAGCGTTGCGCCCACTACGACAGCGCCTCGGCGGCCTGCGGTGATCCTGGCTGTGGCCAAGACACGTGTTCCTGAGAAGGATCGTGCGCAGCAGCAGCTGTCGTCATCCGACGAGCACCAGCCAGGTGCGGCATCCGGACGATCGCGGTCAGTTGTGCCCGACCAGACGCGCAAGGAAGTGCCCGCCGCGCTTCCGCGCTCCCTCGGCACGGGCGACGTTCCGGCCGTGGATGGCGCTCGGGGTGTGGACGGCGCGCAGGGGGTGAACGGCGTTCTCGGGGTGGATGGCGTTCGCGGCGTGGCTGCGAGTTCTGGTGTGGATGACGTTTGGGGCGTGGACGAGATCGGGGACGTCCAGGAGGCCGAAGTGGGGTCGACGCCGGAAACTCAGGTGCGCCGTCTTCGGGAGGTCGAGGTGCGCAGCGTTCGAGAGTCCCAGGTACGCAGCGTTCGGGAGGCCGAAGTGCGCACAGTCCGGGAGGTCGAGGTGTTTGGCGGTCCTGAGGGCAGGGAGGGTGGCTCTTCGGAGGGGCAGGCTGGTGATGATCGGGAGGGTGAGGGTGCCCGTCAAGGGCCGGTTCGTATCACCTTGCCCAGTTCTGCGGTGACCGATGTTCCTGCGTCCTCGACTTCCGTCAACCCACCCGCTGCCGTGGGGATCGAGGATCGCTGGGACGACTACCTCCCGCCGTCGCCTAGATCCATGGAAGACAGTGGCTTCTGGGAACGCCCACAGCCTGGGTCCGCTGATTTCTGGGCCGCCGACGATGATGATGACGCCGACAATGAACGCGCCTACGCCGGCCACCCCCACAGAAATGGCGACAGTTAGTCGAGAAAGTCGATATTGCTGCCGGATTGCCCTGGGTGAGTTGTGTCCGAAGGTTTCGGCCGTTTACGCCGACGGGTCTGGGTTCTGATTCAATGCTGTGACAACAGGGGCATGCGCTGATAGGTGAGGGTCAGGCGGGCGGGGTCGGCGTCTCCGGAAATCTTGCGATAGATGCACGTAGCAGGGGTTTGGTGGCCCGAGGCTGTGGTGCCTCATGTGTTGTGGCGTGCCCGTATGAAGTAGTTGGTGGGTTATCGGTTTGTCTGGGCGTACTGGCAGCGGCTTGTTTTATTGAGTGGTCAGTAGCGTGTTCAGGAGACGGATGGCGCCGCGTTTGTCCAAGGGTTCGTTGCCGTTGCCGCATTTCGGGGATTGGATGCAGGAGGGGCAGCCGCGTTCGCATTCGCAGGAGGCTATGGCTTCGCGTGTCGCCGTCAGCCAGTCCGTCGCGCGGGCGTAGCCGCGTTCGGCGAAGCCGGCGCCGCCCTCGTGGCCGTCGTACACGAAGACGGTGAGCAGGCCCGTGTCGGCGTGGAGTTCGGTGGAGACGCCGCCGATGTCCCAACGGTCGCAGGTGGCGAACAGGGGGAGGAGGCCGATGGAGGCGTGTTCGGCGGCGTGGGCGGCTCCGCCGAGGTCGATGCCTGCCTCGGCCAGGGGGGCCACGGCTGAGGCGGGCAGGGTCCACCAGACCGCGCGGGTGCGGAGGGTGCGGGGTGGGAGGTCCAGGGGTTCGTCGCCGAGCATTTCGCCTGATTGAAGGCGTCTCTTGAGGTACGAGACCACTTGCCGGGTCACCTCTACCTCGCCGAAGTGGAGTGTGCCGGGGCCGAGGGGGTGGGAGCGCTGGGTGGCGAGGATGGAAATGTCGGTTATGTCGCGGGCGAACGTGGTGTAGTCCGGATTGGCGCTGGATACCAGGGCCACTCCGGCCTCCAGGTCCAGGAGCTCCACGAGGAAGGTTTCGCCCTGGTGGAGGTAGACCGCGCCGGTGTGCACCGCGGTGTGGGCGGAGGGCTCGTCCACGCTGCCCAGGAGGCGGCCGGTGGACGACTCCACGACCTGGATGGGGGCGCCTCCGCCGCCTCTGATGTCGGCGAGGTCGGTGGCGCGCTCGCGTTTGGTCCAGAACCAGCCCGCCGGGCGCCTTCTGAGCAAGCCCTGCGTGACCAGGTCTTCCAGGACGGTTGAGGTGGTGGTGCCGAAAATGGGCAGGTCGTCCTCGGTCAGCGGGATCTCGGCGGCCGCGGCGCAGAGGTGGGGGCCCAGGACGTACGGGTTGTCGGGGTCGAGGACGATCGCCTCCACAGGCTGGCCGAACAGGGTCTGCGGGTGGTGTACGAGGTAGGTGTCCAAGGGGTCGTCCCTGGCGATCAGTACGGCGAGCGCGTCCCGGCCGTCGCGGCCCGCCCTGCCCGCCTGCTGCCAGAGGGAGGCCCGGGTACCGGGCCAGCCCGCGATCAGCACGGCGTCCAGGCCGGAGACGTCTACGCCGAGTTCGAGGGCGTTCGTGGTGGCCAGGCCCATGATGGTGCCTGCGCGGAGGGCTTTCTCCAGGAGTCTGCGGTCTTCCGCGAGGTAGCCGGCTCGGTAGGCGGCGATCTTGTTGGGGAGGTCGGTCCAGTCCGCGGGGGTGGGCCAGTCTGGAGGGTCCGGGATCGCCCAGGTGAGGGAGCTCTCCGGGGCAGGGCTCCCCGGGGGATGGGTGCTCGCCGTCCGGGTTGCGTCGGGTGCGTTCGTCGGGGTGCTCGCCGCCTGCGTTGTGCCGGGCTCGTCCGTCGGGGTGCTCGCCGTGTAGGGGTTCGGCTTTGGTGAGCGGGGAGGGACGACGGTGGTGTCATGCGTTGCCGGGATGGCTTCGGTGGTGTCGGGCGTTGCCGGCCGGGCGTCGGGGGTGCTTGGCGTGGCGCCGTCCGTGGCATCGGGGTTCGGCGTTGCGGAGGTGGTGTCGGTGGCGGTCGGCCATGGGGCGGTGGGGTGGTGGGTCGGTGCGGTGGGCGTACCGGTGAAAGGGGTTGAGAGGGAGAAGGCGACGTCGGCGAGTTTGGCGCGGGCGGACAGCGCGACCGTTTCGGCTCCGCGGCGGGAGCGGACGAAGGCGAGCGTACGGACGTCGGCCAGGACAAGGTCCGCCAGCAGATCCGCCGCCTCCGCCGTAGCCGTGCGCCGCACAGGAGCCCCTCCCTCGCCCCGTAGCTCCGTCAGAGGCGGCTCCCACAGCGCGATGGTGGTCGAACCCTTGGGCGACGCGTCCATGGTCACCTCGTCCATCTCAAGCCCCGTCAGCCTCATGGCGAACGCCCCCGGCTCGCTGGCCGTCGCCGACGCGAGCAGGAACGTGGGGCGCGAGCCGTACCGGGAGCAGACGCGGCGCAGCCGGCGCAGGATCTGGGCGACGTGGGAGCCGAAGACGCCGCGGTAGCCGTGGCACTCGTCCACGACGACCATGCGCAACCGGCGGAAGAACGACGACCACTGGGCGTGGCGGGGGAGGACGCCGCGGTGCAGCATGTCCGGATTTGTCAGGACGTAGTTGGCGTGTTGGCGTACCCAGGTGCGTTCCTCGAACGGCGTGTCGCCGTCGAAGGTGGCGGCGCGTACCTGTGTGATGCGCAGCTCCCGCAGGCCGCGCAGCTGGTCGGCGGCCAGGGCCTTGGTCGGCGTGAGGTACAGGATCGTGCCGCCGTCGAGGCAGGAGGCGACCGCGGGAGTGAGGTACGCCAGCGACTTCCCCGACGCCGTCCCTGTGGAAATGATCACGTTTCGGCCACGGAATGCCAGGTCGGCGGCCTCGTACTGGTGAGGCCAGAGTCCTGTCACCCCACGGTTCGCCAAGCGCGTAACAAGGAGTTCGGGGGTCCATTTGGGCCATCTGACTTGACCGGCCTGACGTGCTGGAACATGCTCCACATGGGTGACGCGCTCATGACGTGCAGGAACTCCAAGCAGGTGGTGGAGGAGTGGACCTGCCTGTTGTGGGGAGGATGCGGAGGAAGTCACTGTTTCCAGTCTGGCATCGGTGGGCAAAGTCGCCGGGAATCGTGATTTCGTATAGACACAAGCCAGACGCGTGGTTGAATGCCGCGCGTCAGGGTCGGACAGTCTGGGGCCAAGCTCCAGATTGCCAGGCCCAAAAGAGTACTTTCGCAGGCGAGGCGCTGGAGGATCTGTGGATCTGAAGTTGGATCACCACAACGAGGACCGACTCACCATCGTCGAGGTCGAGGGTGAGATCGATGTCTACACTGCGCCGAGATTGCGTGAGCTCCTCATCGACCTGGTGAACAAGGGTAATTTCCACCTTCTCGTCAACATGGAGAAGGTCGACTTCCTCGACTCCACGGGCCTGGGGGTCCTGGTCGGGGGGCTCAAGCGGGTTCGCGCGCATGACGGCTCGCTCGAGCTGGTCTGCACGCAGGAGCGCATCCTCAAGATCTTCCGGATCACCGGCCTGACCAAGGTCTTCGGGATCTACGCTTCGGTCGACGAGGCCAAGGAAGCTCACGGCAAAGACAAGTAGCATGGCTACCGTCGAGCTGACGTTCAGCGCCCTCCCCGCGCATGTGCGGACCGCCCGGCTGGTGGCGACCGCGATCGCGCGTCGCACTGGCGTGGAGGAGTCACTGCTGGACGAGGTCAGGCTCGCCGTGGGTGAGGCGTGTTCCCGGGCAGTGGAGGCGCACCGCGCACACTGTCCGGGCGAGCCCATCCGCATCGAGCTCCGTGACGACTCGGGGCGTTTCGAAGTCACGGTCAGCGACCAGGCCCCCAGCGATGAGATCAAACAAGAGCAGCCCCTCGATCTGGGCATGCTCTCTGACTCGTTCATGTCAGGCTTCGGTATCGCGGTCATCGAGGGCCTGGCCGACGACGTCGAGGTCTTCCCCAGCCCCAAGGGCACCAACATCCGCATGAGCTGGCCCGCCGCCAACGGCCGTTGAATCATCATCGTGCGGCCGGTTGTGGCTCAGGGCCCGCTCGCCGCTCCGCTGGGCGCCCTTCCGGCGCCCAGCCCCAAACCCCCATCCTGTACGGCAAGCCAACGAGGCACCACCCGCCGACCATGCCTGAGGACCTCCAGGAAGACGCCCTCTGACCCGCACAGGGCCGGCCGCCGTCACGGCGCACGGGCACCGTGGCTTCCGTTTCTCGTAGGCCCACGACGATTCCCGCCGGCCCAAGACGAGTCGTGAAGCATGTCCACAGGCTGGACGAGGCCACCTGCTCTGACATCGGCCGCCGCGGTCCATGGCGGTGTGACCCGTGCCGGCCCCCGGCGGAAGATGCTTCGGCCGCAGGCGCCCCCCGCGCCACGCCTTCCCTGTCGTCGCCCCCTGCCCAGGAAAACCAAGTTTCGGTCTGCCTGTTATGGGTCCTTGCCATGACCGTAAACGACGGGATATTTTGCTTGTCAGAACTCAAACCGGGTCGCTGTCAGGGGATTACTGGACGGCCGCACAAATAACCGCCTCGAGAGCCTTCATATCCGTTGAGTGCCTGCGTAGACTCCCGGCACCGGCCAAGGTGATCCGGCGGAACGCGGATTCAACCGGAAGCGGCACCCACAACCCGGATGGTGCCGCAACACCCGCCGCGGAAGAGTGCAGCACCGCCCGGGCGAGACGACCGGTCTTGCCGAGGAGAACGATGAGCAGGCACATGCTGGCAGCTGAGCCAGCGTCCAATCTGGCCCTGAGCGGAAACAATCTCACGATCGTGGTCGTGGTCGCCGCGGTCGCACTGATCGCGCTAGCCGTCGCCGGCGGCCTGGTGCGCGAAGTGCTGTCCGCCGGCCAGGGCACGGAGCGCATGCAGAACATCGCCCGTGCCGTACAAGAAGGCGCAGCAGCCTATCTCACCCGACAGTTTCGCACGTTGGCGATCTTCGTCATCGTGATCCCCTTTCTGTTGCTCCTGCTACCAGGGGAAACAGACGTACGCATAGGACGTTCGATCTTCTTCGTGGTCGGTGCGGTGTTCTCCGCGCTGACCGGGTTCATGGGCATGTGGCTGGCCGTGCGCGGGAACGTGCGCGTCGCCGCCGCGGCCAACGACTCGGGCGAGAAGCGCGCCATGCGCATCGCGTTCCGGACCGGCGGCGTGGCCGGGATGTTCACCGTGGGCCTCGGCCTGTTCGGGGCGGCCGTGGTCGTGTTCGCCTACCAGGGGAACGCGCCGGGCGTGCTCGAAGGGTTCGGGTTCGGGGCGGCGCTGCTGGCGATGTTCATGCGAGTCGGCGGCGGCATCTTCACCAAGGCCGCCGACGTCGGGGCCGACCTGGTCGGAAAGGTCGAGCAGGGCATCCCCGAGGACGACCCGCGCAACGCCGCCACCATCGCCGACAACGTGGGCGACAACGTCGGCGACTGCGCGGGCATGGCGGCCGACCTGTTCGAGTCGTACGCGGTCATGCTGGTCGCCAGCCTCATCCTGGGCAAGGTGGCCTTCGGCGAGCAGGGGCTGATCTTCCCCCTCATCGTCCCCATGATCGGCGTGCTCACCGCGATCATCGGCATCTTCGTCACCGGGATGCGCGACGGAGACCGCAGCGGCATGGCCGCCATCAACCGCAGCTTCTTCCTCTCCGCCGCGATCTCCGCGGTGCTGGTGGCGGCGGCCGCGTTCTGGTACCTGCCCGACAGCTTCGGCGGCCTGACCGGCTCCAGCGTGCAGTCCACCGCCGACCCGCGGCTCATCGCGATCGGCGCGGTGCTCATCGGCCTGGTGCTGGCCAGCGCCATCCAGCTGCTGACCGGCTACTTCACCGAGACCAACAGGCGTCCCGTACGCGAGATCGGCGAGAGCTCTGCCACCGGGCCCGCGACCGTCATCCTGGCCGGCATCAGCGTCGGCCTGGAGTCGGCCGTCTACTCCGCCCTGATCATCGGTGGCGCGGTCTACGGCGCGTTCCTGCTCGGGTTCGGGAACGTGACGATCGCGCTGTTCGCGGTGGCCCTGGCGGGCACCGGCCTGCTGACCACGGTCGGCGTCATCGTGTCCATGGACACCTTCGGCCCGGTCTCGGACAACGCCCAGGGCATCGCCGAGATGTCGGGCGACGTCGAGGGCGAGGGCGCCCGGGTGCTCACCAGCCTCGACGCCGTCGGCAACACCACGAAGGCCATCACCAAGGGCATCGCCATCGCCACGGCGGTGCTGGCGGCCACCGCGTTGTTCGGCGCCTTCCGTACCGCCGTGGAGACCGAGCTCGCCGCCGCGACGGCGTCGGTCAAGGACGCGCTCGGCGCGTTCTCCACCTTCAACCTCGGCATCGACCAGCCGAACGTCCTGGTCGGCCTGATCATCGGCGCCGCGGTCGTGTTCCTCTTCGCGGGGCTGGCGATCATGGCGGTCGGGCGGGCCGCGATGCGGGTGGTCTTCGAGGTACGCGACCAGTTCCGCCGCAGGCCCGGCATCATGGACGGCACGGAGATGCCCGAGTACGGGCGGGTCGTGGACATCTGCACCCGCGACTCGCTCCGCGAGCTGGCCACGCCCGGCCTGCTGGCGGTCATGACGCCGATCGCGGTCGGCTTCGCGCTGGGCTATGCGCCGCTGGGCGCGTTCCTGGCCGGGGCCATCGCCTGCGGCACCCTGATGGCCGTCTTCCTGGCCAACTCCGGCGGCGCGTGGGACAACGCCAAGAAGCTGGTCGAGGACGGCCACCACGGTGGCAAGGGTTCGCCGGCGCACGAGGCCACGATCATCGGCGACACGGTCGGCGACCCGTTCAAGGACACGGCCGGTCCGGCCATCAACCCGCTGATCAAGGTGATGAACCTGGTGGCGCTGCTGGTCGCGCCGGCCGTGGTGCTGTACGCGGGCAACCCGGCCGTTCGCATCGGCGTCACGGTGGTGGCGGTGGGCGTGGTGGTCGGGGCCATCGTCGTGTCCAAGCGCCGGTCGGTGGCGAACGAGCCGGCCAACAACGACAACCGCGAGCACGAGCCCGTGGCGTCGTAACCACCGCTTCACCCTCTGAGACGCCCGCTCCCCTGCGTAGGGGCGGGCGTCTCGCATTCCCGCCGGTCCTGCGGTGGCCACCCGGAAGGCGGGCGTGGGACCGCTGGCCCGCGATGGGAAACTGGGTGCGTGAACGAAAGCAAGCAGCCCGGCGGAGGCAAGACCCTGGGCCTGATCCTGCTGGCGATGGTCGTCATCCTGGCCGTGATCGTCGGGCTGGCCGTCTGGGCCTCGAGGACGGGATGATCCAGTGCGGACCTTGATCGTGCTGCGGCACGCGAAAGCCGCTCAGGTCCCGGGCCTGGCCGATCGGGAGCGACCGCTGACCGGTCGCGGCGAACGCGACGCCAAGCGGGCGGGCGACGAGATCAGGGCGGCCGGGCTCAGCCCCGACGTGGTGCTCTGCTCACCCGCGCTCAGGACCAAGCGCACCGCCGAGATCGCCTTCCCGGAGGTGGAGATCAGCTACGAGCGCGACATCTACCAGGCATATCCGGAGGAACTGCTGGAGCTGGTACGCCGGGCCGACCCCGAGCAGAGCACCGTGGTGTTGTGCGGGCACAATCCCGGCGTGCACGAGCTGGCCCTGGGGCTGGCCGGCGGCGACTACGTGTTCCGGCCCGGGGCCTTCGCGGTGATCGAGGTGGAGTCCGGCTGGGGAGACCTCTGGCCGGGCGAGGGCCGTCTGGTTACGCGCTGGGATCCGAAAGAGCACTGACCGGGTCAGCCCACACTCAGTACGCCGTCCTCCGCGTCCGCCGCCTCGACCTCGTCCCGGGAGATCCCCAGCAGGTAGAGGATCGAGTCCAGGTAAGGCGTGTTGATGCCGGTGTCCGCCGCCTGCCGTACCACCGGCTTGGCGTTGAACGCGATCCCCAGCCCGGCCGCCGCGATCATGTCCAGATCGTTGGCCCCGTCCCCGATGGCCACCGTCTGCGAGATCGGCAGGTGAGCCTCCTCGGCGAACCTTTTCAGCGCCCGAGCCTTCCCGGGCCGGTCGACGATCTCGCCCACGACCTTCCCGGTCAGCCGTCCGTCGATGACCTCCAGGACGTTCGCGGCCGAGTAGTCGATCCCCAGCTCCTCCACCAGCCCGTCGGTGATCTGCGTGAACCCCCCGCTGACGATGGCGAAGCGGTAGTCGAGCCGCTTGAGCGTGCGCACCAGCGTACGGGCGCCGGGGGTGAGCACGACCTGCTTGCGCACCTTCTCGAACACCTCGGCGGGCAGCCCCTCCAGCAGCGCCACCCGGCGCCGGAGCGACTCGGCGAAGTCCAGGTCGCCGCGCATGGCCTCCTCGGTGACCCTGGCCACCTCCTCCTCGCAGCCCGCGTGCGCCGCCAGCAGCTCGATGACCTCGCCCTGGATGAGCGTCGAGTCGACGTCCATGACGATCAGCCGCTTGGCCCGCCGCGACAGGCCCGTGCGCTGCACGGCCACGTCGACCTCCTGGGCCACGGCCTCGGCCGCCAGCTCCACGCGGAGGAAGGTCGGGTCGGCGCCGGAGACGGACATCTCGATGCAGGTCACCGGCGACTGGGCGAGGCGTTCGATGCGGTCGATGTTCGCGCCGGCGGCGGCGATGCGACCGGCGATGCCCGCGATGGCGGCGGGCTGCAACGTGGCGCCGAGCACGCTGACCGACAGGCGGCCGCGGCGGCGCTGCTCCTTGGTCTGGGATCCGGTGGAGAGCTCCACCTCCAGGCCGAGGTCCTCGGCCACACGCTCCACGGCGGTCCACATGGCGCCGAGGGTGGTGCCGGTGCCCGTCGGGGAGCCGCCCGCGTAGGCGACGAGCACGCCGAGCGTGAGCCTGCCTCGGATGACGACCTGCTCGACGTCCGCGACCGTCACCGGAAAGCCGGACAAAACGGAAAAGAGCCGCGAAGTTACGCCTGGACGGTCAGGGCCGGTCAGGGTGATCAGGAGGGTGCGCTGGTCCACATCCAGCCACGGTACTGCGCCCGGTCCGGTGCTCGCGAAGCAGGCTCGGCATTCGGACGGGGGTGCGGCCCTTGTTCTCGGCAGTAGCCGGGAACGGCGGTAAAGACCAGGAAAAGGTTATTTCATCAGAATCAGGTGCGTGTCGCCGAACTCGTGCCACAGATATCCCTCCCGTAGCGCCTCCTCGTACGCGCTGGCCAGCGCCTTTTTCCCCGCTATCGCGGTCAGCATCAGCAGGTGGCTGGATCGCGGCTCGTGCAGCCCGGTGATCAGCCCCGTGACCGCCCGCACACCATGCGAAGGGGTGACCACGTGCCCGGTCCAGCCCGCCGAGGCGACGACCCGCCCGTCCGCGCCCGCGGCCGTCTCCAGCGCCCGTACGACGGTCGTCCCCGCCGCCACCACCCGGTTCCCGCTCTCCTTGGCCGAATTGACCAGCCGGGCGGTGGAGGCGGGCACCTCGTACCGTTCCGCATAGGGCGGCTCGTTCTTCTCCGGCGAGGCCACGCCCGTGTGCAGGGTGATCGGCGCGATCCCGATCCCGCGCGCCACCAGCGCCGTCACCAGATCGGCGGTGAACGGCCTGGCCGCGCTCGGCATCTCGGCACTCCCCGGCACGGTCGCGAACACGGTCTGGTAGGCGTCGATCGGCCAGTCCCGGTCCACGTACGAGTAGCGGATCGGCATCCCGTACGCCTCCAGGTACGGCTCCACCTCCCGGTCGAGCACCGCCCGCCACAGCCGCGGCGTCTCCCGCTCGAGCAGCCGCAACGTGGCCCGGCCCGGCAGCGGCAGCCACTCGCCCGGCTCGCCCCCGCCGTAGGGCTCGGACGCCTTCGAGGTA
This sequence comes from Nonomuraea marmarensis, assembly GCF_043197025.1. Taxonomy (NCBI): domain Bacteria; kingdom Bacillati; phylum Actinomycetota; class Actinomycetes; order Streptosporangiales; family Streptosporangiaceae; genus Nonomuraea; species Nonomuraea marmarensis. Next base: position 93,159 of record NZ_JBICRM010000011.1, read on the forward strand.
CGCCGGCGCAGCTCCACCAGCCACGTCCCGTCCTCCCTGGCGGTGGAGAAGTGCACGGCCAGCCGGTCCAGCCGGACGGCCGCGGGCAGGGTCGCCGAGTTGTTCACCACGATCAGGTCCCCGGGGTAGAGCAGCCCGGGGAGGTCGCTGAAGCGGTGGTGGGAGGGGGCGAGGTCGCCGCGCGAGACCATCAGGCGCACCGCGTCCCTGGACAGCCCCCTGGCCTCGGGCGGTTCGTGGGCCGACAGGTCCGGGGGCAGGGCGAAGTCCAGTGCCAGCGTCATTGCAGGCTCACTTTTCCGCTGGCCGGACGCGCGCTGACCAGGTCGTACAGCGCCGCGGCCACCTTGGCGGGGTCGGCGGCGGCCGCGGCCTCCTCGGCGCCGACGGCGTCGGCGAGCATGCGGGTGTTCATCTCGCCCGGATCGACCCACCAGACGCGCAGCTCGGGCTCCTCGGCCGACAACACGTTGGAGAGCTGCTCCAGGGCCGCCTTGGTGGCGCCGTAGCCGCCCCAGCCCTCGTACGGGCCGGTGGCGGCGTCCGAGGTGATGTTCACGACAGCGCCGCGGGCCGCACGCAGCGCGGGCAGCGTGGCCTGGATGAGGGCGAGGGGCGCGGTCACGTTCGTCTCCAGCAGCACCCGGAACGCCTCCAGCGGGTAGCCCGCCAGCGGCGGCAACGGGGTCACGCCCAGGTCGCTGGCGTTGTTGACCAGCAGGTCCAGTTCGGGCGCCGCGCGGGCCAGCCGCTCGACGTGGGCCGGGTCCGTCACGTCCCCCGGGATCGCGGTGGCGCCCAGTTCGGCCGCGACCCGCTCCAGGTCGGCCGCGCCGCGGGCGGTGAGTACGAGGTCCCAGCCCGCCCCGGCCAGCGACCGCGCCAGGGCGAGGCCGAGTCCGCGGGAGGCACCGGTGATAAGTGCGGTGTTCGTCATGCTCCGACGGTAAAAAACGCGACCCAGACCGCACATCGGGCGCAGGGCCCGCCCGGGCCTGGGCACATCGTCCTAGGACCATAGACGCCGACTCGCTGGACGCGGCCCCCCATAGAGTGGGTGCCGTGACCCCCGACCGAGACGAGATCCTGCAGGCGGTGAGCTCCGCGGTGCTCGCGGTCACCCGCCACCTGTCGGTCCGCGAGGTGCTGCAGGTCATCGTCCGCTCGGCGCAGCGGCTGCTCGACGCCCGCTACGCCGCGCTCGGCGTGCCCGACGACGACGGCTCGTTCGCCGAGTTCGTCGCCGAGGGCATCACGGACAAGCAGTGGGACGCGATCGGGCCGCTGCCCAGACAGCACGGCATGCTCGGCGCGATGCTCCGCGAGGGCACCCCCGCCAGGCTGCCCGACCTGCGCAAAGACCCCAGGTTCGAGTGGTGGCCGAAGGCGCATCCGGTGATGAAGGACTTCCTCGGCGTGCCGATCCGCGATGGCGAGCAGGTGCTGGGCATCATCTTCCTGGCCAACAAGCGCACGCCGGGCGGCTTCACGCAGGAGGACCAGGAGCTGCTCACGCTGTTCGCCGCGCACGCCGCCATCGCGCTGGCCAACGCCAGGCTCTACGAGCGCGGCCGCGAGCTGGCCATGCTGGAGGAGCGCAATCGCGTGGCCCGCGAGCTGCACGACGCCGTGACGCAGAAGTTGTTCTCGCTCAGGCTCACCGCCCAGGCCGCTTCCGCCATGCTCGACAAGGCGCCGGACAAGGCGGCCGCCGAGCTCGAACGCGTCCAGCGGCTGGCCGGAGAGGCCCTGGCCGAGCTGCGGGCGGTGATCGTCGAGCTGCGCCCGGCCGAGCTCGACCGGCACGGGCTGGCCGAGACGCTGCGCAAGCACGTACGGATGCTGGACCGGCTGCACCCGTCCGAGGTCACCTTCGAGTGTGACGAGCTGCCTGAGCTCGACTCGGCGGCCGAGGTGGCGGTGCTGAGAGTGGCCCAGGAGGCGCTGCACAACGCGCTGCGGCACTCGGGGGCCGCCCGCGTCTCCGTGCGCCTGGTCTTCGAGGACGGCAAGCTGGCGCTGACCGTCCACGACGACGGCGACGGTTTCGAGCAGGCGGAGTCGCGCGGCCTGGGCCTGGTGTCGATGCGCGACAGGGCCGAGTCCGTCGGCGGCGTCATGACCGTCGACTCGGCCCGCGGCAGGGGGACGACCGTCCGCGTGGAGGTGGGTGCTTGATCCGGGTCGTGATCGCCGACGATCATCCAGTGGTGCGGCAGGGGCTGCGTACGTTCCTCGACCTGCAGGACGACATCACGGTCGTCGGCGAGGCCGGCGACGGGGCGCAGGCCGTCGAGCTGGTCGGGGAGCTGGCTCCCGACGTGCTGCTGCTGGATCTGAAGATGCCGGTGCTCGACGGGCTCGGCGCGCTGGAGCGGCTGACCGGCTCGCCGACCAGGGTCGTCGTGCTGACGTCCGTGAGCGACCGGTCAGACGTCGGGCCCGCGATGCGGGCGGGGGCGTCGGGGTTCCTCTACAAGGACGTCGATCCGCCCGCGCTGGTCCAGGCCGTGCGGGCGGTGCACGGAGGGCAGGTGCTGCTCGCTCCCGAGGCGGCGGAGGCGATGCTGGCCGCGCCGAACGGCACGCCCGCTCCGGTGTCGCTGACCGAGCGCGAGCGTGAGGTGCTCGCGCTGATCGCGGCCGGCCGGTCCAACAGGGAGATCGCCAGGAGCCTGACCGTCGCGGAGAAGACGGTCAAGACCCACGTCTCCAACGTGCTGATGAAGCTGGGTGTGCAGGACCGGACCCAGGCCGCGCTCTATGCGGTACGCCATGGCCTGGCCTGATCGGCTATTCGTCCCTGAGCGGCTCGAAGATCGCGTGGTGGGCGGCCACGAGCGCACGGCGTACCGCGCGGTCGAGCTCGCGCAGGGCCACACTGCGTGCGGCGATCTGTCCCGAGGTGAGTCCGCGCTCGTCGGCCAGGCGCAACACGGTGGCCAGCCGCGTGGCGAGGGTGGAGACTCGGTGCGCCCGCGCCGGATAGCCGGGCGCCAGCTCGCCGCCCCGCTGCCCCAGCCGCTCAGGACGCTCCTGCGCGGGACCGTCGACGGAGGCCAGCGCCTCGGTGGCCGACCGGATGGCGTCGGACAACTCCCGTTCGGCCTCGGACAACGACGGCAGGTCAGGGCGTACGGGACCGGCGTCGTGCACCTCCAGGCGTACCCCGACATAGGAGGACCCGCGCAGGTCCGCCGCGGGCACCAGCCCGAGGTTGTGCTCGTCGAGCACGGCGATCGCGGCCTGGCCGACGTCGACCGCCGCCGAGTTGAACGACGCCGGCCCCGACAGCCCCAGCGGGTCGCCGGGCGCCGGGAGCGCGAGCCTGAGCTCGCGCAAACCGTCGGACCGCAGGTTTGCGAGGTATTTACGCAGCGGAAGGTCGCCCGCGACGGCGGGCCCGCCGGCGGCTTCCACGTGGTCAGCCGCCTCGTCGAGGCCCACGTGACCGGCGAGCCACGCGTTGCCCCAGGCGACCAGGGAGGGACAGACAGGCGATTCAGGGCGCACCGATCCACGATAAGCGTTCGCCCTGCAATAGGTTTGTCCCGAGGGTGACTCCTAAGGAGGTATCGGGGATGGGTGGTCAGGTGCTGCGGCTCCAGGATGTCGCCGTCAGGCGCGACGGAGCGGCCCTGCTACGCGGCATCGACTGGACGGTCAACGAGGACGAGCGGTGGGTCGTCATCGGTCCCAACGGCGCGGGCAAGACCACGTTGTTGCAGGTCGCCGCCACGTTGCTCTATCCGAGTGAGGGCCTGGTCGAGGTGCTCGGGGAGCGGTTGGGGCAGGCGGACGTGTTCGATCTGAGGCCGCGGATCGGGCTGGCGAGCGCCGCGCTGGCCGAGCGCATCCCGGCGGAGGAGAAGGTCATCGACCTCGTGCTGACCGCCGCCTACGCGATCATGGGCCGCTGGACGGAGGAATACGACTCCAACGACGTGACCAGGGCCGTCGAGCTGATCGACATGATGGGGGCGGCCCACCTGATCAGGCGGCGGTTCGGGACGTTGTCGGAGGGGGAGCGCAAGCGGGTGCAGATCGCCCGCGCGCTCATGCCCGACCCCGAGATGCTGCTGCTCGACGAGCCCGCGGCCGGGCTCGACCTGGGCGGGCGCGAGGACCTGGTGCGGCGGTTGTCGTTGCTGGCGGGCGACTACCGTTCGCCGACGCTGGTGCTGGTGACGCATCACGTGGAGGAGGTGCCGAGCGGGTTCACGCACGGGCTGCTGCTGCGGCACGGCGCCGTGGTGGCCCAGGGGCCGCTGGAGCACGTGATGACGTCGGACAACCTGTCGCAGACGTTCGGGGTGCCGCTCTCGCTGGACCGCGGGAACGAGGGCCGTTGGTACGCCCGAGCTCACTAGATCACCATTTATGCGGATAAAGGCCGCTGATAGCTGAAACCCAATAGCATCGACGAAGTCGGTCCCCTCGACTTCGGAGCGTCGCCATGTCCACCCAGCAGCTCATCGTCGCCATCGTCGTGGTCGCGGCCGTGGGCTTCGGGGTGGCCCGCACGATCCGCATCATCCCGCAGGCCACGGCCGCCATCATCGAGCGCCTGGGCCGCTACCACCGGACGCTGACCCCGGGGCTGAACCTGGTGGTGCCGTTCATCGACCGCATCAAGGACATGATCGACCTGCGGGAACAGGTGGTGTCCTTCCCTCCGCAGCCGGTCATTACCTCCGACAACCTGGTGGTGTCCATCGACACCGTCATCTACTTCCAGGTCACCAATCCGAAGGCGGCCACGTACGAGATCGCGAACTTCCTCATCGGCGTCGAGCAGCTCACGGTCACGACGCTGCGCAACGTGGTCGGCGGCATGGACCTGGAACGCACGCTGACCTCGCGCGAGGACATCAACACCGCGCTGCGCGGCGTGCTCGACGAGGCGACCGGCAAGTGGGGCATCCGGGTCAACCGGGTCGAGCTCAAGGCCATCGACCCGCCCGCCTCCATCCAGGACTCGATGGAGAAGCAGATGCGCGCCGACCGCGACAAGCGGGCCGCCGTGCTGACCGCCGAGGGGCAGCGCCAGGCGGCGATCCTGCAGGCCGAGGGCGAGAAGCAGGCGTCGGTGCTGCGGGCGCGCGGCGAGGCGGAGGCGGCCGTGCTGCGGGCCCAGGCGGAGGCCGAGGCGCAGGCCATGCGCGCCAAGGGGCAGGCGGACGCGATCGGCATGGTCTTCAAGGCCATCCACGAGGGCAACCCCGACCAGCACCTGCTGGCCTACCAGTACCTGCAGACGCTGCCCGAGATCGCCAAGGGCGACGCCAACAAGATCTGGATCGTACCGTCGGAGATGGGCAAGGTCCTGGAGAACCTGGGCGGCCTCTTCACACCCCCCAAGAACCCGGACGCCTGACGATTGTCGTACTGGTGTACGGATAAATATCGGGCATTGCGGGTATAAATCCGTACATGAAGGGTGATCGGGTGGAGATCGTCATCGATGCCGGCGGCTCGCCGCGTACTTACGAGATCAGGGCCACCCGCGCCGGCCGGCGGGTCGAGGTGGCCACGCGGCGGGGGCTGGTGGAGGTGACCGAGGTCACCCGCAGCGGTACGGCGGTGCGCACGGCCAGGTTCATGTCCAGCCGCATCCTCGCCCTCGTGGAGCACCCCGCGGACGAGGTCAGCTGAAGTCGGCCGCGTGCTCCTCCGCCCACTGGCGGAACGTCAGCGGGCTTCTCCCGAGCAGCCGCTCCACGGTGTCGGTGAGCTGCTCAGGAGTCGTCACGAAGCTCTCCCAGGTCTTCAGCGCGCTGTCCACGAACCAGGCGGCCGTGAACTGGTCGCGGGCCTCCTCCGGCGGTTGCTCCTCCCAGCGCACCTCGCGTCCGGTGACCTCGCCGATCACCCGGACCTGTTCGGCCTGGGTCAACTGCTCGGGGCCGCTGAGCACGTAGGTGGCCCCGTTGTGGCCCGCCGAGGTGAGCACGTGCACGGCCACGGCCGCGACGTCCTTCTCGTGGATCAGCGATCGGGCGGCCTGCCCGTACGGCCAGCGCACGACGCCCTGCCTGATCTGCCCGGCCCAGCCGAGCGTGTTGGCCGCGAAACCCCCGGGCCGCAGGAACGTCCAGCCGAGCCCCGAATGCCGGATCAGCCGCTCGATCTCGTGGTAATGCTTCACCGGCTGCTCCGGCACGTTGGCCGACAGGTACACGACGCGTCGCGCATGCTCGGCGATCGTGGTGACCACCTCTGCGGCGTGGTCCGTGGTGAAGCCCGGCCAGAGCAGGAACACGCTCTCGACGTCCTTCAGCGCGGGCTCCAGCGTCTCGGGCACGGTCAGGTCGCCGCGTACCGTCTCCGCGGGCAGCCACGCCCGTCCGGGGTCCCTGACGAGTGCCCGTACCTCGAGCCCAGCCTCGGCGAGCTGGGAAACCACGTGCTTGCCGACATTGCCGGTCGCGCCGGTCACCAGGATTTTGCCCATGGTTCGACGGTAGGACCTCAACCAAACTTCAGGTCAACCCCGGCCGTACCTGGATCGTGCCGTCACGCCGTACCCTCGTCTCGAACATGGGCGCGGGAGCGGTCGCGGGTCCGTGCTTCACCGAGCCGTCGGCCAGCCTGAACGTGCTGCTGTGCCACGGGCAGACCACGCACTCCTCCCCGTTCTCGATGACGAGCCTGCCCTGGTGCAGCGGGCCCGCCAGGTGCGGGCAGCGGTCGCCGAGCACGGTCACGGCGTCGCCCCGGCGCAACACGAAGAGCTGGATGTAGCCGAGCCGCCGCGCCACCGGGCGGCCGTCCGGCAGGTCCCTGAGCGGGCACAGGTCGTGCCAGCCCAGCGGCACCAGGTGCGTGACCTGCGGCGCGTGGTTGGCTCCCGCGGCCTGCCGGTAGGCCAGGTGGCCGCCGAGGTAGCCGCCGAGGCCGGCCACGCCGAGCCCGGCGAAGGACAACAGCCGGCCTGAGCGTTCCTGCCCGCGCACCCGGGCCAGCAGGGAGGCGGAGAACAGCCCGATCGCGGTCAGGTTCGACAACATGTGGACGAATCCCACCCGCTGTTGCTCGCGGTGGAGCGAGGACCAGTCGGTCAGCCCGGCCGCGGCCGTCGGCACCGCGTTGGCGATGCCCGTGGCCAGCAGCAACCGGGTGGCCCGGGGGTCGGCGTCGGCCAGGTCCAGCACGGCCGCCGAGAGCCAGCAGCCCAGGCTGACCGTGGCCAGCGGCGGGTGCAGCGGCTTGCCCGTGGGCACGCCGTGCAGCAGGTCGCGTAGCCGGCCCTGGCGAAGGCGCCGGCGTACGGTCGTGGCAAGCACCCTGATCGGCCGGTCCATGGCCTTCGACTTCTCCAGCCGATCGGCGAGCGCAACCGGCCCGGCCAAACCCCGCAAATGCCGACGTTTCGCTCGTACTTCCTCTGTCACGACAAGTCCCCTACCCCCGGCTTGAGGGGATCACTCTGACAGGTGACCCCTTGCCACGGAGAGTTCTACCAGCTCCAGGGCGTACGCGCCCAACGAGGGGGACCCGTCCTGGATGATCCGCACCTTCTCTCTGACCTGCGCGGCCTTCACCTTGAACAGCGGCCACGTGCCGCCCTCGGTGTGGTGGTTGGCCAGGATCGGGGCGAAGCGGTCAAGAGCTTTGGCGAACCTCGCCTCCGGTGTCTTCCTGGCCTCGAACTCGTCCCACAACTCCCGCAGCTCCCCCGCCTGCTCGCCGGGCAGCAGGCCGAAGATGCGGTCGGCGGCGGCGGTCTCGGCTTCGGCCTGGGCCGCGACCGCCACGTGGTCGTAGACGAAGGTGTCACCGGCGTCGATCTCGACCAGGTCGTGCACCAGGAGCATGGCCACCACCCGCTGGAGGTCGGTCCCGGGCGGGGCATGCTCGCCGAGGATCATCGCCAACGTGCCCACGTACCAGGAGTGCTCTGCGGTGTTCTCCCGCCGCGAACCGTCGATGAGATGGTTGCGGCGGATGATCCGCTTCAACTTGTCGATTTCGATGGCGAAGGCGATCTGGGCGTTCAGGCGGTCCTCTTCTGGCGCGATAGTCACGCGCGACACCCTAATGTGCGATGATCACCCCGGTTGGTGAAATCGTGACCGGCACTCCGTTGAACACTGCGTTACCACTTGGAACGTCAATGGTGGATTCGTCGGTCAGCGTGTTGACGCTCACTCCCGGATGCTCGGCCGCCACGCTCTGTGCACTTCCCGCGTGCCCCCAGCCGTGCGGCAGGCTGACCACGCCCGGCATGATCGTGTCGGTGGGTTCGAGCGGCACGGTGAGTTGCCCCTTCGCCGAGCGGACCACGGCCTCCCCGCCGAGTCCGAGCCTGGCCACGTCGGCCGGATTGATCTGCAGCGTGCAGGTGTTGCTGCCGCCGACCAGCGGGCCCACGTTGTGCAGCCAGCTGTTGTTGGAGCGCAGGTGGCGCCGCCCGATCAGGACGATCTCCGGCGGCTCCTCCGCCAGCTTGCCGCGCAGCCGTTCCACGTCCTCGATGAGCTGCGGCGGCGCCAGCTCGACCAGCCCGGAGGCGGTCTTCAGCACCTCGTCCAGCCTGGGCTCCAAGGCGCCCAGGTCCAGGCCGTGCGGATTGTCGAGCAGCTTGCGCAGCGACAGGTCGCCCTTGCCCGCCCACTCGCCGTAGGGACCGAGCCTGAGCATGAGGTCGAGCCGGCGCTCGCCGCCCGTCTCACCCTCCAGCGCGTCGCGCAGCTCCGCCACGTCCCGCCCCTCGATCCCGGAGCCGGGCGTCTCGGCGGCCTTGCGCAACATCTCGTCGATGACGAACGCGTCCAGGTCCCCGTCCAAGCCCAATGCGATCCCAGAAGCGATCGCAGCCAGCCTGGCGAGGATCTGGGCCTCCGAGGGTTGCCCGTCGAGCGGCAGCAGCGGTGGCGAGTACCGCGTGTAGTTGCGCACGGCGAACCCGAGCAGCGCGAAGTCGTAGTGCCCCGACTGCAGCACGCGGGGCGGGGGCAGGATGACGTTGGCGTGCTTGGTGGTCTCGTTCAGATACGGATCCACGCTCACCATGAAGTCCAGCCGCCCGAACGCCGCGTCCAGCCTGGCCCCGTGTGGCGCGGACAACACGGGGTTGCCCGCCACCGTGAGCAGGAACGTGACCTGTCCCTCGCCCGGGGTCTCGATCTCGTCGGCGAGCGTGGCCACCGGCAACTCGCCGTTCGCCTCGGGCAGCCCCCTGACCCGGCTCTTCCACCGCCCCACCTGGTACGGCCTGCGCCGCATGCCGAATTCGGTGGCTGGCTTGGGGAACATGGCGCCGCCAGGCCGGTCGAGGTTGCCGGTGAGCACGTTCAGCACGTCCACCAGCCACTGGGCCAGCGTGCCGAACTCGGCCGTGCAGGTGCCGATCCTGGCGTACACGGCGGCCGTGGGGGCCGCCGCCAGCTCCCTGGCCAGCCGCACGATCACCTCGGCAGGCACTCCGGTACGCCGGGACACCGCCTCCGGCGGGAAGTGCTTGGCCGCCTTGCGCACCTGGTCCAGCCCGTTGACTCTGTTCGCTGGCCGACCTCCGCTCGGCGTGCTGTGATGGATGTCCTCGCTTCGCTGCGGATCCATCACAGCTGAAGGCGTGACGAGATCCTCGGCGAACAACGTGTGGACGATCCCGAACAGCAGGTAGGCATCGGTTCCAGGACGCACGAAGACGTGCTCGTCGGCCAGCGCAGCGGTCCTGGTCCGGCGCGGATCGACCACGACGAGCCGCCCGCCGCGCCCGCGCAGGGCCTTCAGCCTGCCGGGGAAGTCGGGCGCGGTGCACAGCGACCCGTTGGACTCCAGCGGGTTGGCCCCCAGCATCAGCAGGTAGTCGGTCCGGTCCAGGTCGGGGACGGGGATGGCCAGCGGATGCCCGAACATGAGCCCGCTCGCCACGTGCTTGGGCATCTGGTCGGCGGTGCTGGCGGAGTAGACGTTGCGGGTGCCGAGCGCCTTGATCAGCGGCGCGCCGTACAGGGCTCCCGCCATGCTGTGCGCGTTCGGGTTGCCCAGGTAGACCGCGACGGACCGGCGGTCGGCGACTCGGTCGAGCCCCGCCTTGACGGCGGCGAACGCCTCCTCCCAGCCGACCTCCCGCCACAGGTCGCCCTCCCTGATCAGCGGCTTGCGGAGGCGGTCGGGGTCCTCGTCGAGCCGGCCGAGGCTGGCGCCCTTCGGGCAGATGAACCCCTTGCTGAACGGATCCTCCTTGTCGCCGCGGACGCTTGTCACGTGCCCGCCCTCGTCGAGGGTGAGCGTCAGGCCGCAGACGGCCTCGCAGAGGGGACAAGTCCGGTGGACGGTCGACGTCATCACGACTCCTGAGTTCGCCAGCTGAACTCATCTTGGCTCGTACCGTACGCATGGGGAAGCCCCGGAGCCCCCGCGGTCTCCGGGGCTTGCACCCCTAGGGAATTTCCCGGATTCCCTAGGTCCTCAGCCGACCTGCGGCAGCACCATCTCCCTGCGCAGATCAGGCGGCTCCTCGAGGTCGGGTCTCAGCGAGATCCACGCTCGGCGGCCGTACAGCCGGTCCAGGCCGGGAGAGCAGGCCCCGGGCACCTCGTCGCGCCGGACGATCTCCACGATCACCAGCTGCGCCCGCGTGCGGTGCCGGTAGACGTTCGCGCTCCTGGCCCAGCAGGCCGCCGCGATCTCCTCGCTGTACGCCTCGAACTCCTCGGCGGAGGTCCCGGCCCTGGTCATGATCAGTGCCTTCTCGCCCGTCGTCGTCGGCGTGATCCAGAGCACCAGCGGGATCCGCCCGGCCCTGGTGTGCATCGTGGTCTCCAGGCAGACCCGATGCAGGCGGTGCCTGGACACCACGCACCAGAAGTGCGCGGCGATCCAGTTGCGGCCGACCCTGGTGGCGGCCGGCACCGAGACCGCGCTCGTCAGCACGATGAAGGGCACCCACCGGCCCGCCTGGGTGGCGCCGAGCAGTGTCAGCGTGAACAGCGCCAGCGCGGCGACCAGCAACAACTCGGTGCGGATCCGCCAGAGCCTGACCAGCAACCCGCTGCCGCCGGCGGCGGGGAGGTCCTCGTTGGCGGGGTAGATCTGGTTGCGTGGGTTCCTCGGCACGTCAGGACACCTCCTCTGGCACCCTGCGCGGCAGGCTGAGCTGGTCGAAGCGCGGGTCGCGGTAGCGACGGGCGCCGAATCCCGTCCTGCTCACCGTCCAGCCGATTCGGTGCGCGAATTCGTCGGGCTCCATGCAGATTTCGCGATCGGCCCATGCGATGAGTTCCCGGATCCGGGTCTTGATTCGGCCGAGTCCCTTGGTACCTTGTGAGTACATAGAAGACCCCTTTCGCGGCATTCTAGAGGTGGCTTCTTGGCCGGTCCGACGGCTGATGACCGGTCTCGTCGCAGGGTGGCAGCCCATTTGCGGCGAACTGGTGGTCAGCCTCGGCCCGGCTTTTTTCAGGCTCGAATGAGCGGTCTGTCGCTGAGTTCTTCAGGCGATTACGAGATCCTTCCGGCAAACGGCCTCCCTGGGGCAGATTTTCATTTCCGGGACGGCTCCGTTGCCGGCAAGGCGGCCCTCGTGCGGGCGCGCGATCGTAGGTGGAAGGCCCGATGCGTCCGGCCGTGTCGTCATGTCCGGCCTCCTCATCACTCGAGATCCCTCCTGATCCCGATCGTCCCCCGAGGTCTGCGATGCTGCAATACGTTGAGCAAGGGAAGATTTAAATTTCTTCGCAGCTTGCTGCTCGGCTTGCCCTGCAACTTGCACGAGAAGTGTCGGATGGTGGCAAGGGTAGGGAACCAACCTGGAAAACCTGCCCCGGCCCCGACGCCCTCGCGGAGCTGTCTTGCTCCTACGCTCTCCCCATGGGAGCCTGCTGGCAAGGCCAAGCGGCACTACACATGCAACTTGCAGTGTAAGATTGGCCGAACGGCCCAGAAAGCCGGGCCCCAAACGATCCCTACCGGCTACACCTTCATTCCCGACAAGGAGAGTGGACGGTGCCATCGCAGCAGGGCAGTCCCACAGTACGCAGGCTCCGGCTCGGCCAGGAACTGCGCCTCCTCCGGGAGCGGAGCAAGTTCACCGGCGCCAAGGCGGCCAGGGAGCTCGGTTGGTCCCCGAGCAAGGTCAGCCGCATCGAAGCGGCCAAGACGATGCCGAGCACCGACGACATCAAGGCCATGGCGAAGCTCTACCGCGTGGACGGGGAGAAAATAGATGAGCTCTTTGGTCTGTTGCGGGATGCGGAGCAGCGGGGGTGGTGGGAGGATTACGAGGACACTCTGCCCGGGGAATACACAAGATTCCTCGGGTTGGAAGCCGAGGCGACCTTTCAGCGCGCATGGGAACCCCAGATCGTGCCTGGTCTCCTGCAAACCGAGGACTACGCGCGGGAAGTCATCCTGGCCTCTCGGGGCATCGCTCGCATCACGCACAGCGGTGTCCGCAGCCGAGTCGAGGCCCGTCTCGACAGGCAGCAACGCGTCCTGCACCGATCAAATCCCTGCGCGCTCACGGTCGTGCTGGATGAGTCGGCGCTGACCCGTCGTTTCGGGGAGCCCTCGGTGATGCGCGAGCAGATGGAGCATCTCCTGGAGATCTCCCTGCTGCCTCACGTCAGTCTCCATGTGCTCACCCTCGACTCGCTTCATCCGGTGAACACGGGTGCGTTCATTCACCTGAAGTTCGGGGACTTCGACGATGTGGTGTACCTCGAACATCTGTACACTGCTCACTTCGTCGATGATCTCGAACGGGTGGCGGGATACGAGACCGCTTTCAGCCACATCAGGTCCGAGGCGCTGGACGAGGACGAATCGCGCGTGCTCATACAGCGCAAGGCTATGCTGTGGCGGCGTTAGGCCAACCAACCTCAACAAGGGGCAATGGAGCCCCTTTGTTCTATTTGGGGAGAAAATGCACAACCATCCTACGAAGGCGGCTTGGCGGAAGAGCTCCTTCTGCAATGGCGCAGACGCCTGTGTCGAAGTGGCCCCCTTGGCTGATGGAAATGTCGCTCTGCGTGACAGCAAGGTCCAGGACGGTCCCGTCCTGGTCTTCACTCCGGCGGAGTGGGCGGCTTTCACCGCGGGCGTTCGTGACGGTGAGTTCGATTTGGCCACGATAGGGGCCGGCGCATAAAGAAACGGCCCTGGCAAGTTGCTGGCACAACCTTCAGGGCCGTTCGAGACGCGGCAAGGCACGCCTCGGTCCGGCTCACTTGCTGACTTGAGCTCAGAAGACGTGAACATCATGGCACAGCCACTACCAAGCTGATCAACCTCCCCCACCGTTTCTTTTGCCCCTTGAGGAGCCACGCGCCCCGGCCGCTGAGGATTTTCGATCAGAGGCCGTCTGAACCACAAATGACGAGTGCGTTCGGCGTTTTCCGAGAAAATCGTATTGGCCCGCCGAACGGCCCGCGCCCAGGAAGGGACGCGGGCCGTGTCGTGCCGCGACTAGGAAATTCCCAGGCCCTGGGCGACGCCCTCGCCGAGGTCCTTGTGAATGTTGCTCCAATACTCCACGACGCGCTTCTTCATGTCCGCCGTGACCTCGGGAGCCGAGGCGTGGCCGACAATGTTGCTCACCAGGTGGGCGCGGTCCGTGTCGGACAACACGTTCTCCCAGAGGGCGCGCGGCTGGACGTAGTCGTCGTCCTCGGCGTGTTTGGTGTACGCCGAGCGGATGATCTCGCCCGCGACCTGGTAGTTCTCGCCCTCGTACAGCGACGCGTCCGCGGCGGGGCCGTTGGCCGAGTTGGGGGCGTACACCGGGTCCTGCGAGTTCCTGAAGGTCATCGGGCCGTCGAAGTTGTAGCTGTTGACGGCGTTGCGCGGCTGGTTGATCGGCAACTGCAGGTAGTTGGGGCCGATCCGGTACCTGTGGGTGTCCGGGTAGGAGAACAGGCGGCCCTGGAGCATCTTGTCGGGCGAGGCGCCGATGCCGGGCACCAGGTTCGACGGCTCGAAGCCGGACTGCTCCACCTCGGCGAAGTAGTTGTCAGGGTTCTTGTTGAGGGTGAACTTGCCGATCGTGATCTCGGGGTAGTCGGCGTGCGGCCACACCTTGGTCAGGTCGAACGGGTTGAACCGGTAGTCGGCCGCCGCCTCGAACGGCATGATCTGCACCTTGACCGTCCACGACGGGTGGTCGCCCGCCTTGATGGCGTCGTACAGGTCGCGGATGTGGTGGTCCGGGTCGGTCGACTGCAGGGCGGCGGCCTCAGCGGCCGTGAGGTTCTTGATGCCCTGGTCGGTCTTGAAGTGGTATTTCACCCAGTACTTCTCGCCCGCGGCGTTGTACCAGAGGAACGTGTGTGAGCCGAAGCCGTGCATGTTCCGCCAGGAGGCGGGCGTGCCTCGGTCGGACATCAGGAACGTGACCTGGTGCGCCGACTCCGGTGACAGCGTCCAGAAGTCCCACTGCATGTTGTTGTCACGCAGGTGGTTGTCGGCGCGGCGCTTCTGGCTGTGGATGAAGTCGGAGAACTTCTGCGGGTCGCGGATGAAGAAGATCGGCGTGTTGTTGCCGACGAGGTCGTAGTTGCCGTCCTCGGTGTAGAACTTGATCGCGAACCCGCGCGGGTCACGGGCGGTGTCGGCGCTGCCCAGCTCTCCGGCGACGGTGGAGAAGCGCAGGAAGAGCGGCGTCTCCTTGCCCTGCTGGAACAGGCCGGCCTTCGTGTACTGGCTGATGTCCTCCGTGATCTGCAGGATGCCGTGGGCGCCGCCGCCCTTGGCGTGCACGACTCGCTCGGGGACTCGCTCCCGGTTGAAGTGAGCCATCTTCTGGATCAGGTAGTGATCCTGCAGGAGCAGGGGGCCATTCGGGCCGACGGAGAGCGAATGCTCGTCGCTCGGGGCTGGGATGCCCGAGTCGTCGGTGGTGATAGGCCTGGTCGTCATAGCGCGGTCCTCCGAAATCATCTTTGACAGCTCGGGCAGACGCCCCAGAACGTGACGTCGGCTTCGTCCACGACATATCCGGCCGCGTCGGCCGGCTCGAGGCAGGGCGCGACCCCCACCACGCAGTCGACGTCGGTCACGGTGCCGCACCGCCGGCAGACGAGGTGGTGGTGGTTGTCGCCCACCCGCGCCTCGTAGCGGGCCGGGCTGCCCATGGGCTCGATCTTGCGTACGAGACCGGCCTTGTGCAGCGCGTGCAGCGAGTCGTAGACGGCCTGGAGCGAGACCTGTCCCACGCGATCATGAACGCGGCGGTAGACGGCGTCCACGTCGAGGTGGTCGCCGTCGCGCACGGTCCGCATGATCGCCAGCCGGGCCGCGGTCACTCGCAGTCCCGCCTGGCGGAGAAGGTCGTCGTCCCCCATGTCTGCCAACCTATGGCCTAAACCTGAATCATTCAAGTAAAGGAATCGTCCAAGTTTAGGCTCGGACTGGTACGCGGCGCCGTACCAGGAAGATGGAGCTCAGCCCGGCGAGCACGGCCAGGCACGCCATGGCGATGGAGGCGACGAGGGACGCGGACACCGTGCCGTGGCCCTGGCTGAGCGTGATGAACAGGGTTCCCACCGTGGAGACGCCGATGACCTGGCCGAGCTGCATCACCGTGAGCAGCGCGCCGCTCGCGTCCGCCGCGAAGGCGCCGTCCACCTGTTCGGTCGCCATGTTCGTCACCGCGACCTGCACGCCGAGCCCGGCGCCGATGAGGGCGCTCATGACCGCGTAGAGCAGGCCGCCGTCGGCGGCGAGCCCGAGCCCGAGGTAGGCGGGCGCGGCCACCACATAGCCGAACGGCACCAGCGGGCGCTGCAGCCGGACCGGCAGGCGCGGCCAGGCGAGCCCCACGAGGCCGAAGGCCAGCGCGCACGGCACCAGCATCATGCCCGACCCCAGCGGCGACAGGTGCAACTCGCCCTGCAGGTGCAGAGCGGAGGTGAACAGGAACGCGCCCCAGGTCGCCGGGCCGAACAACAGGATCGCCAGCCCCGGCCGCATGCCGGGCGCGCGCAGCACCCGCGCGTCCACCAGGGGACGCCCACCGCGGGCGGTCACCCACCGCTCGATGCGGACGAAGGCCGCGAACGTCACCACGCTCAGCCCCATCGAGATCCAGCCCCACAGCGGCCAGCCGAGGTCGCGGCCGAGGACCATGGGCACCACCAGCAGCAGCACGGCCGCCGACAGGCTCACCAGACCCCACGGGTCGAGTCCCGTCCTGCCGCCGCCCTCGTCGGCGGGCAACACCCGGAATCCGGCTATCAGCAGCAACACGCCGATCGGGACCAGCACCAGGAACACGATGCGCCAGCCCGCGCCGAACCCCAGCAGGATCCCGCCGAGCGCCTGGCCGACCACGATGCCGCCGCTGATCACCAGCGACCACAAGCCGATCGCCCGGCCTCTGGCCGCGCCCCGGTAGTTGCGCTGGATCAGGGTCAGCACCTGCGGCATCATCATCGCCGCGCCGGCTCCCTGCAGCAGGCGGGAGGCCACCAGCCAGCCCGTCGTGGGCGCCAGGCCCGCGCCGAGCGTGGTGAGGGTGAACACCGCCAGGCCGCCCAGAAACGCGGTGCGATAGCCGAACAGCTCGCCGACCCTGGCTCCAGTGATCAACAGGACGGCATAGACAATGGTGTATCCAGCGACGATCATCTGCAGCCCGGCGCCCGAGGAGTGCAGGTCGGACTCGATGGTCGGGGTGGCCACGTTGACGATGTTGACGTTCAGGATGGCCAGGAACTGCCCCACGAGGATGATCGCCAGGAGCAGGCCGCTGGCCTTGCTCTCTTGTGGCTTTGTGTCCACAGGAGAGGAGAAGGCGGCAGTTTGCGTCATGCCGAGGATCCAGTACCAGTAACGAGAGCCCCTTTATACTGGTATTGGCCGCACCTGGATAACGGTCCCTGATGTCGACATAGTGGGAGAGTGACGGTGACTGAGGTGAGACGTTCGGATCTGGCGGCATTCCTGCGCAGCCGCCGCGAACGTATCACGCCCGAGATGGTGGACCTGGCGCCGGGGCCGCGCAGGCGCACGCCCGGGCTGCGCCGCGAGGAGGTCGCGCAGCTCGCGGGGGTCGGCGTCACCTGGTACACGTGGCTGGAGCAGGGCCGGCCGATCAACGCCAGCCCACAGGTGCTCGACGCGATCGCCCGCACGCTCCGGCTCGACAGCGCCGAGCGCCACCACCTCTACCGGCTGTCCGGGCAGGCGGAGGTGCCGATCGCCGCGGGCTCGGGCCAGGTGACGCCCGAGATGCAGCAGATACTCGACCGGCTCGGCGACCTGCCCGCCTGTCTCTCCAACAGCCGATACGACGCCCTGGCCTGGAACGCCGCCTATGCCGCGCTGTTCCCCGAGACCGTCAGCGCGCCCGAAGGTGAGCGGAACTCGCTCTGGCAGGTCTGCGTCAACCCCGCTCCCGCCACCGCGCTGCTCAACCGCGACCAGGAGCTGGGGCGGGCCGTCGCCGTCTTCAGGGGTGCCTACAGCCGCCACACGGACGACCCGTGCTGGCAGGACTTCGTACGCAGGCTGAGCGCGGAGAGCGCCGAGTTCGCCCGGCTCTGGGCCCGGCAGGACGTGGCCGATCCGGGACCGAGGGTGAAGGAGTACAAGCACGTGCTGCTGGGCGAGCTGCGCTTCGGCACGACGAGCTTCACGGCCGTGCCGGAGGTCCGGCTGGTCGTCTACACGCCGATGGACGACGAGACGCGATCCGCTGTGTCCTGGTTGATGGGGAAAGGTGATACCGCGTCATAATCTGCCGCACATAGAATGCTCGATCCGTAAATGTCCGGATCGAGCGGAAGTGACGGCAGATGAAACTCACCCGTGCCCTCCCGGTGTTGGCTGTCGCCGCTTCGCTGGCAGCGTGTTCGTCGGCGCCTGAGAGGCAACCGCTGAGCAAGCAGGTGGCCCAGCCGCCGTCCGACTCCCCGACGGCGAAGAAGGTGAAGCCCACTCCGGAGCGGCGGCCGTACACGATCTCCTTTGGTGGGGACGTGCACTTCGAGGGGATGTTGCGGGGGCGGCTCGGCAATCCGGGCACGGCGCTCGGGCCGATCGCGGGCGTGTTGCGCGAGTCGGACTTATCCATGGTCAACCTGGAGACGGCCATCACCACCGGGGGGACGCCGGCGCCGGGGAAGCAGTTCACGTTCAGGGCGCCGCCGACCGCGTTCGGCGCGTTGAAGGCCGCCGGGGTGGACGTCGTGTCCATGGCGAACAACCACGGCATGGACTACATGGAGAGCGGGCTGGGGGACTCGCTGGCGGCGATCAAGCGCAGCAAGTTCCCTGTGGTGGGGATCGGGAAGGACGCGGCGCAGGCGTACAAGCCGTTCCGGAAGACCGTGAACGGCAACCGGGTGGCGATCATCGGGGCCACGCAGGTGCTGGACGCGGAGTTCATCCAGGCGTGGACCGCCACGCCGGACAAGGGCGGGCTGGCCTCGGCCAAGGAGGAGGCGAGCCTGCTCAGAGCCGTGCGGCAGGCGCGTAAGGGCTCCGACACCGTGATCGTCCATCTGCACTGGGGGACCGAGATGCAGAAGTGCCCGAACGCGGCGCAGCTCTCGCTGGCGCCCAAGCTGGTCGATGCGGGGGCCGACGTGGTGGTCGGCGGGCACGCGCACATCCTGCTCGGGTCCGGATATCTCGACAACGCGTACGTCAACTACGGGATGGGGAACTTCGTCTTCTACAACTCCAGCCCCGGGACGACGGGCAGGACCGGGGTGCTGACGTTGACGATCAACGGGCGGAAGGTGCTGAAGGATCGCTGGACTCCGGCGACCATCCAGGGGGGTGTGCCCGTTCCGATGACGGGGACGGCCAGGACCCGGGCGGTCACGGACTGGAAGGCGCTGCGCTCCTGTACGGGGCTGGCCGCGCGGCCCTGATCGATCTATTCTACTGGACAATACGTCCAATAGGAGGTCGCCATGCGGTGGGTCGAGTCCGGTGACGTACGGCTGGCGGTCTTCGAGGAGGGCGACCCGGCGGATCCGACGGTCCTGCTGCTGCACGGGTATCCGGACACGCAGCGCGTCTGGGACGAGGTGGCCGCGCTGCTGCGCGATCGTTTCCATGTGGTGCGGTACGACGTGCGGGGGGCGGGGGAGTCCACGGCTCCGCGCGACCGGCGGGGCTACGGGTTCGATGAGCTGATCGCCGATCTGGCCGCGGTGATCGATGCCCTCGGTAAGCAGCGAGTGCATCTCGTCGGGCATGACTGGGGGTCGTTGCAGGGGTGGGAGGCCGTGGCCCGGGTGCGGGATCGGGTGGCCTCGTTCACCAGTCTCGGCGGGCCCGGGTTGCGGCAGCTGGCGCACTTCACCCGGCACGGCAGGCGGCGCGACGTCGCCGGGCAGCTGGTCAGGTCCTGGTATATCGGAGGATTTCTGGTTCCGGTGGTGCCCGAGCTGATTTGGGGGCCGCTCGTCACCCGCCTGCTCGATCGCCGGCTGCGCCGCGAAGGCATCACGCCCCGGCCGGGACATCCGGCGCAGACGCTGGTCGAGGACGGGCGCAACGGGCTCTGGCTCTACCGGCGGAACATGCTCAGGGACCTCGGGGACCCTCATGTCGGCGTGCCCGTGCAGGTCATCGAGCCCTCCCGGGACGGCTTCGTGTCTCCCGCGGTGCTGGCCTCGTTCGGGCAGTGGACGCCCAGGCTCTGGCATCGGAAAGTGGAGGCCGGGCACTGGGCTCATCGGAGCCATCCCGGGGAGATCGCCGGGATGATCGACGAGTTCGTCACCCATGTCGAGGGTGGCCCCGCGTCCAGGGGGTTGCGGCGGGCGCGGGTGCGGGAAGGGGGCAAGGTGTTCGAGGATCGGCTGGTGGTGGTCACGGGGGCGGGGTCCGGGATCGGGCTGGCGACGGCTCGGGCGTTCGCGGCGCATGGGGCTGAGGTGGTCTGTGCGGATATCGAGCCGGAGGCCGCCAAGCGGGCCGCCGTCGCCATTGCCGAGGATCTTGGGGGTACGGCGCACGCCGTGCAGGTCGATGTCGCGAATATCGATCAGATGGAGGATTTTTCGCGAAATATCATCATGCGATATGGCGTGCCGGACATTGTGGTGAACAATGCTGGGATCGCCGTCGCGGGGTCGTTCTTCGATCACACGGTTGACGACTGGCGAAGGACCCTCGACGTCAATCTGTGGGGCGTCATCCACGGGTGCCGCCTGTTCGGCGCCACCATGGTCGAGCGTGGCGAAGGCGGTCACATCGTCAACGTCGCCTCCCTGGCCGCGTTCGCGCCGTCTCGGCTACTGCCCGCGTACTCGACCTCGAAGGCTGCGGTGAAGATGCTCAGCGACTGCCTCAGGGCCGAGCTGGCCGGGCACGGCATCGGGGTCAGCGTCATCTGCCCGGGCTTCGTCTCCACGCCCATCGCGCGCAACGCCACGTACGTGGGGGCGGACCTGAGAGAGGATGCCATGCGGGGGCTGGCGCGGCGCGGGTATCCGGCTGAGCGGGTGGCCGCGCACATTCTGCGGGCCGTGCACCGGAATCAAGCCGTCGTTCCGGTCAACCTGGAAGGCAAAATAGGTTATATCCTGTCCAGGATTTCGCCTCGGGCGATGCGGAGGCTGGCGCGATGGAGCGGGGCCATGAGAAATCCACAAATTTTGCGGTAACGAGCGCTCGTACAGGAGAAGATGTTTCCGTGTCTTCGCCGCAAATGCAGGACGACTGCGTCCAGCCCAAAGCTCTCAGGCGGCAGCCAGCACAGCGCCGCAGCGCCCGGCGCGTCGAGCGCATGCTCGACGCGTGTGCCGACCTGCTCGACGAGACCGGATACGAGGCCCTGTCCACCACGCGCATAGCCGAACGGGCAGGCGTCGCCATCGGGTCGATCTACCAGTTCTTTCCCGACAAACGTGCCATCACCCAGGAGCTCACCCGGCGCAACGTCGAGGAGTTCGTCCGCCGGGTCGACCGCAGGTTCCTGGAGGAGGACGACCGCGGTTGGTGGGAGGCGGTCGATGCGATCATCGACGAATACGTCGACATGCACAGGACCGTCGCCGGCTTCAAGAGCCTCCACTTCGGCGACGCCGTGGACCTCAACCTGCTCGACTCCGACTCCGACAACAACACGGTGATCGCGGGGCGGCTGCGCGGGTTGCTGCTGAAGGAGTTCGGGCTGGCGGACAGCCCCGAGCTGGACCTGGCCGTGTTAGTGGCGGTCGAGGCCGGTGACGCCGTGCTCAAGCTGGCCTTCCGCCGCGATCCCGACGGCTCACCCGAGATCATCGAGGCGGCCAGAAACCTGGTCCGCGGCTTCCTGTCCCGCCAGCTGAAATCCTGGTCCCCGCAGCACCCTTAGCGCTCTTCGACCAGCCCCTTCAGGAGGCCGGGCAGCCAGGCGGGCACGCCCAGCGTCCAGCGCTTCTTGTGCTCGCGGTCGCCGAGCGCGGTCGTGGGCACCTGCTGGTAACGCGGCGTGGCCGGCGTGCGCAGGCACGGAGCGGGCAGTGAGACCGGGCGCGCGTCTCTGGCCTCGCGTACGTGCAGCCTGGTCTCCAGGGCGTGCAGGTTGCGTTCTGCGGATTCGATGGCCTCCAAACGGGCCGAAAGATAGCCGGCCACTCCGGGAACGAGGGCCGACAACACCACGGCACAAGCCAGCGTGAAGGTCATCTGCTTGGACATGCCCATTACAGCCCCTTCGCTCGCGTGGACGCAAAGTGGCTGATATATGCCCTGTCGCCTGCACATACACGCGTACTGTAACCAGGCTTTAACAGAGCGTTGCCGAATTTGTGAGTGAGCGGCGATGTGCATTGACCGGGCAAAGGCATGGGTGGCTCGGTAGTCTCGGCGGTGTGGCGCATGTGACCCGTGAGCACCTTGATCATCTGCTTGAGCAGGCCCTGCTGGCCGACGACCACAGTTCCTTGGCCGGCCGGCTCTACGACGCCGCGCTCGGCTACTCGTCCGGCGACGTCTCCAGGGCATCCATCCTGGTCCTCGCCGCTGAGGAGTGGCGAGCGGCGGGGCAGCCCGCGCGCGCGATGGAGTGTTTCCAGCGCGCGGTCGAGGACGGTGGCGAGGCGGGTTTCGATCCGCGTGCCGGCATCGCCGACACGCTCTTCGAGCTCGACAGGCCCGATGAGGCTAGGGAGGTCATCGAGACCATACGCGCGGAGGGCGGCGTCTCCACGGCGACCGCTCACACGATCGCCGAGACGCTGGTCGCCTACGGGGATCTGCAAGGGGGGCTCGAATGGGCCACCCAGGCGGTTCTGGGGTGCGACGAGAACGACCCTGAGCAAGGAGCGGTGCTACGCACGCGCTACCGCATCAGGGTCGATCTGGGGCTCCCCGAGGACGAACTGGACGAACTCGTCTCCTGAGCCGGAAAGGCCGAAGGGACCGCGGCCGGTGTGGTCGCGGCCCCTCCGGTCATCGGATGCCGGGCGCGGCAGGCACGACCCGCGCCCGGACGAGGTGGCTGGTACGCCGTTCGCTCACCGCAGCCCGAGGCCCTGGGTCAGGCCGGTGAAGCCATCCGCGACCGGCTGCCCGCCGGGCAGCATCGAGGTGCCCTCCACACTCTCCACCGCCTTCGGCAGCAGGGTGCCGATGACCTCGGCCCCGACCTCGCTCACCGGACGCTCGAGATCCAGCGGGGACTCGATGCCGGAGCCCGCGATGCGGTTGTGGTAGGGCGCCTGGCCGAGCGACATCTCTGCGGGCAGCTTCGCCTGCAGCGGCGTGCTCGGCAGTTCGGGCAGGGCGGGCAGCGCGGGGATGCCGGCCATGGTCGACAGGTCCCGCATGCCGGCCGGACCCGGCATCGTGGGGAACAACGCGGGCGACGCCGAGGCCAGCGAGGGCATGCCCCAGTTCGCCGCCACCCCGCCGAGGTCGGCCACGCCCAGCACGGACTTGCCGGTCGCCAGGCCGGTCAGGCCGAGCCGCCTGGCCAGCTCCCCGGCGGCCATGGCCAGCTTGTTGCTCTCCGAGGTGACCATCCGGCTGCTGCCGAGGCCACCGTCGTTCACGCGGAGCGTGGTGTGCTCGTCACAGTACGTCGCGGCGGCGGTGGACGACAGCAGCGACGGCTCCGCGTCCGCGCAGGTGTCCGCCGTCGCGGGAGCCACGGCCAGCCAGGAGACACCCGCGGTCAGAGTGGCCACGGCCATGATGCTGCGGATCTTCCGAGATGACACGTCACGTCCCCCTGATCGATTTCGGTGATCTGACGAACGCCGAACGTAGTCACCCACTCGGGCGAGGGAGTGCGGCTTGTCCGAAGAGTGGGCCGAACCTTACCAAGCACGCGGCGCGATTGACCGTGCCATGACACGCCGAAGCCGTCAGGCCCGCTGGATCACGAGCTCGTCGTCGCCCAGCTCCACCAGGACCTTGTCGCCGTCCACGACCTCGCCCGACAACACCGCCTTGGCCAGCTTGTCGCCGATGGCCGACTGGACCAGGCGGCGCAGCGGGCGGGCGCCGTACATCGGGTCGTAGCCCGTCAGCGCCAGCCACTCGCGGCCCGCCGGCGTGACCTCCAGCCTCAGCCTGCGGTCGGCCAGGCGTCGCGCCAGGCGTTCGACCTGCAGGTCGACGATGCGCGTCAGCTCCTCGGAGCCGAGCGCGTCGAAGAGGATCACATCGTCGAGCCGGTTGAGGAACTCCGGCTTGAACGAGCTGCGCACCGCCCCCATGACGGCCTCCCGCTTGGCGCCGTTCTCCAGCTTGGGGTCCACCAGGAACTGCGAGCCGATGTTGGAGGTGAGGATCAGGATCGTGTTGCGGAAGTCGACGGTGCGGCCCTGGCCGTCGGTCAGCCGCCCGTCGTCGAGCACCTGCAGCAGGATGTCGAACACCTCGGGATGGGCCTTCTCCACCTCGTCGAGCAGCACCACGGTGTACGGGCGCCGCCTGACGGCCTCGGTGAGCTGGCCGCCCTCCTCGTAGCCGACATAGCCGGGAGGCGCGCCCACGAGCCTGGCCACGCTGTGCTTCTCGGAGTATTCGCTCATGTCGATGCGGGTCATCGCCCGCTCGTCGTCGAACAGGAACTCCGCCAGCGCCTTGGCCAGCTCCGTCTTGCCCACGCCCGTGGGGCCGAGGAAGAGGAACGAGCCCGTCGGCCGGTCGGGGTCGGAGATGCCGGCCCGGCTCCGGCGTACGGCATCGGAAACGGCCTGTACGGCCCGCTGCTGCCCGATGAGCCGCTTGCCCAGCTCCCCCTCCATGCGCAGCAGCTTGGCCGTCTCAGCCTCCAGCAACCGCCCGGCGGGGATGCCGGTCCACGACGAGATCACCTCGGCGATGTCGTCGGCCCCGACCTCCTCCTTGACCATGGCATTGTCCGGCGGCGCGGCGTCGGAGGCGGCCTTCAGCGCCTGCTCCAGCCGGGGCACCTCGGCGTACATGAGCCTGGAGGCGGCCTCGAAGTCGCCGTCGCGCTGGGCCCGCTCGGCGGCGCCGCGCGCCTCGTCGAGCTGCTTCTTCAGCTCGCCGACCTTGTTGAGCCCGGCCTTTTCGTGCTCCCAGCGGCCGACGAGGGCGTTGAGCTCCTCCTGGCGGTCGGCCAGCTCCTGGCGGAGCCGTTCGAGCCGCTGGACGGAGGCCTCGTCGGTCTCCTTCGACAGGGCCAGCTCCTCCATCTTCATCCGGTCGACGTTGCGCTGGAGCTGGTCGATCTCCACGGGACGGGAGTCGATCTCCATGCGCAGCCGCGAGGCGGCCTCGTCGACCAGGTCGATGGCCTTGTCGGGGAGGAAGCGGTTGGTGATGTAGCGGTCGGACAGGGCGGCGGCGGCCACCAGCGCGCTGTCGGCGATCTGCACCTGGTGGTGGGCCTCGTAGCGGCCCTTGAGCCCGCGCAGGATCGCGATGGTGTCCTCGACCGTGGGCTCGCCCACGTAGACCTGCTGGAAGCGGCGCTCCAGCGCCGGGTCCTTCTCGATGCGCTCGCGGTATTCGTCGAGCGTGGTCGCGCCGATCATGCGCAGCTCGCCGCGGGCCAGCATCGGCTTGAGCATGTTGCCGGCGTCCATCGCGCCCTCGGCGGCCCCGGCGCCGACGACGGTGTGCAGCTCGTCGATGAACGTCACGATCTGCCCGTCGCTCTCCTTGATCTCGGAGAGCACGGCCTTGAGCCGCTCCTCGAACTCGCCGCGGTACTTCGCGCCCGCCACCATCGCGCTCAGGTCGAGCGAGATGAGCCGCTTGTTGCGCAGCGACTCGGGCACGTCGCCGGCCACGATGCGCTGCGCCAGGCCCTCCACGACCGCGGTCTTGCCGACGCCGGGCTCGCCGATCAGCACCGGGTTGTTCTTGGTGCGGCGGCTGAGGACCTGGATCACCCGGCGGATCTCGGAGTCACGGCCGATGACCGGGTCGAGCTTGCCGCCGCGGGCCCGCTCGGTCAGGTCGACGCCGTACTTCTCCAGCGCCTGGTAGGTGTCCTCCGGGGTCTCGCTGGTGACGCGGGCGTGGCCGCGTACTTTCTCGAACGCGTCGAGCAGCGCCTGCGGCGTCGCGCCCTGGGACTTGAGCAGCTCCGCCATCTGGCCGCCGTCGGCGGCCAGGCCCACCAGCAGGTGCTCGGTGGAGACGTAGAGGTCTTCGAGGCGGTTGGCGTGCTGGGCGGCGGTGTTCATGACGGTGAGGAGCTGGCGCGAACTCGACGGCGCGCCCACGGTCGCGCCCTGCGCCTTCGGCAGCGCCGCGAGCTGCTCCTCCACCCGCGCCCGCAGCGTGCGCCAGTCGGCGCCGACGGCCTCGAGCAGAGGTACGGCGGTGCCGCCCGTCTGGGAGAGCAGCGTGGTCAGCAGGTGAGCAGGGGCGATCTCCGGGTTGCCCTCGGCGGCGGCACGCCGCATGGCCCCCGAGAGCGCTTCCTGGCTCTTCTGGGTGAGCTTGTAGTCCATGTTGTTCTAGGCCCCCGGTGGCAGCTCGTAGCGGATCAGCGCTCGGACCATCCGCATCTCGGCGCGCAGGCGGTGAACCTCCTCACGCAGCCGCAGAGCTTCGTTCTCGAGCTCGAGAATCCGCTTGATGCCCGCGAGGTTGATGCCCTCCTCCTGGGAGAGCCGCTGCACCTCGCGGAGCTGGATGATGTCGCGTGTCGAGTAGAGGCGGCCGCGCCCGGCCGTGCGCCCGGGGCTGACCAGGCCGAGCCGGTCGTACTGCCGCAGCGTCTGCGGGTGGAGCCCCGACAGTTGCGCCGCCACCGAGATCACGTAGACGGGCGTGTCGTCTGACAGGTCGAAGTAGTTGGCGTCCATCGGCTTACTCGCTTCTGGCTCGCTGAATGAGCTCGGCGCGGGGGTCGTCGCCCGCGGTCGCGGTGTTGAACTCCGAGAGGAGCTCACGTGACTTGTCGTCGAGCGTCTTCGGGACGACGACCTCGACGCTGGCGAGCAGGTCACCCTTGGTGCCGTCCTTGCGGGCGACGCCCCTGCCGCGCACGCGGAACGTGCGGCCGTTGGGCGTGCCCGGCGGAATGCGCAGCGTGACCGGCATGCCCTTGAGGATCGGCACCTTGATCTCGGCGCCCAGCGCGGCCTCAGTGAACGTCACCGGCACGGTGATCGTCAGGTTTTCAGCCGACCTGCCGAACACGGCGTGCGGCTTGACGTGCGTCTGGATGTAGAGGTCGCCGGCGGGCCCGCCGTTCTCGCCCGGCGCGCCCTTGGCCTTGAGCTTGACCCGCTGGCCGTCGGCCACCCCCGCGGGGATGCGGGCCTGGATGGTGCGGGTGCTCCTGGCCCGGCCGCTGCCCTCGCACACGGGGCAGGGGTCGTCCACGATCAGCCCGCGCCCCTTGCAGTCGCGGCAGGGCTCGGAGAAGGCGAAGTTGCCCAGGTTGCGGCTGGCCGCGCCGGTGCCCTCGCAGGTCGGGCAGACCCGGGGGGTCGTGCCCGCCTTGGCGCCGGTGCCGCTGCACGCGGTGCAGGCGGCCGAGCTGGTCAGCCTGAGCGACACCGTGGTGCCCTCGACCGCTTCGGTGAACGTCAGCGTCACCTCGGACTCGATGTCCTGGCCACGCCGCGGCCTGGTCGTGGTGGTGGTGCGGCTGGATGCGCCGCCCCGGTTGAACAGCCCGCCGAACAGGTCGCCGAGCCGCTCACCCGCACCCCCGTGCTGGCCCGGCTGGCCGGTGCCGCCGAACAGGTCGCCGAAGTCGAACGGGAAACCGCCGCCGCCGGGGCGCTGGGCCCCCACCCCGGACCCGAACAGCGTGCGCGCCTCGTCGTACTCCTTGCGGCGCTTGCTGTCGGACAGGACGTCGTAAGCCTCGGAGACCTCCTTGAACTTGGTCTCCTTGGCCGCGTCACCCTGGTTGGTGTCGGGGTGGTATTGCCTGGCCAGCTTCCGGTAGGCCTTCTTGATCTCGTCGGCGGTGGCGGTCTTGGGCACACCAAGGACGGCGTAGTAGTCCTTCTCCAGGTAGTCCTTGGTGCTCATCTGCGGCCCTTCGTCCTCGTGTCAGTTTTCGTCGTCGTCATTGGACGCGGGAGCGGCGTCCGCGGGGACCGCCTCCGTGGGCTCGGCGACGGCCACCCGCGCCGGGCGCAACACCCTGTCACCCATCCGGTATCCAGGCTGCAGCACCTCGATCGCGGTCGGCTCGGTCACCTCCGGCGAATAGCTGTGCATCAGCGCCTCGTGGACCATCGGGTCGAACGGGTCGCCCTTCTGGCCGAAGGAGCTGAGGCCCAGCTTCGTGACCGCCGCTTCGAGGGACTCCGCCACCTTCGCGAAGCCGCCGGTCAGCTCGCCGTGGTCACGGGCCCGGCCGATGTCGTCGAGCACGGGCAGCAACTCGGCCAAGGCTCCCGCGACGGCCTGCTCGCGAACCGCGACCCGGTCGCGCTCGACCCTCCTGCGGTAGTTGGTGTATTCCGCCTGGAGGCGCTGCAGGTCGGAGGTCCGCTCGGCGAGCTGGGCCGCCAGCTCGCCGTCCGGCGGCTCCGGCGGCGCCTCGGCGGGCGCCACCTGTTGCGTTGCCGAGGTGTCGCGCACCTGCCCGGTCTCCGGATCGATCTTGCGCTTGTCGCGGATCACTGGCTCCTCGTGCCTGTTTTCACGCGCCGGCATCACTGGTCCTTCTTCGGCTGGTCTTCGTCGACGATCTCGGCATCGACCACGTCGTCATCGGCCTTCTGCTGGCCCTGACCGGCCGTGGCGTCCTGCGGGGCACCCTCGCCGGGCTGCTGCTGGCCCTGGCTCTGAGCGTAGATCGCCGAGCCCATCTTCTGGCTGACGGTGGCGAGCTTCTCCGCGGAGGTGCGGATGAGGTCGGTGTCGGTGCCCTCCAGAGCCTTCTTCAGCTCGGCCAGGGCGTCGTTGACCTCGGTCTTGATGTCGCCAGGGACCTTGTCGTCGTTCTCGCGGAGGAACTTCTCCGTCTGGTAGGCCAGCCCGTCGGCGTTGTTGCGGACCTCGGCCTCCTCGCGGCGCTTCTTGTCCTCCTCGGCGTACGACTCGGCCTCGCGCATCATCCGCTCGATGTCGTCCTTCGGCAGCGCCGAGCCGCCGGTGATCGTCATCGTCTGCTCCTTGCCCGTTCCCAGGTCCTTGGCGGAGACGTTGACGATGCCGTTGGCGTCGATGTCGAAGGTGACCTCGATCTGCGGGATGCCGCGCGGCGCCGGCGCGATGCCGGTCAGCTCGAAGGTCGCCAGCTTCTTGTTGTACGAGGCGATCTCGCGCTCGCCCTGGTAGACCTGGATCTGCACCGACGGCTGGTTGTCCTCGGCCGTGGTGAAGACCTCGGAGCGCTTGGTCGGGATCGTCGTGTTGCGCTCGATGATCTTGGTGAAGATGCCGCCCTTGGTCTCGATGCCGAGCGACAGGGGGGTCACGTCGAGCAGCAGGACGTCCTTGACCTCGCCCTTGAGCACGCCGGCCTGCAGCGCGGCGCCGATGGCCACGACCTCGTCGGGGTTGACGCCCTTGTTGGGCTCCTTGCCGCCGGTCAGTTCCTTGACGAGCTCGGAGACGGCGGGCATGCGGGTCGAGCCGCCGACGAGCACCACGTGCGCGATGTCCGCGACCTTGATCCCGGCGTCCTTGATGACCTGGTGGAACGGGCCCTTGGTGCGCTCGAGCAGGTCGGCCGTCAGCCGCTGGAACTCGCTGCGGGTGAGCTTCTCGTCGAGGTGCAGCGGGCCTTCGGACGACGCCGTGATGTAGGGCAGGTTGATGTTGGTCTCGGACTGGCTGGACAGCTCGATCTTGGCCTTCTCCGCGGCCTCACGCAGGCGCTGGAGGGCCATCTTGTCCTTGGCCAGGTCGACGCCGTGCGCGTTCTGGAAGCGCTTGACGAGCTCGTCCACGACGCGCTGGTCCCAGTCGTCACCGCCCAGGTGGTTGTCGCCGGAGGTGGCCTTGACCTCGACGAAGCCGTGGCCGTCCTCCTGGCCGACGTCGAGCAGCGACACGTCGAAGGTGCCGCCACCGAGGTCGAAGACCAGGATGGTCTGGTCCTGCTCCTTGTCGAGCCCGTAGGCGAGGGCCGCCGCGGTCGGCTCGTTGATGATGCGGAGCACGTTGAGGCCCGCGACCGTGCCGGCCTCCTTGGTGGCCTGGCGCTGGGCGTCGTTGAAGTAGGCCGGGACCGTGACCACCGCGTCGGTGATCTTCTCGCCCAGGTACGCCTCCGCGTCCTGCTTCAGCTTCTGCAGTACGAACGCGCTGATCTGCTGCGGCGAGAACTTCTTGCCGTCGATCTCCTTGGACCAGTTGGTGCCCATCTCCCGCTTGACGGAGCGGATCGTCCGGTCCACATTGGTGACGGCCTGCCGCTTGGCGACCTCACCGACCAGGACTTCGCCGTTCTTCGCGAAGGCGACCACGGACGGCGTGGTCCGCGAGCCCTGCGCGTTGGCGATGACGGTGGGCTCACCGCCCTCGAGGATCGAGACGACGGAGTTGGTCGTCCCAAGGTCGATACCTACCGCACGTGCCATGAGTACGTCCTTGTAGTCAAAGTTGAGTCGGTTGGACTCAAGCTACGGATGCGTGTCGTCTTTGTCAAACGACTTGAGCCTACTCGACTCAACCCTGATGAGGGCAAAAGCATTCCCCACACAACAGGGGTAACGGGGATGCGATCCAGGAAGGTTCCTGCCGCAAGGGCAGACCCCCGGAACGGTGGGCGCGCGCCGGGGGTCTGCGTGGGGGGATGGCTCAGTTGACAGGTGCGTTCATGTCGTTCTGGATCTCCGTGGCGGTGAGTGCGCGGTTGTAGACGCGGACGTCGTCGATGAGGCCGTTGAAGTATTCGCCCCAGAGGCTGCTGCCGCCGATGCGGAGGGCTTGGGTGTCGCTGCGGATGGTGCCGGTGACGGTTTTCTGGGCTGTTTGGGTGCCGTTGGTGTAGAGGCGCAGGGTGGTGCCGTCGTAGGTGGCGGTGAGGTGGGTCCAGGTGTTGAGTGGGAGGCCGGCCGTGCCGGGGAGGCCTTGGTCGGTGGTGGTGACGATTTCGGTGTAGGGGCGGTTGTTGTCGGCGTTGGCCCACAGGGCGTAGGCGACGCCGCTGGAGTGTTGTTTGATCAGGGCGGTGCGGTAGCCGGTGGCTGTTGCCGGGTTGAGCCAGGCTTCCAGGGTCATGCCGGTGGTGAGGCGGAGGGTGGTGGAGTCGGGGATGTTGACGTAGGCGTTCGAGCCGTTGAAGGACAGCGCCTTGCCGTACTTGCCGGAGTTGCTCCAGGCGGCGTTGGTCAGGGTGCCGGTGTTCGACTTGCCCGAGGAGTCGGTGACGGTGGTGCCGGTGCCCTCGTTCATGCCGTACGCCGCGACGAGGCCCGTGTTCGCCGGGGGTGCGGTGACGTTGGCGGTGGCCTCGTTCGAGGCGGGGCTCGGCAGGTTGACCGCGTCGAAGGCGATCACCTTGTAGTAGTACGTGCCCGCCGGCACGCCCGAGTCCGTGAACGAGGTGCTCGTCGCCGAGCCGACCTGGTTGCCGCCCGACGGGGTGAACCCCGCCGTGGCCGAGCGGTGGACGTTGTAGCCGACCACGCCCACGTTGTCGGTCGAGGCGGCCCAGGCGAGCTGGGCGCTGCCCTGGCCGCCGGTCGCGGTGAGCGAGCCCGGCGCCGTCGGCGGCTGCGTGTCGGGCGGGCCGACGGGGCCGATGGGAGTGTTCAGGTCGTTCTGGATCTCCGTGGCGGTGAGTGCGCGGTTGTAGACGCGGACGTCGTCGATGAGGCCGTTGAAGTATTCGCCCCAGAGGCTGCTGCCGCCGATGCGGAGGGCTTGGGTGTCGCTGCGGATGGTGCCGGTGACGGTTTTCTGGGCTGTTTGGGTGCCGTTGGTGTAGAGGCGCAGGGTGGTGCCGTCGTAGGTGGCGGTGAGGTGGGTCCAGGTGTTGAGTGGGAGGCCGGCCGTGCCGGGGAGGCCTTGGTCGGTGGTGGTGACGATTTCGGTGTAGGGGCGGTTGTTGTCGGCGTTGGCCCACAGGGCGTAGGCGACGCCGCTGGAGTGTTGTTTGATCAGGGCGGTGCGGTAGCCGGTGGCTGTTGCCGGGTTGAGCCAGGCTTCGAGGGTCATGCCGGTGGTGAGGCGGAGGGTGGTGGAGTCGGGGATGTTGACGTAGGCGTTCGAGCCGTTGAAGGACAGCGCCTTGCCGTATTTGCCGGAGTTCGACCACGTGGTGTTCGACGTGGTGCCGGTGTTCGACTTGCCCGAGGCGTCCCCGACCGTGGCGCCGGTGCCCTCGTTCATGCCGTAGGCGGCCACCAGGCCCGTGTTCACCGGCGTCGGCGCGTACGTCGCCGTGTACGCCGTCGCCGTCGCGGGCGCCATGACGTTGTGGCCGGCGGCGCCCCCGTCCGACCAGGAGCCGAACGAGTAGCTCGCGCCCGAAGACGTCTGCGGCGACGGCGCGGAGATCGAGTTGCCCGAGCCGACGATCACCGTACGGGTGAACGGCGTCGTCGTCTGCTCGCTGTTGAAGCCCAGTTGCATGCCCGCGGGCGACGACTGGAACGTCAGGTTCACCGTGCGCGGCTGCAGCAGCACGCTCTTGGTGTCCGTCAGGCCCTGGGCGTCCGTCACCGTCAGGCGCAGCTCCAGATGCGACGGGTAGTCGTGGTCAGGGGCCTGGAAGGAGCCGCTCGCGCCCGTGAACGTGGTGATCTCGTGCTCGTGGCACGTGCTCGGGCAGTGGTGCAGGACGAGGGTCCACTTCATGCGCGTGCCGGGGATGGTGCCGTCCTGGGCGTCGGCGCCCGTACCCGCGAACGTGATCGTCTGGCCCACCGCCCAGGTGGTCGTGGCGGTGGGGGAGTTGAGCGTGGCCGTGGGCGGGGTGTTGTTCACGTTGACCGTGACCGAGGCGTCGCCCTGGCCGCCCCTGCCGTCGCTTACGCGCAGCCGTACGACGTAGGAGCCCGGCTGGGCGTAGGTGAACGACGGGGTGGCCGAGGTGGAGTCGTCGAGCTCGCCGTCGCCGTCCAGATCCCACGCGTACGTGAGGGGGTCGCCGTCGGCGTCCGTGGAGCCCGCGCCGGAGAGGCCGACCGCCAGCGGGGCGGTGCCCGAGGTCGTGTTCGCGCTGATGACCGCCGTCGGCGGGGTGTTGTCGTAGATATAGCGGACGATCGTGCCGTGGTCGTAGTCCACCGCGAACAGGTCGCCGCCGGGGCCGATCTCCAGCTCGACCGTGGGCATGCCGGAGTCGAAGGTCTGGATGGTCGCCGGGTCGGGCAGGCCGTTCGCGCCCTTGGTCATCACCCACACGCACTGGCGGCTGTAGTCGGAGAAGAACAGCGCGTCGTCGTACCCGGCCGGGTACGCGCCGCCCTCGTAGAACGCCACGCCGCTGGCCGACGAGCCGCCCGACGGGCAGGGGTCGTTCGGGGCTGGGCGGGCGTTGTGGTTCCACGAGAAGTACGGCTGCGCGTGCGCGGCGGCCCCGGCCGCGTAGAAGTTCTCGCACAGGGTCAGGTTGAGGTTGTCGTAGCCGCCCTGCCTGCCGTCGCCCTCGTAGCAGGGCCAGCCGAAGTTCGAGACGCCTGAGGTCGGGGTGGCGACGCGGTTGATCTCCTCGAACGTGTTCCAGCCGACCTCGCCGAGCCAGATCTCGGGCGTGCCCGGCCTGTTGGTGATGCGGAACGGGTTGCGCAGGCCGTGGGCGACGACCCTGGCGACGTTGGGGTCGGAGCTGCCGGCGTTCGGGTTGCCGGCGGCGGCCGCCCCCGTGTCCGGATTTATCCGGATCAGGGTGCCGTCGAGACCGGCCGGGTCGCCGCTGGTGCGCACATCCTGCGAGCGCAGCGCGCCGCCTTCCGCGCTGGGCGGCGCGAGCGCGGTGCCGACCGGCGAGGGCGGGTCGCCGCACGGGTTGTCGGGGGTGGTGTCCGAGGCGGTCAGGTTGTCCTGGCCGTAGTCGGCGAAGTTGAAGCTGGCGCCGTCGCCGCCGGTGGCGTACAGCATGCCGTCGGGGCCGAACTGGAGATCGCCGGTGGAGTGGCTGGGGTGCTGCTGGCACCAGTCGGTGATCAGCGGGGTCTCCGCACCGGTCGGCGAGATGACGGACAGGCGGCCGGTGATGAGGCAGCCGTCGCCGGTCGCGCCCGGCGGGGTGGGGCAGGGGTCGTCGGTGGCGCCCGCCGTGCCCCAGCGCGGGGCCGTGCCGCCCGGGACGGCGTCGTACGCGTACAGGACGAAGATGCGCGGGTCGGCGGGGAAGTTCGGATGCAGGGCCATGCCCAGCAGGCCGCGGTCCCAGAAGTTGTGCACCTGCGTGCGTAAGTCCGCGTACGTCGTCGGCGTCGTGTCGGTGAGCGAGTCGAAGACCTTGATCAGGCCGTTCTTCTCCGCCACGAACACGCGCCCGTCAGAGGCGAACTCGATGTTCGAGGGATGGTTCAGCCCGCTGAACACGGTCTGCTTCTGGAACGCCGCCGGCAGCGCCTGGGCGGCCGGGCTCGCCAAGGCGATCAGGCTGACGGACATGAGTAAGAACGAGGACAGGGCATGGCCAAGCTGTCTCACAGGACCCCCCAGTGATGAGCAGCGTCACCTTCGACGCCCCCACGCCTCCGGTGCCTGATCGATGTATCGCAACAAATCGATCATTTGTCACCAGGGGTGTCCGTTCTTGGACACGCTATTTGGAACCGTCCACAATCTTTCGCTTGCCGAGAGCCTTCTTGAGCTTGACCGTCGTGGTCTTCTCGATCGCGATCATGATGCACGAGACGTTCCTGGCCTTGGGCGAGGTGCCCTCGTACAGGGTGATCGTGACCTTCTTGGAGGTTTCCTTCACCTTGACCCGGTCCAGGACCGTGCAGGGGGCGACGCCCGACCACCAGGTGAGCTGGATCTTCCTGCCCTTGGACACCGGCTTGGCCTTGGTCCAGCGGACCTTGTGGACGTTGATCGCGTTGCCCGTCGGCTTGACCGGCTCGGGGCCCTTCGTGGGAGTGGTGGTGACGGGGTTCGCCACGGCCGGCGGCTTGGCCGGGGTCGTGGTGGCGGCTCGCTCGGCGGGCTGGGCAGCGCCGCAACTCGTTGCCAGCACCAGGCATCCGGCCAGGAGAGCCCCGGCGAAAGGAGTCCCGGCGAAAGGAGTCGCTGTCATTGTCCGCATACCTCTTGGACGGATGGCGCAGGTCGCCGGTTCAGCGATGTGCGGGGTTAGTGTGGTTCACGTGCTCCGTCAGGCCCTGCTCCTCATCTCCAGGAGCGAACGCGCCGAGCGCGTCATCTCCACCTCGCCGCTGACCAGAGACGTGGTCAGGCGCTACGTCGCCGACGACATCGGCGCCGCGATCGACGAGCTGACCCGCAGGGGCCTGCTCGTCACCGTCGACCATCTCGGCGAGGAGGTGACGGACCGGGCGCAGGCCGAGCGGGCCGTCGTCGAATACCTCTCGCTGCTCGACCTGCTGCCCGCGGGCGCCGACGTGTCGGTCAAGCTCACGGCGCTCGGGTTGCGGTTGTCGGAGCAGCTCGCCCTCGACCACGCCGCCGCCATCTGCCGGGCCGCCGAACGCAGGGACGTCACGGTGACGCTCGACGCCGAGGAGCACGACACGATCGCCGGGCTGCACTCCGTGCACGCCGCCCTGCGCCGGGAGCATCCCGACGTGGGCGTGGTGGTGCAGGCCTACCTGCCGGACTCGCTGGAGCGCTGCGAGAAGCTCGACGGGGCCCGCGTCCGCCTGTGCAAGGGGGCCTACACCGCTCCCGGCGCCTACACCTCGCGCACCGACATCGACCGCTCGTTCGTACGGTGCCTGAGAGTCCTCATGGAGGGCACCGGCTACCCCATGGTCGCCACGCACGACCCCAGGCTGGTGCGCATCGCCTCCACGCTGGCCGTGCTCGACGGCCGCGACGTGACGAACTTCGAATACCAGATGCTGTACGGCGTGCGCCCCGCCGAGCAGGCCCGCCTGGCCGGTCTGGGCTCCAGGATGCGCGTCTACGTCCCCTACGGCTCCGACTGGTACGCCTACCTCATGCGCCGCCTGGCCGAGCGCCCCCGCAACCTGGCCTTCTTCCTCAGGTCCCTGGTGTCGAGGGGCTAGCCGATAGGCTGCTGAGATGATTGCGATTCTGGGCACGGGCAAGATGGGCGAGGCCCTGCTGTCCGGACTGCTGCGCGCCGGGTTCAAGCCGGGCGACATCATGGCGACCACCCGCAGGGCCGAGCGGGCGCAGGCGCTGCGCGAGACCTACGGCGTGCGCACCGTCGCCAACTCCGAGGCGGCCAAGTCGGCCGACACGCTGATCCTGGCCGTCAAGCCGCAGGACATGGCCACGCTGCTGGCCGAGATCTCCCCCTACGTGCCTGCCGACCACCTGGTGATCACCGCCGCGGCCGGCATCACGACGGCGTTCGTGGAGCAGCGGCTCGGGGTCGAGGTGCCCGTGGTCAGGGTGATGTCCAACACGCCGATCAGGTTCGACGAGGCGATGAGCGTGATCTCGGCGGGCGCGCACGCGGGCGAGGAGCACCTCAAGCTCGCCGAGGGCCTGCTCAGCCCGGTCGGCAAGGTGCTGCGCATCCCCGAGTCCCAGCAGGACGCCGCCACGGCGTTGTCCGGGAGCGGTCCCGCCTACTTCTTCTACCTGGTCGAGGCCATGGTCGACGCGGGCATCCTGCTCGGCATGCCGCGCGCCGCCGCGCTCGACATGGTCACCCAGTCCATCGTCGGGGCCGCCGTGATGTTGCGCGACTCGGGCGAGCACCCGGTGATCCTGCGCGAGGCCGTGACCTCGCCCGGGGGCACCACGATCGCGGCGATCGCGGAGCTGGAGCGGCACAGCGTACGGGCCGCGTTCCTGGCCGCCATCGAGGCCGCCCGCGACCGGGGGCGCGAGCTCGCCTCCGGCTGAGCCCCGAGGCGGCTGCTTGAGAGGCCGGGTGGTCTTGCTCCTACGATGGGTCGGGTGACGTTACGTCGCGGGTTTGCCCCGCTGCTCGTCCTGTTAGCACTGACCGGCTGCACGTCGGAAGAGCCGGCGAACGTCCAGGTCGGCGAGGTCAGGCGGGCCCCGGTCAGCGAGGTCGTCGAGGCCCCCGCCACGATCGGCGCGCGCGCCTCGGCCACGCTGCGCTCGCCCGCCCAGGGCACGATCGCCAAGCTGTACGTCCGCGACGGCGACCGCGTGCGCAAGGGCGACCTGCTCGCCAAGATCAGCTCTCCCCAGGCCGAGGACCAGCTCAAACAGGCCCGTCAGGCCTCCAAGATGGCCGCGCCCGCGAGCTTCACGCCCAATGTGCGGCTGCCGTCGTTCGACACCACGGCGTTCGACCGCAAGGCCGCCGCGAACTTCGCGCAGGCTCGCAAGGAGGCCAAGAAGGTCGAGGACGCCGGGGCGCGCAAGCAGCTGCTGAACGCCATCGACCTGGCCCAGACCCAGCACCGGGCGCAGACCAAGGCGCTGGCCTCGATCACCGCCCAGCTCAACCGCTCGATCAGCGGCATCCTGTCCGGCGTGACCAGCGGGTTGTCCAGCTCCATGGCCTCGCTGCAGGCCGTCTCGAAGTCGCAGGCCAAGGCCGCGGTCAAAGCCGCCGAGAGCACGGTGAAGTCGCTGACGATCAAGGCCCCGTTCGGCGGCGTCGTCACGCTGGGCCGCGCCTCCGGCGGCGGCGGCCCCAGCGGGGTGGAGGGGCTGCTCAGCCAGCTTCCCGGCGGCGGCCAGCAGCTTCCCTCGGTGCCCTCGACGGGGTCCTCGTCGGGCACCCCGGTCGCGACGGGCGTGCCGGTCTCGGCCGGCGACTCGATCGTCACCGTCACCGACGTCTCGAAGCTCACCCTGGACGCCGACGTGGACGAGACGGACGTGCTGCTGGTCAAGAAGGGCCACAAGGCGGCGGTCGAGCTAGACGCGGTGCCGGGGGCCACGTACACGGCCGTGGTGACCGGCGTCGGCGTCACCCCCATGGAGGGCACCACGGGCGGCGTCAGCTACCCGGTGCGGCTCACGCTCGGCCCCGGCGCCTTCGACGACGGCTCCGAGGCGCCGACCCCCAAGCCGGGCATGAGCGCCGTGACGCGGCTGACCGTGCGCGAGTCGCCCTCCGCCGTCTCCGCGCCCGCCTCGGCGATCGTGTCCAGCGGGCGCGAGAGCGTGGTCTGGGCGCTCAGGAACGGCGCGGCTGAGCGGCGCGTGGTCAAGCTCGGGGCCCAGGGGGACGCCGTGGTCGAGGTGCTGAGCGGGCTGTCCGTGGGCGACCGGATCGTGGTCAAGGGCGCGGACTCCGTACGGCAGGGGCAGCGCCTCCCATGATCCCTGCCATCGAGGCCATCGACCTCACCAGGCGGTACCAGCTCGACGGCGTGGCCGTGGAGGCGTTGCGCGGCGTGTCGCTGCGGATCGACCAGGGCGAGTTCGCCGCCGTCATCGGCCCGTCGGGCTCTGGCAAGTCCACGCTCATGCATCTGCTCGGCTGCCTGGACCGGCCGAGTTCCGGGGTACTCAAGGTCAACGGTGTTGAAATATCTGGTTTGTCGGACACCGACCTGGCCGAGCTGCGGAACAAGACGATCGGCTTCGTCTTCCAGTCCTTCCACCTGCTGGCCAGGACCACGGCGCTGGACAACGTGGCGCTGCCGCTGGTCTACCGGGGGCTCGCCCGGGCCGAGCGACGGTCCAGGGCCAGGGCGGCGCTGGAGGCCGTGGGACTCGGGCACCGCCTGGAACACCGGCCGTCCCAGATGTCGGGCGGCGAGCAGCAGCGGGTGGCCATCGCCAGGGCGCTGGTCGGCGAGCCCAAGGTGCTGCTGGCCGACGAGCCCACGGGCAACCTCGACACCGCGAACGGGGCCGAGGTCATGGCCATACTCGACCGGCTCAACGGCGAAGGCGGCGTGGCCGTGGTGCTCGTCACGCACGAGCAGGAGATCGCGGCCCACGCACGGCGCCAGATCCACGTACGGGATGGGCTGATTGAGCTGGACACCGCATGAGAGGCGCAGAAGCGCTGGTCATGGCGCTGGAGGCGTTGCGCGTCAACCGGCTGCGCAGCGTGCTGACCATGCTCGGCGTCATCATCGGCGTGCTGGCCGTGGTGATCCTGGTGGCCATCGGCACGGGCGCGAAGGACGAGATCGAGAAGCAGATCTCCGGCCTCGGCACGAACATCATCCTCGTCGTCCCCGGCCGCATCAGCCTGGGCGCGGCCCCGACGCAGAGCAAGCTCGGCCTGGCCGACGTGGCGTACCTGCGGCGCGTGGTCGGCGACCCGTCGAAGGTCACGGTGTCGCTGCAGTCGGGCGAGACCGTACGCGTGGGCAGGGCCGAGGCGTTCGTCACGGTGATCGGCACCGACCAGAACCTGGTCAACATCTTCGAGCGGCCCGTCGGCAAGGGCCGCCCGCTGAGCGAGACCGACGTGGACACCCGGCGCAGGGTGGCGGTGCTGGGTTCCGAGGTGGCCGACCGGCTGTTCGGCGACCTGGACCCGATCGGGCGGCAGGTGACGCTGTCCGGGGCTCGGTTCCGGGTGGTGGGAGTGTACGCCACGGTCGGCCAGACGTTCGGGCTCTCCCGCGACCAGGAGGTCCACATCCCGGTGACGACGGCGCAGCGGCTGTTCGGGATCGAGCGGATCAACGGGCTCGCGGTCGGCGCCTCGGGGCCCGACGAGATCGACCCGCTGTCGGACAAGGTGACGGCCGCGCTGCGGGCGAGGTATCCGGGCGAGCAGTTCTCGGCGGTCACGCAGACCGCGCTGCTCGGCACGATCGGCAGCGTGCTCGGCATGCTCACCGGCGTGCTGGCCGCCATCGCGGGCATCTCGCTGCTGGTCGGCGGCGTGGGCGTGTCGAACATCATGCTGGTCAGCGTGCGCGAGCGCACCCGCGAGATCGGGCTGCGCAAGGCGCTGGGGGCCCGGCAGCGCGACATCCTGGCCCAGTTCCTCATCGAGGCGGTGCTGCTGACCACGATCGGCGGGCTCATCGGGATCGTGCTCGGGGTCGGCGGCGCGCTGACCATCGCGGCGCTCACCGAGGTGCCCGCGTCGATCACCTGGTGGTCGATCGCGCTGGCTTTCGGGGTGTCGGCGGCGGTCGGGGTGTTCTTCGGCGTGGCGCCGGCGCGGAGGGCGGGCAGGCTGGACCCCGTGATCGCCCTCCGCGCCGAGTGACTCAGGCGTCGCGCCGCTTCATCAGCACGGCCGCCGCCACCATGGTCACCGCCACCCAGACGAGGTAGACGCCGAACCCGCTCCCCGGGCCCAGGGAGCTGTCGCGCAGGGGCACCGCCACCAGCATCCCGGCGTTTGTGGTGAAGTAGTCGCCCACGATCTTGCCCACTCATCGGGCAACTGTCGATCACCTCGACCTCCACGGTTTTGGCCTCGTAGGCCAGGCGCACGCTGGCCCTGGCGCTGACCGCGTGCTTGCGCGTGTTGGTCAGCGCCTCCTGCACGATTCGGTAGACCGCGTGGTCCACGACGGCGGGTAACTCGACGGGCTCTCCTGTCACGGCGCCGGCCGCGCTCGTTGAGCTCGGCCCTGAGCCGTACGAGTTGCCCGGCGCCCACCGGTACGGCGACGAAGAAGAGCGCCGCCACCCAGCCGCCCGTTCCCGGCAGGCTCAGCTCCATCACGGTCGCGTGGACGGCGAACCCCACCGCCGCGCTGATCGCGGTCGTGCGGCCCGTGGTGTAGCGGCCCAGGCTGTAGAAGGCGATGGTCACGAAATTTCTCCCTTGAGGGAGGTTTCCCGGCCGTGAAACCCGCGCTACAACGAGATGTTCGCGCTGCGGTAACGTCGGCGCAAGATAAGAGTGCGCGTGGAGGAGTTGGCATGAGCCGGTCGGCACGGGTGATCTGGGACGACGCTCTCACCTCCTACAATTTCGGCCCGAGCCATCCACTCGCTCCCGTGCGCGTGGAGCTGACCATGGCGCTCGCCCGCGACCTCGGCGTGCTCGACAAGGTCGAGCTGGCCGGCTGCGAGCCCGCGACCGACGACGAGCTGGCCATGGTCCACGAGCGTCACTACATCGAGGCCGTCAAGCGCGTGTCCGCCTCCGGACTGCCCGACCTCGACGCCGGGCTCGGCACGCCCGACAATCCCGCGTTCAAGGGCGTGCACGAGGCCTCCGCGTTGATCGCCGGCGCCTCGCTGGCCGCCGCCCGCTCGGTCTGGGAGGGCACGGCAGAGCACGCGCTCAACGTCGCCGGCGGGCTGCACCACGCCATGCCCGCCCTGGCCAGCGGCTTCTGCGTGTACAACGATCCCGCGCTGGCCATCGCGTGGTTGCTGGCCCAGGGCGTGAGCCGCATCGCGTACGTGGACGTGGACGTGCACCACGGCGACGGCGTGCAGACCGTGTTCTACGACGACCCCCGCGTGCTGACGATCAGCCTGCACGAGAGCCCGCGCACGCTGTTCCCCGGCACCGGGTTCCCCGAGGAGACCGGCGCCGAGGGCACGTCCGTCAACGTGGCGCTCCCGGCGGGCACCGGCGACTCCGGCTGGCTGCGGGCCTTCCACGCGGTCGTG
Source organism: Nonomuraea marmarensis (assembly GCF_043197025.1). Taxonomy (NCBI): domain Bacteria; kingdom Bacillati; phylum Actinomycetota; class Actinomycetes; order Streptosporangiales; family Streptosporangiaceae; genus Nonomuraea; species Nonomuraea marmarensis. The sequence continues at coordinate 134,049 of NZ_JBICRM010000011.1, forward strand.
CCGCCGCTGCTGCACGAGTTCAGGGCGGAGATCCTGGTGACCCAGCACGGGTGCGACAGCCACGCGCTCGACCCGCTGGCCAACCTGATGCTCAGCATCGACGGCCAGCGCGCCGCGTACGCCGCCCTGCACCGCCTGGCCCACGAGACGGCGGGCGGGCGGTGGGTCGTGACCGGAGGCGGCGGCTACGAGCTGGTCCAGGTGGTGCCGCGGGCCTGGACGCACCTCATCGCCGAGGTGGCGGGCCATCCCATCGATCCGGCCACTCCTACGGGCCAAGACTGGCGCCGGTTCGTCAGGGAACGTACAGGGGAAACCCCACCGCTCACCATGACCGATGGCCGAAATCCGGAATTTCGTCACCTATCTGGTGGTTATGACCCTGCGGACCCCATAGACCGTGCGGTCATGGCGACCCGGCACGCGGTGTTCCCTCTGCACGGCCTCGACCCGATGCCCTAGCGAGAAAGAGAGCCCGTGCTGAGCCGCGACGAACTCCGCGAGCACCTCGTGTACAGCCGCATTGCCGGCGATGTCGCGACCTCCCGCGAGAACAATCTCGACCACTACAGCTCCCTAGCCAACGGCGACCCGTACTACATGCTGGGGCTGACGTTCGACCAGCCGTGGTCCTACCGCGACATCCTGGCGCTGATGGCCAAGTCCGCGGGTGTGGTCTCCGATCCCGATCACCGCTGGGGCCAGGACACGATCGACCCCGACCTGACGATCGACGCGATCGACGCCATGGCCGAGCGCGTCGCCGCCGTGCTGGCGCGGCAGAGTCCGCGCATCATGTTCGCCACCGGGCACCCGACCGGCCTGCTCGCCATCCACATGCCGCTGGCCAGGCTCTGCGCCGAGCGCGGCGCGCTGCTGATGACGCCGGCCGAGGGCTGGACGTACGCGGGGTCGAATTTCGGTCGGCCGAGAAGGATCCGCTACCTCGAAGACATCGCGATGCTCGACGACCGGGGCGGGTTCGTGCATACCCATGACGCGGCCCCGATGCGGCACATGCTCGCCGAGTGCGACGGGGACGCGCCGGACCTGGTGATCGCCGACCACGGCTGGGCGGGAGCGGCTGGAGAGGCCGGCGTGCCGACTGTGTCGTTCGCCGACAGCAACGACCCCGGTTTGTTCGTCGGCGAGGCGGAAGGCAAGATTGACGTAGTCGTGCCACTCGACGACAATGTGCTACCAAGATATTACGCTCCGTTGACGGCGCGACTTGTCACTCAGGTCTCACAAGCCCTTTGAGTCGAATTCGGTCATCCCCATACCGTCTTTTCGCGCCTGCATTCCAAGAGGCTCGCTGTCCCTTTGCCAACTTTTGATGGGCCTCCGGCGACTCTTATGTGTGGCAACTTGGACAGTTCCAACGTCCAAGTGAGGTGCTCGGCCCGGCTGCTGGCCAGCGATTTCGCTGGTTCGGCTGACAGGTGGCTCCGTCAACTGAGAAAATAGGGGGTTTGCGCACTCGGAGTCCCGACTTACGCTGACGGCAGTACACGTGCGTGAGCAATGGCACCAGTGGGGATAACCCGGAAACACGTGCGGAAGAGGCGTCCGATGGGTGCAGGCGAAAGACCTCTCAGTGAGGTGAAGTTCCTGACCGTAGCGGAAGTGGCGACGGTCATGAGGGTGTCCAAGATGACGGTGTACCGGCTCGTCCACTCTGGCGAGTTGCCGGCCATCCGAGTTGGCCGGTCGTTCAGGGTGCCTGAGCAGGCGGTACACGACTATCTGCGGGAGGCCTACATCGAGGCAGGTTGAAGTAGCGACGTGGCAGGACATGTCGTGAATGCTGTCGCGGGAGAGGCCCGGTCGCCGCGACGCGACCGGGCTCTCACCCCCCGGTGGGGCGATCTACCGTCGATCGCCGGTAGTCTGTGAGCCGGTGTGCGCTCGCACTCCGATTCAGACTTGGTACCAAGCACCTGGGGGTCCCGTGGGCTCTGTGATCAAAAAGCGCCGCAAGCGGATGGCTAAGAAGAAGCACCGCAAGCTGCTCAAGAAGACGCGCATCCAGCGGCGTAACAAGAAGTAACCGACGCAGCTGCGAGGCGCTGATGACCCACACCGTGCTTGTCACCGGGGTCTCGCGCCACATAGGCGCCCGGGTGGCGACGGTTCTCGCGGCGGACCCGGACATCAGCCGCGTCATTGGAGTGGACACCGTGCCGCCGCCCTCGCTGATGCGAGAAGGCGGCATCTCTCTCGGCCGGACGGAGTTCGTCCGGGTGGATCTGCGCAGCCCCGACATCGCTCAGGTGATCGCGGCCGCGGACATCCGCACCGTTGTGCACATGAGCCTGGTCAGCGCTCCGTCGAGGAGCGGGGGCCGGGTCGCCATGAAGGAGCACAACGTCATCGGCACCATGCAGCTGCTCGGTGCCTGCCAGCGGTCGGCGACCGTGCGGCGCGTGGTGGTGCGCTCCACCACCGCCGTCTACGGCTCGTCGCCGCGGGATCCAGCGGTGTTCACCGAGGACCTGGAGCCGCACGACGGCCCCAGCCACGGCTATGCCAAAGACGCGGTCGAGGTCGAGGGCTACGTGCGCGGTTTCGCACGGCGGCGTCCCGACGTGACCGTGTCGTTGTTGCGTTTTGCCAACTTCATGGGTCCCGGCGTCGACTCGCCGCTGACGCGTTACTTCACCCAGCCGGTGCTGCCGACCGTGTTCGGCTTCGACCCGCGGCTGCAGTTCGTCCACGAGGACGACGCGGTCGAGGTGCTGCGCCGGATGGCGACAGAAGACCACTCCGGCACGTTCAACGTGGCCGGGTCAGGCGTGCTGCTGCTCTCGCAGTGCGCCAGGAGGGCGGGACGGCCGTCGCTGCCGCTGTTCTCGCCCGCCTTCAAGGTGCTGGGCAGCGCCGCACGCAGGCTCGGGCTGGTCGAATACTCGCCTGAGCAGGTCAGGCTGATGAGCCACGGCCGCGCGGTCGACACGGGCCGGCTCGAGGCCGCGCTCGGGTGGAAGCCCAAGTTCACGACCGGGGCCGCCTTCGACGACTTCCTGCGTTCACGCGGCCTGCACCCGTTCGGAGGTGTGCGGAGTTGAGCGTTCCCTACGAAGAGGCCCGCGTGATCCCGATCAGCGCGGCGCCCTCTTTCGAGCAGCCCGATCCGACGGCCAGGATGCTGGCCTTCATCCGCAGGCGGATCACCGGCGACTATGAGGTCGACGAGTTCGGCTACGACGCCGAGCTGACCGACAAGGTGCTCCTGGAGCTGATCAGGCCGCTCTACACCCACTGGTTCCGGGTGGAGACGGTCGAGCTGAAGAACATCCCCGAGGAGGGCGGCGCACTCGTCGTCGCCAACCACTCGGGCACGCTGCCGGTCGACGCGCTGATGATGCAGCTGGCGCTGCACGACGAGGCCGGCCGGCCGCTGCGGCTGCTCGGCGCCGACCTGGTCTACCAGCTCCCGATGCTCAGCCACCTGTCGCGCAAGACAGGCCACACACTGGCCTGCCGCGAGGACGCCGACCGGCTGCTGCGCAAGGGCGAGCTGGTCGGGGTGTTCCCCGAGGGCTTCAAGGGCGTCGGCAAGCCGTACTCCGAGCGCTACAAGCTGCAGCGGTTCGGCCGTGGCGGCTTCGTGGCCTCGGCCATCCGCGCGGGGGTGCCGATCGTGCCGACCGCGATCGTGGGCGCGGAGGAGATCTATCCCAAGATCGGCGATCTGAAGTTCCTGGCCAGGATGCTCGGCCTGCCCTACCTGCCGATCACGCCGTTCTTCCCGCTGCTCGGGCCCCTGGGCCTGGTGCCGCTGCCGTCCAAGTGGATGATCGAGTTCGGCGAGCCCATCCGTACCGACGAATACGAGCCGTCGGCGGCCGACGATCCCATGCTGGTGTTCAACCTCACCGACCACGTGCGCGAGGTCATCCAGCAGCTGCTCAACGAGCTGCGGCTGCGTCGGGGGCATGCTTTCCCGCCGTTCCTGTGAAACCTGTGGGAGGCCGGCGGTGTTCATAGGGCGATTCGCTCGCTGAACACCGGAAGGAATCCCCATGGATCTTCAGCTCTCCGGCCGCGTCGCCGTCGTCACCGGCGCGTCCAAGGGCATCGGCCTGGCCGTCGCCCGCACCCTGGCCGAGGAGGGCGTCCACGTGGTCGCGGCCTCACGCACGCCGGCCGACGCCAAGGTGACGCACATCCCTGTCGATCTGATGGACCCGCAGGCGCCGGCTCAGGTCGTCGCCCGCGCGGTGGAGGAGTTCGGCGGGGTGGACATCCTGGTCAACAACGCCGGCGGGCCGCCGCCCGGGGTGACGCTGCCGCGGGTCGGGTTCATGGCACCCGGCGACGCGGACTGGCAGGCGATGTTCGAGTTCAACCTGTTCTCGGCGGTACGCATGATCCGCGCCACCGTGCCCGTCATGCTGGAGCGGGGCGGCGGCTCGATCGTCAACATCTCCTCCGGCTCGGCCCGGCAGCCCGGCGCCATGAACGTCGACTACGGCGCCGCCAAGGCCGCACTGAACCACGTCGGCAAGGCCGTCTCCGAGGAGTACGGCCCGCAGGGCATCCGCGTCAACACGATCTCGCCCGGCCCGGTGCTCACCGACTGGTGGACCAAGGACGGGGGAGCCGCCGAGGTCATCGCGGGCATGGCCGGGGCCTCCAAGGAGGACGTCGTCGCTCAGGTCGCCCCTGGCATGATGAGGCTGGTCACCGGGCGCCTGGTGCACCCACAGGAGATCGCCGACGCCGTCGCCCTGCTGGTCTCCCCGCGCTCGGGCAGCACGACCGGCGCCGACTTCGCCATCGACGGGGGCTTCCTCAAGGAGCTGTAGGTGCCGTGAACCCAGGCGGGCTCAAGGCGTTCCTCGGCGAGGTGCGCAAGTCGGTCAAGACGGACCTGAGCCTGGAGTCGATGTACGGGCTGGCCACCAGCCTGTCGAAGACCGACCTGAGATTCGTGACGGTCCCATGGAAGCCCCACCCCGACGATCCCAACAGGATCGCCTGGAAGCAGCCGGAGGCGGCCAAGCTCTTCAAGTCGCTCGGATAGAGCCGCGGGCGCTACCGCTGCGCGCGGTAGTGCCTGCGCAGGGCGATGCCAGCGGCCACGCCGCCCGCCACGGCGCCCACGCCCGCGGCGATGGGCAGGGCCGTCAACGTGGCCTTGCGCCCCGTGCGGAAGTCCTTGATCGGCCACTCGTGCTTCCTGGCGTGCTCGCGCAGCTCGCTGTCCGGGTTGATGGCCACGGCCTGCCCGACCAGCGACAACATCGGCAGGTCGTTGGCCGAGTCGCTGTAGGCGGTGCACCGGGTCAGGTCGAGCCCCTCCCTGCGCGCCAGGGCTCGCACGGCCTCGGCCTTGGCGGGCCCGTGGAGCAGGTCGCCGACCAGCCGCCCGGTGTAGATGCCGTCGCTGGTCTCGGCGACCGTGCCGAGCGCGCCCGTCAGTCCGAGCCGCTGCGCGATGACCCTGGCCAGCTCGACGGGCGTGGCGGTGACCAGCCAGACCCGCTGGCCGGCGTCGAGGTGGGCCTGCGCGAGCGCCCTGGTGCCGCCCCAGATGCGGTCGGCCATGACCTCGTCGTAGATCTCCTCGCCGAGGCGTACGACGTCGTCGACCTTGGCCCCCGCGACGAACGCCAGCGCGGTCTCCCTGGCCACCGCGATGTGCTCGGGGTTCTCGTTGCCGCGCAGCCTGAACACGGCCTGTCCCACGGCGAACTTCAGCAGGTCGGACGTCGTGAACAAGCCGCGCGTGGCCAGCCCCCTGGCGAAGTGGTAGATCGAGGCGCCGCGCATCATCGTGTTGTCGACGTCGAAGAAGGCCGCGGCCTGGAGATCCGGCTCGACCGGGGCGACGGTGACCGCCGCCTGCGCCGCGGCCTCGCCGGCGGCCTCGGGCTCAGCTTCCTGTCGTCGTCGCATTAGCCGCCACATGGGCTTCAGCTTACTGACCTACTTCGGCGCGACCAGACCTTCGATGTAGTCGAGGTAGCCCTCCGCCTGGGCCAGCTGGGCCTCGTTGAGCTGCTCGAGCATCGGCTCCACCATGTCCTTCTGGTCCCGCGCGAAGGTCTTGATCTTCGGTGAGCGCGGCTCGGCCCGCTCCAGCCTGCTGATGCCCGCCCGCGTCGACTCCTCCATGTCCTTCAGCGTCTTGCTGACCAGCGGCCCGTCGATGGACGAGCCCAGCAGGCTGGCGACCTCCTTGGCGCGGGTCTTGGCCGAGTCGAGCTCGCGTTCGCCGCGTTCGGTGTCGTCGGTGCTCAGGCGTACCAGTGTGGTCTCCGCGGCGCGCTTGAGCGGGTAGAGCGAGTCTCCTGGCACGGCCCGGTAGGTGGCGAAGGACGAGACCATCATGGCTCCCGCCAGCCCGAACGTGGCCAGCTGCGACAGCAGCGGCCGCCTGCGGGCGGGCTTGCGGTGGGTGTGCCTGGCGGGGCGCGCCGGCTCGTCGGTGAGCTCGCCGGAGACGAGCTGCGCCCGCAGCCGGGTGCGGAAGGCGGGCGCGGGGGCGCCGCCGAGTGGCAGTCGCCCCAGCTCCGTGAGGTGTTCGAGCACGCGCTCCCGCCGCCTGCGCGCCCTACCCATGGACAGCTCCCTGACGGTCCTGACTTGACAACTGCCTAACGAGGAGCGGATGGGGGAGGTTACGCCAGGTCGTTCTTGAGCGCCCTGGCCAGCGCGCGAACTGCCCGGAACTGCAGCGCTTTGATCGCTCCACTCTTCTTCCCCATGATCAGCGCGGTTTCCGCGAGCGAGAGGCCGTGCAGGAAGCGCAGGACCACGCATTCCTGTTGTTCGGGATTGAGATCTCGTACGGCCCGCAGCACCCGGTCGTTGATGATGGCCGTGACCACGGCGTTCTCCGGGATGTGCGAGCCGTCCAGCGGTACGTCGATCACCTCTCCCGTCGGGATCTCCAACCGGTAGCGCCCGGATTTGAAGTGGTCGGTCACCAGGTTTCTCGCGATGGTCACGAGCCAGGCGCCGAAGTCCCTGCCCTGCCAGGTGAAGTCGCTGATCCTGCGCAGCGCGCGCAGGAAGGTCTCGCTGGTCAGATCCTCGGCGAGCTGGTGGGAGCCGACCCTGAAGTAGATGTAGCGGTAGACGAGGTCCACATAGCGGTCGTAGAGCGTGCCAAAGGAGTCCGTGCATCCGTTCTTGGCATGCAGCACCAGCGTGCGGATGTCGTCGGGCGCTTCTTCGCGCACGGCAAGCTCGCCCGTCCGGGCAGGTCCAGCGACCGCTGGCGCAAGCAGCCCGGCGAACGGTGACGAGTCAGGCATCCGGTATCCCTAGGGGTAAGGGGTGCGGCGTGCTCGAACACTCTAGAAATCAACCGGAAATTCCACAATCCACAGCGTCCTGGCATGACTAGGCGTAATCGGCAGATACCGTATGGGACCGACCCGTTCCCTCTTCGGCTACCGGCTTGGAGGCATCGTCCGGCAGCATTGGAGTCACCATGGAGATCCTCGTTGCTGTCATAGCTTTTGCCGGTGCGCTCCTCGCCGCGATCGCGGCCGGCGCCCTGATTCAACGACTGCGCGACGAGCCTGAGGGCTGGTTGATCGCCTGGACCGTTGCAGTGGCGGCGTTGTGCCTTTCACTGGGTGTGATCGGCATCGGCGGCCTCATGGGGTTCGGCGCCGTCACGTTCCGGCTCTACCAGGTGACGGGATCGTTGCTGGCGCCGCTCTGGCTGGCCATCGGCCTGGTGCAGTTGCTGGCGGAGAAGGCGCCGCCGAGGTTCCTGGCGTGGTTGTTCGGCATCGCGCTGACCGTCGTCTCCGTCGCGATCCTCGTCTTCGACCCGCTCAAGAGCGAGGAGATGGGCAAGACGCTGCCGGCGGGCTCGAACTTCTGGGGGCTGATCCCCGGCTACCTGCTGATCGGCGTGCACGCCGTCGCCGTGCTGGTCATGCTGGCGATGCTGGCGGTCGCCGGGATCAAGTGGCGCAACGGCGACGAGTACGACACGGACAACCTGCACGCGGCCCTCGTCATCGTCCCGTCGGGGATCGCCCTCGTGGGCGCGATGCGGTTCACGGTGCCGCCGCTGTTCACCACTGCGCTGCTCGCCGTGGCCGGGGCCGCCGTCTGGTATACCGTGCTGCGGCCGCTGGCGCCGTACGAGGACGACGACGAGGACGACCTCGCACCGGACCGCGACGAGCGCGTTCCGCGCCGTGACGATCGCTCTCAGCGCCGCGACGAGCGTGCCCAGCACCGCGAGGAGCGGCCCATGCCCCAGATGCCACCCGACGAGCGGCCGATGTACCGCGACGAGCGGCCCCAGCCGGGGCACCGGGCCATGCCCGAGCCTGTGCCGGCAGCGGACATTCCCGCCGCGCCGCCGCGCAGGTCGTCGGGGCTGGGCGATCTGGTGGCCGAATACCGCGCGGGTGACCAGGAGATCGACTACGCCGCCCGCATGGCGCCGCCACCCGACGCGGGCCCCGCGACCGGCTACATCATGAACGGCGGCCCACCTCAGCGTCCCGACTACGGCATGCCGGCGACGGGCGTGGTCTATCCAGGCGCCGAGCTGTTCTCGCCCGCGCAGCAGCAGCCGGGCTCCAGCAAGCCCTCACCGACCATCTACGGTCTCCTGACCGTCTTCACGCTCATGGACGGCGCGGGCGAGGCGTTCGACCGGCTGGCCGAGGCTACCGTGGAGTCCGTACGCCGCGGCGAGCCCGACACACTCGTGTACGCCTGCCACGCGGTCAAGTCGGCGCCCCTGCAGCGCATCGTCTACGAGCTCTACCGCGACGAGGTGGCCTACCGCGACCACCAGCGCCAGCCGCACGTCGAGAGGTTCGTCAACGAGCGGCAGTCCATGGTGCTCGCGACCAACGTCATCGAGCTCAACGTCAACGCCGCGAAGGTGGTGCCCCTCCCGACGGCGATGTACTGAAAGCTGACGGCGCTAATCGCTCAGCGCGGCCCGCAGCCTGCTCTCGTCGACGCGCCAGAAGTCGTGCTGCACCCCGTCGATCAGCGTCACCGGGATCATCTCCCAGTACTTTTCCGTGAGCTCCGCCGAGGAGTCGATGCTGACCTCCTCCCACGGCACGCCGAGCTCGCCCGCCACCCTGGCGACGACCTCGCGCGCGTCCGCACACAAGTGGCAGCCGGGCTTCCCGAGCAACGTGATGCGATGCATAACGCAACCGTACCGCCGTGACTTTGTGCATCGGTTCACAAAGGGATTAATCTGAAAGACGGTTCTATCCCGTTCACGCGGTCCCCAAGCCGCCCGTCCCCTGGAGCTCCGGCACGTGAAGAGCCCGTCCCAACCCCGTGACCGCGGCATTCCCGAGGCGACGGTCGCCAGGCTGCCGCTGTACCTGCGGGCGCTGCACGGGATGGCCGAGCGGGGCATCGCGACCGTCAGTTCCGAGGACCTGGCCGGGGCCGCCGGGGTCAACTCGGCCAAACTCCGCAAGGATCTGTCACACCTCGGCTCGTACGGCACCCGCGGCGTAGGCTATGACGTGGAGTACCTCGTCTACCAGATCTCCCGCGAGCTCGGCCTGACCCAAGACTGGGCGGTCGCGATCGTGGGGGTCGGCAACCTCGGCCGGGCGCTGGCCAACTACGGCGGTTTCGTCTCCAGGGGCTTCCGGGTGGCGGCACTCATCGACGCCGACCCCGAAGTCGTGGGCGACAGCATCGCGGGGTTGAATGTGGAGCACATCGACGAACTGGAAGCCGTGATCAAACGGCGTGGAGTCTCGATCGTGGTTCTGGCGACACCGGCGGCAGCGGCGCAGGTAGTGTGCGATCGCGTCATAGCCGTGGGTGTGACCAGTATCCTGAACTTCGCCCCTGTTGTGCTCTCCGTGCCAGAAAGTGTCGATGTCCGTAAAGTCGACCTGTCAATCGAACTGCAGATTCTCGCGTTCCACGAGCAACGCAAGGCTGGGGGGCCACTCATGGCGGTGGACAGTCAATGAGTGTTCTGGCTATAGGACTCAGCCACCGGACCGCTCCGGTGGCTCTGCTCGAGCGCGTCTCGGTGACGGGTGACGCGCTCGTCAAGCTGCTGCGCGACGTCCAGCAGGACGTCGGCGTCGCGGAGGCCATGGTGGTCTCGACCTGCAACAGGGTCGAGATCTACGTCACGGTCGACCGCTTCCACGCCGCCGTCACCGCCGTCAGCGACCTGCTGGGCGTGCACTCGGGCGTCCTGGCCGAGGAGCTGACGCCGCATCTCTACGTGCACTACGAGGAGCGGGCCGTCGAGCACCTGTTCTCCGTGGTGTGCGGCCTCGACTCCATGGTCGTCGGCGAGGGCCAGATCCTCGGCCAGGTCCGCCAGGCGCTCAAGCTGGCGCAGCGCCACGGCACCGTCGGCGCCACCCTCAACGAGCTGGTCCAGCAGGCGCTGCGGGTCGGCAAGCGGGCGCACCACGACACCGGCATCGACAAGGCCGGCGCCTCCCTCGTCTCCGCGGGCCTCGCCCTGGCGGGCGACCTGGCGGGCCGACGGGCCCTGGTGGTCGGCGCGGGCTCCATGAGTTCGCTGGCCGCCGTCACGCTGGCGCGCGCGGGGGTCACCGACATCGTTGTGGCCAACCGCACGTACGAGCGGGGCGTCCGGCTGGCCGATTCCGTGGGCGGCCGGGCGGTGGAGTTCGCTGCCGTGGCCCGCGAGCTGGCCACTGCCGACATCGTCATCACCTGCACGGGCGCGGGCCGGCACGTCATCACGCCCGGTATGCTGAGCCGAGGCGCGTTTCTGCTGGACCTGGCGCTGCCGCACGACATCGACCCCGAGGTGCGCTCGGTTCCCGGCGTCACACTGGTCGACCTGGAGACGATCAAGGAGTCCGGGATCGGGTCGCGGGAGGGCGACGCGGTCGAGTCCGTACGCGCTCTGGTCACCGAGGAGCTGCGGGCCTACCTCGATGCTGAGCGGGCGGCCAGGGTGACCCCGACGGTGGTGGCGTTGCGCGGCAAGGCGGCCAGTGTGGTCGAGTCCGAGCTCGGCCGCCTCCTGATGCGGATGCCCGACCTCGACGAGCGGGCGCGGGACGAGGTCGCCATGACCGTCCAGCGGGTCGTCGACAAGCTGCTCCACGAGCCCACTGTGCGTGTCAAGCAGCTCGCCGCCTGCCCAGGAGGCGATCATTATGCGGAAGCGCTGCGCGAGTTGTTCAATCTGGATCCGAAGCTGCCCGAGGCCGTGAGGGAGGTCGAACTGTGAGGCTGGGAACTCGCCGGAGCCTGATGGCGACCACGCAGTCCCAGATGGTGGCCGACGCCTACACCGAGCGCACCGGGCGCGAGATCGAGCTGGTGGGCGTCACGACGTTCGGCGACGTGACCAAGGCCCATCTCGCGCAGCTCGGCGGCACGGGCGTGTTCGTCACCGCGTTGCGCGACAAGCTGCTCGAGGACGAGATCGACTTCGCCGTTCACTCGCTGAAGGATCTGCCGACCAAGCAGGACCCGCGCTTCACGCTGGCCGCGATCCCCGCCCGGCACGACCACCGCGACGCGCTGGTCGGCCCGCACAAGCTCGCCGACCTGGCGCCCGGCGCCAGGGTCGGCACCGGCTCGCCGCGCCGGGTCGCCATGCTCAGCGCGCTGCGCCCCGACCTCGAATACGTCCCGATCCGCGGCAACGCCGACACGCGGATCGGCAAGGTCACCTCGGGCGAGCTCGACGCGGTCGTGCTCGCCTCGGCCGGCCTGACCAGGATCGGCCGCGACGCCGAGGTCGCGCAGATCTTCGAGGTCGAGGAGCTGCTGCCCGCGCCCGGCCAGGGCGCGCTGGCCGTGGAGTGCCGCTCCGACCGCCCCGACCTGATCTCCTTCCTCAGCGTGCTCGACGACCCCCGCACCCGCTCCGCCGTGACCGCCGAGCGCGCCGTGCTGGCCGGGCTCGAGGCCGGCTGCGCGGCACCGGTGGGTGCTTTCGCGGCCGATGATGGGCACACTCTGAACCTGACCGCTGTGGTCGTCGCACTCGACGGCCGCGACGCGGTCCGCAAGTCCGCCGCCGGCTCTCCTTCGGAGGCAGCTAACCTGGGCCGCCTCCTAGCGGCCGAGATGATCGCCGAAGGAGCCGACAGATTGATGGGGGAGCATTCCCATTGAGCTCCGATAGTCCGACCTCCGGTTTCGTCGCGTTCGTTGGCGCGGGTCCCGGCGATCCCAACCTGCTCACACTCCGCGCCGCCGAGCTGCTCGCCAAGGCCGACGCGGTGGTGCTCGACGAGGAGACGCAGGCCCCGCTGCTGCGCCACTGCCGCGAAGGCGTCGAGGTCGTCGAAGGCGACTTCGTGAAGCTCGCCAAGGGCGGCAGACTCGTGGTGCGCCTGTGCGAGGGTGACCCGATGTTGTTCTCCTCGATCACCGAGGAGGTCGCGGCCTGCGCCGCGGCGGAGGTGGACTTCGAGATCGTGCCCGGCGTGCCGCCCGCGACCGCCGTGCTCACCTACGCGGGCATCCCGGCGGCGACGTCCGTGCCCGAGTTCAGGATCGTGGACGCCGCGCAGGAGCAGGACTGGGCCGCCCACGCCGCCTGCCGCGGCACGCTGGTGGTCTACAACGGCATCGACGAGGCCGTGGCCATCGGCAAGGCCCTCATCGCCGGCGGCAAGCCCGACACCACGCCCGTCGCGGTCAGCAGCGGCGGCACCACCATCGAGCAGTACACCGTGGTGTCCTCGCTCGGCAGGCTCCAGGCCGACCTCAAGCACGCCGGGTTCACCGAGCCGGCGCTGATCGTGGTCGGCGAGGCCGTGGGGCTGCGGGACAAGTTGTCGTGGTTCGAGACCAAGCCGCTGTTCGGGTGGCGGGTGCTGGTGCCCCGTACCAAGGAGCAGTCGCGCAGCCTGTCCGAGCAGCTCGTCGCCTACGGCGCGGTGCCGGAGGAGGTGCCGACCATCTCGGTCGAGCCGCCCCGCACGCCGCAGCAGATGGACCGCGCGATCAAGGGCCTCGTCACGGGGCGCTACGAGTGGGTGGCCTTCACCAGCGCGAACGCCGTCAGGGCGGTACGCGAGAAGTTCGAGGAGTACGGCCTGGACGCGCGGGCGTTCGCCGGGCTCAAGGTGGCCGCCGTGGGCGACGCGACGGCGCGGTCCCTGGTCGAGTTCGGGGTCAAGCCCGACCTGCTGCCGTCGGGGGAGCAGTCCTCCGAGGGGCTGGTGGCCGAGTGGCCGCCCTACGACTCGATGCTCGACCCGATCAACCGGGTGCTGCTGCCGCGGGCCGACATCTCCACCGACACGCTCGTGGCCGGGCTCACCGACCTGGGCTGGGAGTGCGACGACGTCACCGCGTACCGCACCGTGCGGGCCGCGCCGCCGCCCGCGCCCATCCGCGAGGCGATCAAGGGCGGCGGCTTCGACGCCGTGCTCTTCACATCCTCGTCCACCGTGCGCAACCTGGTGGGCATCGCGGGCAAGCCGCACAACGTCACCGTGATCGCGGTCATCGGGCCGCAGACGGCCAAGACGGCCGAGGAGTTCGGGCTCCGGGTCGACGTCATGGCCGACAAGCCATCCGCATCCGCACTGGCTGCCGCGGTGGCCGAGTACGGTGCCAAGCAGCGCCAGGCGGCCGTGGCCGCGGGTGACACCCCGCGCAGGCCCTCGCAGAACCGCCGGGGCGCCAGGAGGAGAGGCAAATGAGCGCGGAATACCCCATCGCCCGCCCCCGGCGGCTGCGCCGCAGCCCCGCACTGCGGCGTATGGTGGCGGGCACCCGGCTGCACCCGGCCGAGCTGATCCTGCCCATGTTCGTCAAGGAAGGCATCGCCGAGCCGCATCCCGTGGGCTCGATGCCGGGCGTGGTGCAGCACACCCGCGACTCGCTGCGCAAGGCCGCGCACGAGGCGGCCGAGGCCGGTGTGGGCGGGCTGATCTTGTTCGGGATCCCCGCCGCGAAGGACGCCCGCGGCTCCGCCGCCGACGATCCCGACGGGATCCTGCAGGTCGCGCTGCGTGACGTGAGCGCCGAGGTCGGCGACTCCATCGTGGTGATGGCCGACACCTGTCTCGACGAGTTCACCGACAACGGGCACTGCGGCATCCTCACCCCGTCCGGCGACGTGGACAACGACGCCACGCTGGAGCGGTACGCCTCGATCGCGGTGGCCCAGGCCGCCGCCGGGTCGCAGATGGTGGCGCCGAGCGGGATGATGGACGGTCAGGTGGGGGCGATCCGTTCGGCCCTGGACGGGGCTGGTTACGGAAATATCCCGATTTTGGCGTATTCGGCGAAGTATGCGTCCGCCTTCTACGGGCCCTTCCGCGACGCCGCCGAGTGCGCGCCGCAGTTCGGCGACCGCAGCACCCACCAGCAGGACCCCGCCGGCCCTCTGGAGGAGGCGCTGCGCGAGGTCCGCCTGGACCTGGCGGAGGGCGCCGACGCGGTCATGGTCAAGCCTGCCCTGGCCTATCTGGACGTCATCACCCGCTTCCGCGACGAGGTCGACGTGCCGGTGGCGGCCTACCAGGTGAGCGGCGAGTACGCCATGATCGAAGCCGCCGCGGCCAACGGCTGGGTGGATCGCGAACGGATGATCATGGAGTCGCTGGTCGCGATCAAGCGGGCCGGGGCCGACCTGATCCTCACGTACTGGGCCACCGAAGTGGCGCGCCGCCTCTAACGAGGGGGTTTCCCGTCAACTCCTGAGACCTGTGCGTTAGAGTGCGATGACAAGTGCTGGTGTGTCCTGCGTGGCGTAGCGCCCGGGACCTCTTCAGGCACTTGGAGTCGACGGGAGACACCATGGTGGGGGTACCACTGGTTCGGCGTACCAGAAAGCGGTCGCGGCCGACGCGAATCGGCTCCGTGCTCGAATACGCCGCCCTGGGGTGGCCAGTCGTGCCCGGGGCGTACCCGCTGTCCCAGGGGTCGCGCGCCTGCTCCTGTGACCGGCTCGGCTGTCCCGACCCGGGTGCGCATCCGCTGTCCCCCGCCTGGCACCTGCAGGCCACGACGGACCCGGCACTGCTCACCCGGTGGTGGCAGGCCGAGCCGGAGGCCAACGTGATCCTGCCCACGGGGCGGGTGTTCGACGTCTTCGACGTACCCCTCGCCGCCGGTCTGTCGGCCCTCACCCGGATCGACGCCGCGGAAGCCCACTCAGGCCCGGTCGCCGCCCATGGCGACCGGGTCTTGTTCTACGTGGCCACCCGGGGCAATCCCGAGGACGAGGACGAGTGGTGGTCGTGCCACCTGGACTGCGATCCGGCGACGATCGACGACACGCCCGGGTTGCGCTGGCACTGCCGCGACAGCTACGTCCTCGCGCCGCCCTCGACCCTGCCGACGGGGCAGCCGGTCGCCTGGCTCCGGCCCCCGGACGGGCGGCCGTTGCCCGACCCGCTCCGCCTCCTGGAGTGGCTCGCCGACTGATCGGTGGGTGTTGGAGGGACCGGGGCGGGCCACGGCTAACCTGGGTCGGGTGAGCCGTACACAGAACTCCGAGGACCTGTTCGCCCGCGCCCGCCAGATCGTGCCGGGAGGCGTCAACTCCCCGGTGCGCGCGTTCGGCGCGGTGGGCGGCACGCCGCGCTTCATGGTCTCCGGCCAGGGCCCCTACATCACCGACGCCGACGGCAACCGGTACGTCGACCTGGTCTGCTCCTGGGGCCCGATGATCCTCGGGCACCGCCACCCCGCGGTCGTCGAGGCCGTGTCCGGGGCGGTCGCCAGCGGGTTCTCCTACGGCACCGCCACCCCGGGTGAGGTCGAGCTGGCCGAGGAGATCGTCTCCCGGGTGGCGCCCGTCGAGAAGGTGCGCCTGGTCAGCTCCGGCACCGAGGCGACGATGAGCGCGGTGCGGCTGGCCCGCGGCTTCACCGGGCGGTCCAAGGTGATCAAGTTCGCCGGGTGCTACCACGGCCACGTGGATGCGCTGCTGGCCGCGGCCGGGTCCGGGGTGGCGACGTTCGGGCTGCCGGACACGCCGGGCGTGACGGGGGCGTCGGCG
Source organism: Nonomuraea marmarensis (assembly GCF_043197025.1). NCBI lineage: Bacteria > Bacillati > Actinomycetota > Actinomycetes > Streptosporangiales > Streptosporangiaceae > Nonomuraea > Nonomuraea marmarensis. The sequence goes on from NZ_JBICRM010000011.1 coordinate 149,992, forward strand.
GCGGACACGATCGTGTTGCCGTACAACTCCGTCGAGGCCGTCGAGGAGGCCTTCGCGGCGGCCGACATCGCGTGCGTGATCACTGAGGCGTGCCCCGCGAACATGGGCGTCGTCCCGCCGCGCGACGGCTTCAACGCGCGCCTGCGCGAGTTGTGCACGGCCAACGGGGCGCTGCTCATCGTGGACGAGGTGCTGACGGGGTTCCGGGTCTCCCCCTCCGGCTGGTACGGCCTGGACCCGGTGGACGCGGACCTGATGACGTTCGGCAAGGTCATGGGCGGCGGGCTGCCGGCGGCGGCGTTCGGCGGCAGGGCCGGCATCATGGCCTATCTGGCGCCGGAGGGGCCGGTCTACCAGGCGGGCACGCTGTCGGGTAACCCGATCGCGTGCGCGGCCGGCCTGGCAACGTTGCGGGCTCTGGACGCCGAGGCGTACGAGAAGGTGGACGCCGCGGCCTTGACCGTGGGCGAGGCCGCCTCCGAGGCGCTCGCCGCGGCGGGGGTGCCGCATCGGCTGCAACGGGCGGGCAGCCTGTTCTCGATCTTCTTCACGGAGGCCGAGGTGACGAACTTCGCCGAGGCCAAGACGCAGAACACGGCCGCGTTCACCGCGTTCTTCCACGCGATGCTCGACCAGGGCGTCTACCTGCCGCCGTCGGCGTACGAGGCCTGGTTCCTGTCGGCCGCGCACGGCGACGAGGCGGTCAACCGCGTCGCCGATGCCCTTCCGGCCGCCGCGAAGGCGGCCGCCGCGGTCCTGTAGCCAGCCTGTCGCGGTCAGCTCGGCGGGGGCTCACTCAGCGAGTGGGCTTCTGGTAACGGACGCGCTGGTCGCGGGCCTGCTCCGCCAGCACCCTGAGGTAGGAGGAGGAGCTCCGCTGCTGCTTCTTTGCCTTGAGGATTCTCATGCAACTATTTTCATCCGCTACACATTGGAGGACAAGCGAGACTTTCTACGCTAAACCATTTAGGCTGGCTTACATGTTGGACTTGAACCGGCTCAAGGCCCTTCACGCAGTTCACGTCTACGGGTCGGTAGGAGCGGCGGCCGACGCGCTCATGGTGACCCCGTCCGCGGTCTCCCAGCAGATCGCCAAGCTGGAGCGGGAGACCGGGGCCAGGCTCATGGAGCGCAACGGCCGCGGCGTGCGGCTGACGGACGCGGCCGGGCTGCTGGCCGAGCACGCCGAGCGGATCCTCGCCCTGGTCGAGACCGCGGAGGCGGACTTCGAGGCGCTGCGCGGCGAGGTCGTCGGCCGCCTGAACATCTCCGCCTTCCCCACCGCCGCCCGCGGCCTCATGCCCGCCGCGATCGCCTCGCTCAGGACCCGCCACCCCGACCTGTGGGTGCAGCTCAACGAGCGCGAGCCCGAACGGGTGGTGCGCGAGGTGGCCAGGGGCGAGCTGGACCTGGGTGTGATCCAGGACTGGCTCAACAGGCCCGTGGCGCTGCCCGACGGCCTGTCCAAGGCCACGCTGCTCGACGACATCGCCGACGTGGCGGTGCCCGCGGACCACCCGCTGGCAGGCAGCAGGGAGCTGGAGCTGGCCGACCTGCACGGCGACCGGTGGATCAGCTCCTCACCGGGCGCCGTCTGCCACGACTGGCTGGTCTACACGCTGCGCAACGCCTCGCTGGAGCCGGTGATCGCCTGCATGGCCGACGAGTACCCGACCCAGCTGGCCCTGGTGGCGGCCGGGCTGGGCTGCGCGATCGTGCCCAGGCTGGGCCGGGACTGCGTGCCCGACGGCGTGCGCCTGATCCCGATCAGGCCGCGCCAGTCGCGCCGCATCTACGCGGTGTGGCGGACGGACGCGGCCCGCCGTCCCGCGATCAGGGCGATGGTGGAGGCGCTGATGGAGGCGAGCAGGAAGCAGGAGAACGCCTGGGCGGTCAACTGAGTGCGATGGCCACGACGCCGCCGAGGATCACGCTCGCCGCCAGCAGCCTGCGCGGCAGGTCGCCCTCGGCCAGCAGGCGGCCGCCGAGCACGACCGCGATCAGCACGCTGATCTCGCGCGCCGGCGCCACCACGCTCACCGGCGCCATCGTGAACGCGACCAGCACCAGCAGGTACGACACGAAGATCAGCACGGCGGCGCCCACGACCCGGTATCGATGCTCGCGCCAGACCCCCATGACCAGCTTCCGCCGCGTACCGAGCACGAAGGGCGTGAGCACGAGAGCGCGCCCGACCTCCCCGAGGTAGTTGAGCATCAAGGGCGCCACCGCGAACGCACTCACCACCTGCGAGTCCCACACCGTGTAACCCGCGATGAACACCCCCACGACCAGCCCGGGCGCCAGCCCCTTGAGGTCCACGCCGCCGCCCAGCATGAACACGCCGACCCCGACCAGCACGATCCCCGCCACACCCGCCGGCGACGGATGCTCGCCAAGGAACAACACCGCGACCAGACTGGCCAGCATCGGGCCCGTGCCGCGCGCGACGGGGTAGACGACCGACAGGTCGCCGGTGCCGTACCCGCGCTGGAGCAACACGAAGTAGCCGAGGTGGAGGGCCGTGCTGCCGCTGATCACGGCGATCTCGCTCCAGGTCGGACCCGAGCCCGTGACCAGCAGGAACCCGGCGAACAGCGGGCTCCAGACGACCGCGGCCGTGACGGCGACGAGCCAGAGGAAGACCAGGCCGTCGGCCTGGGAGGCCTTCTTGCTCAGCAGGTTCCAGGAGGCGTGGGCGACGGCGGCGACCAGGATGAGGACGAGTGCCCATGGACTCACTCGGCGGCTCCTTCCGGAGCCCGACTTTACCCCGAACGTGATCAGCCGCCCCGGCCCGGGCCCCCGCCACGTGACGCATCGGAGCGGCTAGGCTGTGCCACACCATGGCTGAAACCACCGTCGTCCACCTGCTGCGCCACGGTGAGGTGCACAACCCCGGAGGCATCCTCTACGGCCGGCTGCCCGGCTACCACCTGTCCGAGACAGGTCAGCTCATGGCCGAGACGGTCGCCAAGGCCGTCGGCGGCCGTGACATCGTCGCCCTTTACAGCTCGCCGCTCGAACGCGCCCTGGAGACCGCGGCCCCGCTCGCCGAGAAGCTCGGCCTCGACGTCGTACGCGACTCCCGCCTGATCGAGGCGGGCAACCTGCTCGAAGGCCGTCCAGTGGGCCAGGGCCTGGCGGTGCTGCGCAACCCGCGCAACTACCGCTATTTCTGGAACCCGCTGCGCCCGTCCTGGGGCGAGCCCTACCCGGCCATCGTGTTGCGCATGAAGTCGGTCATCGACGACGCCAGGGCGATGGCGCGCGGGCACGAGGCGGTGCTCGTCAGCCACCAGCTGCCGATCTGGGCGATCAGGAGCGCCGCGGAGGGCCGCAGGCTCTGGCACGACCCGCGGCGCAGGCAGTGCGCGCTGGCCAGCCTCACCACGCTCACCTTCGACGGTGATCGCCTGATCAGCATCGGCTACAGCGAGCCCGCCGGTTCGCTGCGGACGGGGCCCTCCGTCCCCGGGGCCTGATCCGCTCCCCGGTGTCCGGGGCGCCCGGTCCCGCCGGTAGAGTTGCAAGCTCTACCGGTTGTAGTACAAGGAGATCTTCCTCCGTGCGCGCCAAGTCCATCTCCCTCGTTCTCCTGGCTGTGCTGGTCGCGGGTTGCGCGGGCAACCAGAGCGGCCAGCCGCAGCCCGGCGACACCCGGTTCGTCGCGGGCGACGGGAAGATGCAGGTGTTCGACGCGGGCGAGCGCAAGCCCGCGCCCGCGATCGAGGGGCCGACCCTCGACGGGGCCACCGCCTCGCTGGCCGCGCACAAGGGCAAGGTCGTGGTGCTCAACTTCTGGGCGTCGTGGTGCGGCCCGTGCCGGGCGGAGGCGCCGGTGCTCAAGGAGGTCGCGGCCAAGACCAGGGGCAGCGGCGTGGAGTTCCTCGGCATTGACTTCAAGGACCGCCAGGCCGACGCGCTGGCCTTCGAACGCACCGAGCAGACCGGCTACCCCCACCTCTTCGACCAGCCCGGCAAGGTGGCGCTGGCCTTCCAGGGCACGGTGCCGCCCGCGGCCATCCCGTCCACGCTGATCATCGACGAGCAGGGCAGGATCGCGGCCAGGGCGCTGGGCGCGGTCAAATACACCGATCTGATGAACACGGTGACCAAGGTGCGCGATGAGTGACGTCGTCGCCTCGGGCTCGTTGCTGCTCGCGGTGCCGATCGCGGTGCTCGCCGGGGTGGTGTCGTTCCTGTCGCCGTGCGTGTTGCCGCTGGTGCCCGGCTACCTGTCCTACGTGACCGGCATGAGCGCCGACCCCAAGCGGGGGCGGCTGGTGCTCGGGACCGCGCTGTTCGTGGCCGGGTTCGGGCTGGTGTTCGTGCTCAGCGGGGCGCTGTTCGGCGGGCTCGGCTCCGTCATGCTGGGCAACGCCGAGATCATCACGCGGGTGCTCGGCGTGCTGACCATCCTGCTGGGGCTTGCGTTCCTGGGCGTCGTGCCCGGGCTGATGCGTGACGTGCGCATCCACAAGCTGCCGTCCGCGGGCCTGGCGGGGGCCCCGCTGCTCGGGGTGGTGTTCGGGCTGGGGTGGACGCCGTGCATCGGGCCCACGCTGGCCGTCGTGCTGGCGCTCGGGCTCAACGAGGGCAGCGCCGCCCGTGGTGCTCTCCTGGCCGTCGCGTACGCGCTGGGTCTCGGGTTGCCCTTCGTGGGCGCGGCGCTCGCGTACAGCAAGGCCCTGCGTACGTTCCGGGCCATCCGCCGGCACTCGCGGCTGATCACCAGGATCGGCGGCGGCATGATGGTGGCCGTCGGCGTGCTGCTCGTGACCGGGCTGTGGGGAGAGATGATCGCTGCCATGCAGGGTCTGATCGGCGCCTTCGAGCCGGTGATCTGATGAGCGTGCGGGAGCTGGCGAAGGAGCAGACGCCCAAGCAGGTCAGGCTCGGGCCGGTGGGTTGGCTGCGGTGGGGGTGGCGCACGCTCACCTCGATGAAGACGGCGCTGATCCTGCTGTTCCTGCTCGCGCTCGGCTCGGTGCCCGGCTCGCTGGTGCCGCAGCGCGGCGTCGACCCCGACAAGGTCGCGCGACTCTACGAGCAGAGCCCGGCCCTGGCCGCGTGGTACGACAGGTTCCAGCTCTTCGAGGTGTTCACCTCGACCTGGTTCGCGGCGGTCTACCTGCTGCTGTTCACCTCGCTGATCGGCTGCGTCATCCCGCGCGCCGCCACCTACGCGCGCGAGCTGCGCCGCAAGCCGCCCGCCGCGCCGAAGAACCTGTCCCGCCTGCCGCACTTCGCCTCGTTCGAGTCCGACCTGGGGGTTGAGAGGGCCGCGGCGCGGCTGCGCGGGCAGCGCTTCCGCGTCGTGACCGGCGACGGCTGGGTGTCGGCGGAGAAGGGCTACCTGCGCGAGACCGGCAACCTGTTCTTCCACGTCGCCCTGCTCGGCATCCTGCTCGCGGTCGGCTTCGGCTCCCTCTACGGCTACCGCGGCAACGTGCTGGTCGTGGAGGGCGACGGATTCGCCAACACGGTGGCCGCCTACGATCGGTTCATCCCCGGCAGCCAGGTCTCGGCCGAGTCGCTGGAGCCGTTCTCGTTCCAGCTGACCGACTTCAAGGTCTCCTACCAGGTCACAGGCGATAAGAAGGGGCAGGCGCTCGACTACTCGGCCTACCTGAAGGTCAACGACTCGCCCGGTGCCCCGGCCCGCGACTACGAGCTCAAGGTCAACTCGCCGCTCGAGGTCGACGGCACGCAGCTCTACCTGATCGGCAACGGCTACGCGCCCGTCTTCAAGGTCACCGACGGCAAGGGGCAGGTGGCCTACGAAGGGCCCGTGCCGTGCCTGATCGTGCAGAAGTCCACGCAGACCGCTGAATGCGCGGTCAAGGCACCGGACGCGCAGCCGTCCCAGCTGGGGTTCCTGCTGCGGTTCCTGCCCACCAGCGTGCCTCTCACCGACGGCACGTACACCTCGGCCTTCCCCGGTGCGCTCCAGCCCGAGGTGCAGCTTTTCGGCGCGTACGCGGGCGACCTGGGGATGCGGTCGGGCAAGCCGCAGTCGGTCTACGAGGTCGTGCCGTCCGAGCTGAAGGACAAGATCAAACCGGTGCTCATGGGCACGGCGGCGACCAAGCCGCTGGCGGTCGGGCAGTCGCTGGAGTTGCCCAACGGCGCGGGGAAGCTGGAGTTCACCGGGGTCAAGGAGTGGATCACGCTCCAGACGGCCTACGATCCGGGGCGCATGCCCGCCCTGGTATCCGCCGCCACGGCCGTCGTCGCCATCGCGCTCTCGCTCATGATCCGGCGCCGCCGGGTCTTCGTGCGGGTCAAGGGGGATGGCACGGTCGACGTGGGCGGCCTGACCCGCACAGAAGGCTCCGCGGCGGGCTTCGCCGAGGAGTTCGCCGATATCGTCAAGTTTCTATCAGCAGGAGAAAAGGATGTCCGCTGAGCAACTCGCAGGGCTGAGCGACCTTTTCGTGGTCGCGGCCGTCCTGCTCTACGTCTTCGCCATGGTCGCCTTCGCGATCGAGCTGGCCTTCGGCCGCGCTCGCCCGGACAGGTCCCAGGCCGGACAGGCCGTGGTGAAGGAGCCGGTCACCGTAGGAGCCGCCGTCGACGGCACCAGCGCGTCCGTGACGCTGCCCGGTGGCGACGGGGGTGCGGGCGAGAGGTCGCTCGCCGGAGCCGGCGGCGGTGACGCGGCGGCCGGGAAGCCTTCGGCGGGGGCCGCCAGGGCCGGGATGGTGGCCCTGGGGCTGGCCTGGCTGGGCTGGGCGGCCCACCTGGGCGCCATCGCCACCCGCGGCCTGGCCGTGGACCGGTGGCCGTGGGGCAACATGTACGAGTTCGTCGTCGCCATCTGCTTCGCCGCCGTGACCGCGTTCCTCGGCACCCAGCTCCGCCACAACGTGCGCTTCCTGGGCGCCTTCGTCATGGTCACCGCCGCGCTCGGCCTCGGGGTCGCCGTCAAGATCTTCTACACCGCCGCGGGACCCGTCGTGCCCGCCCTGAACTCGTACTGGATCGCCATCCACGTCACCGCCGCCATCATCGCCAGCGGACTGCTGACGCTGGCGGGCGTGACTGGAATCCTCTATCTGGTGCGCGGCGACGGCGTGTCACGCCTGCCCGCCCGCGCCGATCTCGAGCGGGTGGCCCACAGGGCGATCGTGTTCGCCTTCCCGCTGTGGACGTTCGCGGTCATCGCGGGTGCGCTCTGGGCGGACCGGGCGTGGGGCCGCTACTGGGGCTGGGACCCCAAGGAGGTCTGGTCCTTCATCACCTGGGTTGCCTACGCCGCCTACCTGCACGCCAGGGTGACGGCCGGTTGGCGGGGCCGGGCGGCGACGATCGTGCAGCTCGTGGCGTTCGGGTGCCTGATGTTCAACCTGGTCGGCGTCAACATCTTCATCAGTGGGCTGCACAGCTACGCCGACGTGAACTAGTTCATGTCGTCGCCGCGCATGCGGCGGTCGAGGTCGCGGAGGAAGTCGGCGTCGTCGTCCGGCCCTTTCGGCGTGCCCGGACCAGGGGGCACGGGCCACGCCGCGCGCGGCGCCCGCGGGCGCCCGCGCGCCATCCACACCAGGCCGCCGAGCAACGGGATGAGCACGACGATCAGGATCCACAGTGCTTTTGGTACGTTCCTAACCTCGTCTTCCGGCGTGGTGACGACGTCGAACAGTGAGAAGAGCCAGAAGGCCAGCAGCGCCAGGCCGATCAGAACACCTGCCATGCCCGAACTTTAAGCCATCCGCGACGTGATCGTGCTTCCCGATGTCCCATTTCGGGTGACTAGGGGAAGATCGGCGTCGTACGGTGGAACCCGATGCGACGGTGTCCACGGGGCTCCACGGGCGTTGAGAGGTGCAATGGCCTTTTCTTATGACAAGGGTCATAACGACAAAGGACGACATCGGCGCGGTCGCTGGTGGCGGCGCGGATCTTACCTCTTCTCGCGCCGCGGCGAGGCCCCTCCGGAGGCGGAGCGTTCCTTCTGGTCAAACGCTCGTGAGAGGCACCGGGAGGCCCGCGCAGGTGACAAGCCACACAATGGCGCGGAGCGCCGCCGCCGGCCCGGCACGGACCAGCTCGGCGGTCGGTCGGAGCGACATCCCTGGCCGGGCGCCGAGCAGCCCGAGCGGATGGCCTGGCCGGGCGGCGGGGAGCAGGCGCTGTTCGGCCCCGGCCGCCGTTCCCAGGACGCCTCCCGTGACGTCACGTGGGACGGCTTCGCGCTGCGCGGGCGGCCCGAGCGGCTGCCCGCCGCCGTGGTGGAGCGCCCCCGCTACACCTGGTACGACTTCGAGCTCGACGACAAGCCCCCCAGAGCCCAGCCCAACCGGCCCGACGTGCCGTCGATGGGCGACGGCCTGCGCCACTGCGGGAAGCTGGAGACGATCCTGCACCGCCAGTGGGACGCCAGGCAGGGCCCGCCGTCCGCGGACGTCGTACGCGCCGTGGAGAGCCTGGCCAGGCTGCCAGAGCGGCTAAGAGAGAAGCTCGCGGCCGGCCTCGAAGGCATCTACGTCGGCGGCGGCGGGGTGCCCGATCTGGACGACATGGGCTACTTACGCGGCGCCCCGCTTCCATCGGGCCGCGCGACCTGGGACATCTGCGCGGGAGCGTACGGGGACCGCAAGATCGTCGTGGGCGACCGCCCCTCGCCCACCCCGGACGTGATGATGCACGAGGTCGGCCACGCCATCGACGACATCGACTCGGCGTACGGCGACTGGGTGTCGGACTCGCCGGAGTTCATGAGCCTCTACGACAGGGCCAGGCCACTGCTGGCCTCGACCTTCCACCGCCAGGGAGGCGGCCTCGGCCGCAAGGAGTTCTTCGCCGACGCCTTCGCCGCCATCGCCGCCCGCCAGCGACCGGCCCTCGTGGACATGCTCGGGGGCGACACGCGGATGGCGCTCAACGTCATGCTGTTCTTCAACCGGCGCTACGGAATCTAGGTGATCCACCATGTACGTCATCCGGCTCGCTGACGGGACCCTGCGCGTGCCGCAGAGCCTGACCAGCGAAGACGGGCGTCTGATCGGCAACGCGTACGTGGAAGTGCAGCCTGGTGACCCCGACTACGAACAGTGGCTGCCGGAGTCGCTGACGGAGGAGGAGGCGGCCGAGCGCCGCCGGCGCTGGGAAGAGGAGAACGACGATCTGGAACGCGAGTTCCTGGCCTTCAAGGCGGAGCAGGAAGACGCCTGACACTCAGAAACGAGGTCCTGGGCAAACGGACAGGCGCCAGCCACGGTCGGCGGTTGGCGCCCTCCCATGCTTGCCGTACGAAAGTGTGGCCGGGAAGCACGCGAACAGTGGGTTCCGCCGGCGGTGATCCTGGCGTCGCAGGATCACCGTCTGCGCGGAACGTCAGACGCGCGGGGACTCACCTGCAGGCCTGTCGGCCGTCAGAACGTCCTCGCCTCGGAGAAGGGCGTGCACTTCCGATTCACGGAAACGCCGGTGCCCTCCGGGGGTGCGGATACTGCTGATGCGGCCTGCCGCAGCCCAGCGCGTAACCGTCTTTGGGTCTACCCGGAAGAGGGCGGCAACCTCTCCTGGGGTCAGCAGACGCTCGCTGCTACTCTCCACCAATCTCTCCCCCTCGCATCCCGCTTCCTGCCAGCGGGCGGACAGGTAACCAGTGTGTCGAGCGAAGCCTGATTTATCCGTGGTTTTCTACAAAGATCACGGGTTGTTATCAGCTGACTGCCCGATTGTTATATGATAGAGCCTCTTTGGGGCTCTCGTGGGTGTTTCTTTACGAAACTCCCTGACTGGGAACAGTAGCAGTGCTCGCGCCCGATGCGAAGAGCGCCCGCTACCCAGGCCCGAGTAACCTCGACCTGTGCGTCCAGTTCTCGTTTACACCGCGTCGCGGATCGGCCTGTTCCTCGTGGCCCTCGGTGTCCTGTGGCTGCTTGGCCTGCAAAACCCGCTGTGGCTGATCTTGGCTTCATTCTTGATCAGCGGCATAGCGAGCTACGTCCTGCTGTCCAGGCAGCGCGACGCGGTGAGCGAACGTCTCAGCGACAAGATCGACCGGCCGAAGCCGCAAGACGACTAGGGCAGAGGGAACATGCCAATCCGGGCATGGTACTCCCGTCCGAGTCTCGTCGTGTCACTACCGACAAGTAGTCCACTGCTGTTGGCCGAAAACGCCTTGACGCCGATGCCGCGCTCCCGCCCGGGATTCCAACTCAGGGCCTTTCCCGTACGCGGATGAATGGCGCCGATGCCGGGACGTGACACGGCTCCCGGACCAGGCGAGTCGCGGCCCTGCGGATTGTCCAGCCAGCGCTGGTGGCCGCCGACGTAGACCGCCGCCCCCGTCACCGAGACCGCGTAGAGCGAGTCGCCGCCGGTGCTGTTGACCCAGGTGGGCCTGATGCGGGAGCCCTTGGCGTACGTCTCGAACCTGGCGGCAGTGTCACACATCCCGCCCCTCGGGCCTCCCGTGGTGACGACCGCGAAATAGCGGCCGTCGGGGGAGAAGTCCAGGCCGCGCACGTACGAGGGGAAGGCGTCCATGCACCTGCGCGCGTACGCCTCCGTGCGCCAGGGGGCGACCCTGGCGGTGCGGCCGCTGACGTCGATCAGCCCGAGCTGGGGCCGGGAATGGCCGTCGAGCGTGGTGAACGTGCCGTCCACGGCGAGCCGGCCGCCGGAGAGGGCAAGCGCGTAGACCTTCACCGTGGACGTCAGCGGCGAGCCGGGCGTGATCGTGAAAGCCGGGTCGGGCGCGCCCGTGGCCGCGTCGAGCCTGGCCAGCGAGGTGCGCGGGCTGATGAAGTCGCCGCCGGCATAGAGCTGTGGGCCGTGCCTGGCCAGCGTGGTCACCATGCCGCCGCCGATGCGCGGCGCGAAGCCCGGCACGAGGGAGCCGTCGGCGAGGTTGAGCCTGGCCAGCGATCTGGAGCGCTGGTGGTTGATTCCGGCGAACTCGCCGCCGACGTAGACGGTGCCGCGGTCGCCCGCGGCCAGGCCATAGACGGGCCCGGCGACGCTCGGCGCGAAATCGGGCAGGACGCGGCCGGTGGCCAGGTCGTAGGCGAACAGGTTGGCCCGGCGATGGACGGTGGTGCGGGCGGCGTCGCTCACTTCGCTGAACGAACCGCCCACCACCACGGTGCCGCCGACGACGGCGATGGCGTTGACGATGCCGTCGAGGACATGCGGGGTGTCGTCGACCGGGTCGGCCGACACCACGCGTGGATGCGCGGCAGGGGCCGAGGCGATGATCGCCGCAAGGGCGACACGGGCAAGCATTCGCCAATTTCTAGCAGACGTTGGGTAGTCCTGTGGCTACTTTCCGTTGATTGTCCTGATAGCCATGGGTGCACACCCCGCTGGACGCGGCCCACCATAGGCTGTCGGCATGACGCGCGCTCAGTTGGACAAACAGCCGGACGAGGTCGCCGCGATGTTCGATCGCACCGCCCGGCGCTACGACCTGGTCAACGACGTGATCTCCCTCGGGCAGGTCAGGCTCTGGCGCAAGGCGGTGGCCGCCGCGGTGGACGCGGGACCTGGGGAGATCGTGCTTGACCTGGGCGCCGGCACCGGCACGTCCACCGACGCGTTCACCACGCTGGGCGCGCGGGCGATCGCGTCCGACTTCTCGCTGGGCATGCTGCGCACCGGGGTGCTGCGGCACGGCGGCAACGCGCTGACAGGCGACGGGGTGCCGTTCGTCGCGGGTGACGCGTTGCGGCTGCCGTTCGCCGACGGGGTGTTCGACGCGGTGACGATCTCGGTGGCGCTGCGCAACGTGCACGACACCGCGCAGGCGCTGCGGGAGATGTCGCGCGTGACGAGGCCGGGCGGCCGGCTGGTGATCCTGGAGTTCTCGCACGTCACGTTCGGCGCGTTCGATCTGATCTATCGCGAATATCTGATGAGGCTGCTGCCGAAGGTGGCCAAGGTGTTCGGGTCCAACGACGACTCCTACGAATACCTGGCCGAGTCGATCAGGGAGTGGCCCGACCAGCCGACGCTCGCCCGTGTCATTCAGAACGCCGGCTGGGAACGCGTCGCCTGGCGCAATCTCACGATGGGTATCGTCGCCATGCACAGAGGGTTCAAGCCCGCTTGACGCGATGTCAGGACGCTTGAAACCTCATTTCGGTTGGCCCATTTCCGCGGCAATTCCGGCCGTGTCGAGGCGAGGTCTCTTTCCGAAATCTATTGGGGCCGCCCAGCCGCCTCTCCCGGAGCGCTCGCTTGGGCGGCTGCTAGCGTGACGATCATGAGTGCGCGGCCACAGGCGACACGCCGTCCCCTTGGATCACAGAACAGCCCCCCGACTGCCACTATGTACTGCAAAAGCAGTAGACTGCGGGCCGACAAGTTTGTGAAGGGGTTCACAAAGGAACGAAGGCGCCACACCCCGAGGCCTTCGAAGGACAGGACAGTCCAGTGACGGTGCCAACAGGCAAGCAGGCAGACGCCGACGTCATCGTCGTCGGCGCCGGTCCCGCCGGTTCCGCAACCGCCTTTTACCTCGCTCAGGCCGGGCTCGACGTGCTGCTCCTGGAGAAGACCAGGTTCCCCCGCGAGAAGGTCTGCGGCGACGGCCTGACCCCGCGTGCGGTCAAGCAGTTGCTCAACATGGGCGTCGACGTCGACGCTCCCGGCTGGGTCAGGAACAAGGGTCTGCGCGTCGTGGGCGGCGGCCTCCGGTTCGAGCTGGACTGGCCGCAGCTCCAGCGCTTCCCCGACTTCGGGCTCGTACGCACCCGTCAGGACTTCGACCAGATCGTCGCGGCCAACGCGGTCAAGAACGGCGTACACCTCAAGGAGGGCGTCACCGTCACCGGGCCGGTGATCGACGACCGCAGCGGCCACATCGTCGGCGTGACCACCAAGGACGGCCGCGAGTACCGGAGCCGGGTGGTGGTGGCCGCCGACGGCAACAGCACCCGGCTGGCCCTGGGCATGGGCCTGCACAAGCGGGAAGACCGGCCGATGGGCGTGGCCGTGCGGACCTACTTCGAGAGTCCCCGCCACGACGACGACTACCTGGAGACGTGGCTGGAGCTGTGGGACGGCGACACGTTGCTGCCCGGTTACGGCTGGGTGTTCGGCGTCGGCGACGGCACCGCCAACGTGGGGCTCGGGCTGCTCAACACCAGCGCCCAGTTCAAGAACATCGACTACCGCGACCTGCTGCGCCGCTGGTGCAAGTCGATGCCGGCCGACTGGGGCTTCACCGAGGAGAACATGACGGCCCCCATCCGCGGCGCCGCGCTCCCGATGGCCTTCAACAGGCAGCCGCACTACACGCGCGGCCTGATGCTCGTGGGCGACTCCGGCGGGTCGATCAACCCGTTCAACGGCGAGGGCATCGCGTACGCCATGGAGACCGGCGAGATCGCCGCCGAGATCATCGCGAAGGGACTCAAGGACACCACTCCCGCGCAGCGCGAGCGGATCCTGCGGACCTATCCCCAGGTGCTGAAGGACGCCTACGGCGGTTATTTCACGCTCGGTAGGTTGTTCGTCGAGGCAATCGGGAAGCCGGGTGTGATGCGCTTCGGCACCAGGCACGGGCTCCCTCACCCGAGGCTGATGCGCTTCGCGCTCAAACTCCTTGGTAATCTCACCGACCGGCGAGGCGATGCGTCGGACATGATCATTAACGCACTCTCAAAGGTCGCGCCACCAGCATGAATCTCAGAACTATCAGATCCGGCTGCGCGCCCGCGCGCGTGGCGACTCCAGAGGAGGCGTAGCGATGGACCTTTACGTGCCCATCCTGGTGCTCGCCGTTCTCGCGGGGGGCTTCGCGATCTTCTCGGTCGCCATCGCTCCCTTCACCGGTCCCAAGCGCTGGAACCGCGCCAAGCTTGACGCCTACGAATGCGGCATCGAGCCGACGCCCCAGCCTGTCGGTGGTGGACGGTTCCCGCTCAAATACATGATCACCGCGATGCTCTTCATCGTGTTCGACATCGAGATCATCTTCCTTTACCCGTGGGCGGTCTCGTTCGCGCAGCAGACGAACGACGCGGGCCAGGCGATCTCCCCCGGCCTGGGGCTGTTCGGGCTCGTGGAGATGCTGCTGTTCATCGTCACCGTGCTCGTCGCGTACGCGTACGTGTGGCGCCGCAAGGGTCTGGACTGGGACTGAAAATGGGACTTGAAGAGAAACTCCCCAGCGGGTTCATCCTCAGCACGGTCGAGCAGGCCGCCGGATGGGCACGCAAGAACTCCGTGTGGCCGGCCACGTTCGGCCTCGCATGTTGCGCCATCGAGCTGATGGCCACCGGCGGCCCCCACTACGACCTGGCGCGCTTCGGTATGGAGCGCGCTTCGGCGTCTCCCCGCCAGGCCGACCTGATGATCGTCGCGGGCCGCGTCTCCCAGAAGATGGCCCCCGTGCTCCGGCAGATCTACGACCAGATGGCCGAGCCGAAGTGGGTCATCTCCATGGGCGTGTGCGCCTCCAGCGGGGGCATGTTCAACAACTACGCGATCGTGCAGGGCGTCGACCACGTCGTGCCCGTCGACATCTACCTGCCCGGCTGCCCGCCGCGGCCCGAGATGCTGATCGACTCGATCGTGAAGCTGCACGACAAGATCCAGAACATGAAGTTCGGCGCGCACCGCGCCAAGCAGATCGAGGACCTCGAGCTGCAGGCGCTGCGCACGCTGCCACTGATCGACCAGGGGGTTGCGAAGTGACTTCGCCCGACAACCTCCCCGGGAGCCCGGACAGCGGGCAAACCCCAGAGGTCCCGCTTCCCGCGGTGCCCGAGCCGCCGGTCGCCAGGCGCGGCATGTTCGGGACGCAGGACTCCGGCGACACCTCCGGCTACGGCGGCCTCGTCGTACGCCGGGCGCCGCAGCTCTCGACGCCCCGCCCGTACGGCGGCTACTTCGACGAGGTCGTCGACTCGCTCGGGCTCGACGAGGCCATCGACCGGGTGGTGGTGGAGCGCGGCGAGCTCACCCTGCACGTCAAGCGCGAGCGCCTGGTCGAGGTGTGCCAGAAGCTGCGCGACGACCCGGCCCTGAGGTTCGAGCTCTCGCTCGGCGTGTCCGGCGTCCACTACCCGCACCTGGCGGGCGAGGAGCTGCACGCGGTCATCCACCTGTGCTCGATGACCTACAACCGGCGCGTACGCGTCGAGGCCAGCGCGCCGGACTCCGATCCGCACATACCATCGACAGTCGGCGTTTACCCTGGTCACGACTGGCACGAGCGGGAGACGTACGACTTCTTCGGGATCGTCTTCGACGGCCACCCCGCGCTCACCCGGATCATGATGCCGGACGACTGGGACGGCCACCCGCAGCGCAAGGACTACCCGCTCGGCGGCATCCCCGTCGAATACCGGGGAGCCACCATCCCCGCGCCTGACCAGAGGAGGTCTTACTCGTGAGCACCGCTTATGACGAGGCGACCGAGGGCAAGGTCTACTCGGTCACCGGCGCCGACTGGGACGAGGTCGTCACCGGCGTGCGCGACTCGGAAGAGGAGCGCCTGGTCATCAACATGGGCCCGCAGCACCCGTCCACGCACGGCGTGCTCCGCCTGGTCCTGACGCTCGACGGCGAGACGGTCACCGAGGCGCGCACCGTCATCGGCTACCTGCACACCGGCATCGAGAAGAACATCGAATACCGGACGTGGACCCAGGGCACCACGTTCGTGACCCGGATGGACTACCTCTCGCCGATCTTCAACGAGACCGCCTACTGCATGGGCGTGGAGAAGCTGCTCGGCATCGAGGACCGCGTGCCCGACCGGGCGCAGGCCATCCGCGTGATGATGATGGAGCTCAACCGCATCGCCTCGCACCTGGTGGCGATGGGCACGTTCGGCATGGAGCTGGGCGCGACCACGCCGTTCCTGTTCGGCTACCGCGACCGCGAGCTGGTCATGGACCTGTTCGAGTACATCACCGGCCTGCGCATGAACCACGCTTACATCCGTCCTGGCGGCGTGAGCGTCGACCTGCCGGCGGGCGCGGTCGACAAGGTCGGCGAGTTCCTCAAGGAGATGCCCAAGCGGATCAAGGACATTCGCAAGCTCCTCGACGAGAACCCGGTCTACGTGCGCCGCACCAGGGACGTGGCCTACCTCGACCTGACCGGCTGCATGGCGCTAGGCGTCACCGGCCCGATCCTGCGCGCCGCCGGGCTGCCGTGGGACCTGCGCAAGACGCAGCCGTACTGCGGTTACGAGACCTACGAGTTCGAGGTGCCGACCGAGCGGGGCTGCGACGTCTACTCCCGCTACCTCGTGCGTATGCGCGAGATGGAGGAGTCTCTCAAGATCATCGAGCAGGCTCTGGACCGCATCGCGGGTCCGCTCAAGGGCGACCCGGTGATGATCGAGGACAAGAAGATCGGCTGGCCCGCGCAGCTCGCGCTCGGCCCCGACGGGTTCGGCAACTCGCCCGACCACATCGCCCACATCATGGGCACCTCGATGGAGGCGCTCATCCACCACTTCAAGCTGGTGACCGAGGGCTTCAGGGTGCCGGCCGGGCAGGCGTACGCCAGCATCGAGTCGCCCAAGGGCGAGCTCGGCGCGCACGTGGTCAGCGACGGCGGCACCCGCCCCTACCGCGTGCACTTCCGCGAGCCGTCCTTCTGCAACCTGCAGGGTTTCCCCGCGATGGCGGAGGGCGGCCAGGTCGCCGACGTGATCGCCGCGGTGGCTTCTATCGACCCCGTCATGGGAGGTGTGGACCGGTGACGTATTCGCCGGAAATCCGCGAGCGTCTTGAACGGGACGCCAAGGAGATCATCGGCCGCTATCCGAAGACGCGGTCCGCCCTGCTGCCGCTGCTGCACCTGGTGCAGTCGGAGGAGGGGTACGTCTCCGACGACGGCCAGGAGTTCTGCGCCGAGATGCTGGGCGTGAGCAAGGCCGAGGTCACGGGCGTGGTGACCTTCTACACGATGTACAAGCGCAAGCCCGTCGGCGACTACCACGTGGGCGTGTGCATCAACGCGTTGTGCGCGGTCATGGGCGGCGACCAGATCTGGGAGGAGTTGTCGGAGCACGCCGGCGTCGGCCACGACGAGGCGACTCCGGACGGCAAGGTCTCGCTGGAGCGCATCGAGTGCAACGCGGCCTGCGACTTCGCCCCCGTGATGATGGTCAACTGGGAGTTCTTCGACAACCAGACGCCCGAGTCGGCCAGGCAACTGGTCGACGACCTGCGTGACGGCAAGGACGTGCGGCCCACGCGCGGCCCGAAGAAGCTCTGCACCTTCAAGGAGGCCTCGCGCGTGCTCGCGGGCCTGCCCGACGACCTGGCGGGCGACGGCCCGTCGGCCGCCGGCCCCTCGCTGGAGGGCCTGAAGGTCGCCAAGGCCAACGGATGGAAGGCCCCCGAGGCATGAGCGTCACACTGACACCGGTCCTGACCGCGAACTGGGACCAGGCCAACTCCTTCACCCTCGACGGCTACGGCGAGTACAAGTCGGCGAAGAAGGCGCTGGGCATGGACCCCGACGCCGTCATCCAGGCCGTCAAGGACTCGGGCCTGCGCGGTCGCGGCGGCGCCGGCTTCCCGACCGGCATGAAGTGGGGGTTCATCCCGCAGGGCGACGGCAAGCCGCACTATCTCGTCGTCAACGCCGACGAGTCGGAGCCGGGCACCTGCAAGGACATTCCGCTGATGATGGCCAACCCGCACGCGCTGGTCGAGGGCATCATCATCACCTCGTACGCGATCCGGGCCAACCAGGCGTTCATCTACGTGCGCGGCGAGGTGCTGCACGTGGTGCGGCGGCTGCACGCGGCCGTGCGGGAGGCCTACGAGAAGGGTTATCTCGGCAACGACATCTTCGGCTCCGGCTACGACCTGGAACTGGTCGTGCACAGTGGCGCGGGCGCGTACATCTGCGGCGAGGAGACGGCGCTGCTCGACTCGCTGGAAGGCTTCAGAGGTCAACCGCGACTCAAGCCCCCGTTCCCCGCCGTGGCGGGTCTCTACGCCTCGCCCACTGTGGTGAACAACGTGGAGTCGATCGCCAGTGTTCCCTCGATCATCGGGAACGGCGCCGACTGGTTCGCCGGGATGGGCACCGAGAAGTCCAAGGGCTTCGGCATCTTCTCGCTGAGCGGCCATGTCACCAGGCCAGGCCAGTACGAAGCGCCGCTCGGCATCACGCTGAGCGAGCTGCTCGACATGGCGGGCGGCGTCCGCGCGGGCCACCGGATCAAGTTCTGGACCCCGGGCGGCTCGTCCACGCCGATCTTCACCGACGAGCACCTCGACGTGCCGCTCGACTTCGAGGCCGTCGGCGCCAAGGGCTCGATGCTCGGCACCCGCGCGCTGCAGATCTTTGACGAGACCACCTGCGTGGTCCGCACGGTGCTGCGCTGGACGGAGTTCTACGCCCACGAGTCGTGCGGCAAGTGCACGCCGTGCCGCGAGGGCACGTACTGGCTCAAGCAGGTGCTCAAGCGCCTGGAGAAGGGCCAGGGCAACGAAGAGGACCTGTCCACGATCACCGACATCGCGGACAACATCCTGGGCCGCTCGTTCTGCGCCCTGGGCGACGGCGCGACCAGCCCCATCCACTCCTCGGTGAAGTACTTCCGCGAGGAGTACCTCAAGCACTTCGAGATCGGCGGCTGCCCGTTCGACCCGAAGAAGTCCACTCTCTGGGGTGAGCAGTGACAGTCGTAGAAACCGAGACGAACCTGGTGACCCTGACCATCGACGGGTTCCAGGTCAGTGTCCCCAAGGGCACTTTGATCATCAGAGCCGCCGAGCTGCTGGGCATCCAGATCCCCAGGTTCTGCGACCACCCGCTGCTCGACCCGGCGGCCAACTGCCGCCAGTGCCTGGTCGACATCCCCGACGCGGGCAACGGCCGCGGTTTCCCCAAGCCGCAGCCGTCGTGCGCGATCGAGGTCGCGGAGAACATGGTCGTGCAGACCCAGCTCACCTCGCCGGTCGCCGAGAAGGCGCAGCGCTCGGCCATGGAGCTGCTGCTGCTGAACCACCCGCTGGACTGCCCGGTCTGTGACAAGGGCGGCGAGTGCCCGCTGCAGAACCAGGCCATGTCCAACGGCCAGGGCGAGTCCAGGTTCCAGGAGCAGAAGCGGACCTTCCCCAAGCCGCTGCCGCTGTCCACGCAGGTGCTGCTCGACCGCGAGCGCTGCGTGCAGTGCGCGCGCTGCATCCGCTTCTCCGACCAGATCGCCGGCGACCCGCTCATCGAGTTCTTCGAGCGGGGCGCCAAGGAGCAGGTGCGGGTCGCCGATGGCAAGCCGTTCAACTCCTACTTCTCCGGCAACACGGTGCAGATCTGCCCGGTCGGCGCGCTGACCGGCGCCGCCTACCGGTTCCGGGCCCGCCCGTTCGACCTGGTCTCCACGCCGAGCGCGTGCGAGCACTGCGCCTCCGGCTGCGCCCAGCGCACCGACCACCGGCGCGGCCGGGTTACCCGCCGCCTGGCGGGCAACGACCCGCAGGTCAACGAGGAGTGGAACTGCGACAAGGGCCGCTGGGCGTTCTCCTACGCCACGCAGCCCGACCGGCTCAAGACGCCGCTGGTCCGCAACGCGGAGGGCGTGCTCGTCCCCGCCTCGTGGCCGGAGGCGCTGACGGTGGCGGCCGAGGGCCTGGCCAAGGCCCGCGGCAAGGCCGGCGTGCTGGTCGGCGGCCGGGTCACGGTCGAGGACGCCTACGCCTACGCCAAGTTCGCCAGGATCGCCCTGGGCACCAACGACGTCGACTTCCGCGCCAGGCCGCACTCCGGCGAGGAGGCGCAGTTCCTGGCGCACGCGGTGGCCGGCAAGGGCATCGAGATCAGCTACGCCGACCTCGAGAACGCCCCCGCCGTGCTGCTCGTCGGGTTCGAGCCCGAGGAGGAGTCGCCGATCGTCTTCCTGCGCCTGCGCAAGGCGTGGATGAAGCAGGGCCTCAAGGTCAGCGCGATCGCCCCGTTCGCCGCTCCCGGGCTGGCCAAGATGGGCGGCACGCTCATCCGCACCGAGCCGGGCGCCGAGGCGGACGCGATCGGCGACCTGGTCGGCACCTTGGCCGAGGGCACGATCGTGCTCGCGGGCGAGCGGCTGGCCACCGTGCCCGGCGCCCTGTCCGCCCTCCTCCGCCTGGCCGCCGCCTCCGACGCCAGGATCGCCTGGGTGCCGCGCAGGGCCGGCGAGCGCGGCGCGGTCGAGGCGGGCGCGCTGCCCAACCTGCTGCCGATCGGCCGACCGGTCGACGACGAGACCGCCAGGGCCGAGGTCGCCAGGGCGTGGAACGTGGCCTCGCTGCCCGCCACGCTGGGCCGCGACACCGGGGCCATCCTCGAGGCGGCCCGCGCCGGCGAGCTGGACGCGCTGGTCGTGGCCGGTGTCGACCCCTACGACCTGGTGGACCCCGCGGCGGCGCTGGACTCGCTGGAGAACACGCCGTTCATCGTCAGCCTGGAGATCCGCGCCAGCGCCGTCACCGACCGCGCCGACGTGGTCCTGCCCGTCGCCGCCGTCCAGGAGAAGGGCGGCACGTTCGTGAACTGGGAGGGCCGGGGCCGCTCGTTCGAGGCGCCGCTCAAGGTGCCCGGGCTGCAGAGCGACCTGGTCGTGATCGGCAACCTGGCCGACCGGATGGACGTCCACCTGGGCCTGCCGGACGCCAAGGCCGCCCGGCGCGAGTTGTCCAGCCTGGGCGCCTGGCGCGGCAGCCGGGTCACCGCCCCGCACACCGCCACCCGCGCCCAGGTCGTCCCCTCGGCGGGCGAGGCGCTGCTGGCGACCTGGCACCTGCTGCTCGACGAGGGCAGGCTGCAGGACGGCGAGCCGTACCTGGCGGGCACCGCCCGCGCCGCCGAAGCGCTGATCTCCGGGGGCACGGCGGCCGAGCTCGGCGTCGCCGACGGCGACAAGCTCGTCGTGGGCGGTCCAGGCGCCGACACCGTGACCCTGCCCGTGCGCGTCGCCGACCTGCCGGACCGCGTGGTCTGGGTGCCGTCGAACTCGGGCGGCTGCTCGGTCACGCGCGACCTGCGCGCGGTGGCCGGCGACATCGTCACCATCGGGAGTGCCTCATGACCCACGTACTCGCGGCCGATCCGACCCTCGCCGACTTCGGCAAGGATCCGGTGTGGATCACCATCATCAAGGCCGTGATGTTGTTCGTCTTCCTGATGCTGGGCGTCCTGTTCGGCGTCTGGTACGAGCGCAAGCTCATCTCCAGGATGCAGAACCGCTACGGCCCCAACCGGGCCGGCAAGTTCGGCCTTCTGCAGTCCGTGGCCGACGGCCTGAAGATGGGGCTGAAGGAGGACCTCTTCCCGCGGACCGTGGACAAGCTGCTCTACCTGCTCGCGCCCCTCATCATGGTGGTCCCGGCGTTCCTGGCCTTCTCGATCGTGCCGTTCGCGCCGAAGGTCAACCTGTTCGGCGTGCAGACGCCGCTGCAGCTCGTGGACCTGCCGGTGGCCGTGCTGTTCATGCTGGCCATGGGCGCCGTGTCGGTCTACGGCGTGGTGCTGGCCGGGTGGTCGTCGCGCTCGCCGTACGCGCTGCTCGGCGGGTTGCGGTCGGCGGCGCAGGTGGTCTCGTACGAGATCGCCATGGGCCTGTCGTTCGTGGCCGTCTTCCTGTTCGCGGGGACGTTGTCCACCTCGGAGATCGTCGCGGCGCAGGCGCAGACCTGGTACGTGGTGCTGCTGATCCCGTCGTTCCTGATCTACGTGATCTGCATGTTCGGCGAGGCCGCGCGCATCCCGTTCGACCTGCCCGAGGGCGAGGGCGAGCTGGTCGGCGGCTTCCAGACCGAGTACTCCTCGTCGCTGAAGTTCGCCCTGATCATGATGGGCGAATACCTGCACACCTTCACCGCCGCCGGCATCGCGGTCACGCTGTTCCTCGGCGGCTGGCGCGCGCCGTGGCCGATCTCCCTGTGGGACGGCGCCAACACGGGCTGGTGGCCGGTGTTGTGGTTCTTCATCAAGTTCGTGCTGACCTTCAGCTTCGTGATCTGGGTGCGGGCCTCGCTGCCGCGGGTGCGCTACGACCAGCTCATG
This sequence comes from Nonomuraea marmarensis, assembly GCF_043197025.1. Lineage (NCBI taxonomy): Bacteria > Bacillati > Actinomycetota > Actinomycetes > Streptosporangiales > Streptosporangiaceae > Nonomuraea > Nonomuraea marmarensis. The sequence continues at coordinate 171,973 of NZ_JBICRM010000011.1, forward strand.
TCCCTGGGCTGGAAGGTGCTGATCCCGCTCAACCTGGCCTGGATCCTGCTCGTCGCCGCCGTGCGCAACGTGGTGGTCAACGAGGGCAACAGGATGCTCGGCGTCGTGGTCGGCGTGATCATCGTGGTCGGGGCACTGGCCATCTGGATGCGGTTCGACACCGTCAACCAGCGGCGCAAGGAAGCCAGGAAGGCACAGGTGGACGCCGAGTTCGAGGAACTGTCCAACGAGCCGGCGGCCGGCGGCTTCCCTGTGCCGCCGCTCGATCTGCCGCACTACCACGGGGTGCAGCACAAGGAGATTCCCAGTGGGACTAACTGATTGGCTGAACCCCGTCAAGGGCTTCGGGGTCACCTTCCACACGATGTTCAAGAAGCCCGTCACGGTGAACTACCCGGAGGAGAAGAGGCCGACCGCGCCTCGCTTCCACGGGCGCCACCAGCTCAACCGCTGGCCCGACGGGCTGGAGAAGTGTATTGGGTGCGAGTTGTGCGCCTGGGCGTGTCCGGCCGACGCGATCTACGTGGAGGGCGCGGACAACACCGACGAGGAACGCTTCTCGCCGGGCGAGCGCTTCGGGCGCACGTACCAGATCAACTACCTGCGGTGCATCCTGTGCGGCCTGTGCATCGAGGCGTGCCCGACTCGCGCGCTCACCATGACCAACGAGTACGAGCTCGCCGACACCAACCGTGAGAGCCTCATCTACACCAAGGAGATGCTCCTCGCACCCCTGACACAGGGCATGGAACAACCGCCGCACCCCATGCGGCTCGGTGAGACCGAAGAGGACTACTACCGGCTGGGGCGGACCAATGGGTGAGACCATCACATTCTGGGTGCTCGCCGTCGTGTCCGTCGGCGCCGCGCTCGGCATGGTCTTCAACCGGAAGGCCGTGTACTCCGCGCTGATGCTCGGCACCGTGATGCTCTGCCTGGCGGTCCTGTACGCGGTGCAGGACGCGCCCTTCCTGGCCGCGGTGCAGATCATCGTCTACACCGGCGCGATCATGATGTTGTTCCTGTTCGTGCTCATGCTGGTCGGCGTGGACTCCTCGGACTCCTTCGTGGAGACGCTGAAGGGCCAGCGCTTCTGGGCCGCCATCGCGGGCGTCGCCTTCCTGGTGCTGATCGTCCTGGCCGTGGGCAACTCGATGTTCGCCGCGCCCACCGGGCTGGCGGCGGCCACGGGGCAGGGCGGCTACATCCGCTCGATCGCGGAGCTGCTGTTCACCAGGTACGTGTTCGCGTTCGAGATCACCTCGGCGCTGCTGATCACGGCGGCGCTGGGCGCGATGGTGCTGGCGCACCGCGAGAAGCTGACCGAGAAGGCCACGCAGAAGGACCTGGCCCGCGCCAGGTTCCGCGGCGACCGCCCGTCGGCGCTGCCAGGGCCCGGCACCTACGCCAGGAACAACGCCATCGACATGCCGGCGCTGCTGCCCGACGGGTCGGTCGCGGAGTCCTCGGTCAACCGCTACATCGCGCGCTACGACGTCGAGCACGATCACCTGCCCGCGGATCCCAAACTCGCCGATGCCATCAAGCACACGGCCGAGGAGGACTCCGAAGAGAGCACCAACGAGGTGACGAAATGACTACGCATTACCTCGTACTGTCCGGCATCCTGTTCGCCATCGGCGCCATGGGCGTGCTGATCAGGCGTAACGCGATCGTGGTGTTCATGTGCGTGGAGCTCATGCTCAACGCCTGCAACCTCGCCTTCGTCGCCTTCTCCAGGCAGGTCGGCAACCTGGAAGGCCAGATCATCGCGTTCTTCGTGATGGTGGTGGCCGCGGCCGAGGTCGTGGTCGGCCTGGCCATCATCGTGACGATCTTCCGAACCCGCAGGTCCGCGTCGGTCGACGACGCCAACCTGCTGAAGTACTAAGAGGTGACTGGTGGAATCTCATATCGCTGAGATCGCCCCGATCGCCCAGCACACCGGCGGCGTGATCGGGGTCTCCTGGCTGATGATCGCCTTCCCCTTGGTGGGGGCGCTCGTCCTGCTGGTGTTCAACCGGTTCACGAACCGCTGGGGCCATCTGCTGGGCGTGGCCATGTCCCTCGCCTCGTTCGTCGTGGCGGTGCTGGCGTTCATCGAGCTGATCGGGTTCGGGGAGGAGGCGCGCCGGCGGGCCGTCCATCTCTACGAGTTCATTCCCGGCCTGGTCGACATGGGGTTGCTGATCGACCCGCTGTCGATCACCTTCGCGTTGCTGATCACGGGTGTGGGGTCGCTGATCCACATCTACTCGATCGGCTACATGTCGCACGACGAGCACCGGCGCAGGTTCTTCGCCTATCTGAACCTGTTCGTGGCCGCGATGCTCCTGCTGGTGCTGGCCGACAACTATGTGGGCCTGTTCATCGGCTGGGAGGGCGTGGGCCTGGCCTCGTACCTGCTGATCGGGTTCTGGCAGTTCAAGCCGTCGGCGGCGGTGGCGGCGAAGAAGGCGTTCGTGGTCAACCGGGTCGGCGACTTCGGCCTGCTGGTCGGCATGTTCCTCATCCTGCCCGCGTTCGGCACGCTGTCGTTCAAGGGCATCGCCGAGTACAACGGTCCCGCCCCGTCGCAGGGCATCCTGCTGGCCATCGGCCTGCTGCTGCTCCTCGGCGCCTGCGGTAAGTCGGCGCAGCTGCCGCTGCAGTCCTGGCTCCTGGACGCCATGGAGGGCCCGACCCCGGTCTCGGCCCTGATCCACGCCGCGACCATGGTGACCGCGGGTGTCTACCTGGTGGTCCGCTCCGGGGCGTTCTTCTTCCCCGAGGGCTCGGGCGCCGCGCTCGCGGTGGCCATCGTCGGCGCGGCCACGCTGCTCGCCGGTGCCATCATCGGTTGCGCGAAGGACGACATCAAGAAGGGCCTGGCCGGTTCGACGATGTCGCAGATCGGCTACATGATGCTCGGCGCGGGCCTCGGCCCGGCGGGCTACGCCTTCGCGATCGGCCACCTGGTCACGCACGGCTTCTTCAAGGCCGACCTGTTCCTCGGCGCCGGCTCGGTCATGCACGGCATGAACGACGAAGTGGACATGCGGAAGTACGGCGGCCTGCGCAAGTTCATGCCGCTGACCTTCGCCACGTTCTTCGTCGGCTACCTGGCGATCATCGGGTTCCCGCTGCTGTCCGGCTACTTCACCAAGGACGGCATCATCGAGACCGCGGTGCACCACCAGCCGGTGCTGGGCTGGCTGGCCGTGCTCGGCGCGGGCATCACCGGCTTCTACATGTCGCGGATGGTCTTCATGACCTTCTTCGGTGAGAAGCGCTGGGCCGACGACGCGCACCCGCACGAGTCCCCGGCTGTCATGACGTGGCCGCTGATCATCCTGTCGATCGGCTCGGTCTTCCTGGGCGGCTACCTCATCCTGAGCAACACGCTCATGAGGTTCCTCGGCCCGGCCGTCGGGCTGCCCGCTGAACTGCCCCAGTTCGACTTCGCCAGCGTGCCCGGCCTCGCCACGCTCGCGCTCGTCGCGGTCGGCGCGGCCTTCGCCTGGATGCGCTACGGCCGGGTCGAGGTGCCGTCCGTGCAGCCGCGCGGCTCCTTCCTCACCACGTTCGCCCGGCGCGACCTGTACGGCGACGCGCTCAACGAGTCGCTCTTCATGCGCCCCGGCCAGTGGCTGACCCGCATCGCGGTGTTCTTCGACAACCGCGGCGTCGACGGGCTGGTCAACGGCCTGGCCGCGGGCATCGGCGGCAGCTCCGGGCGCCTCAGGCGGATCCAGACGGGCTTCGCCAGAACGTACGCGTTGTCCATCCTGATCGGTGCCGCCCTGCTGACCGGCGCCCTGCTCCTCGTTGGGAACATCTGATGTCACCCTGGCTTCCGATACTCATGGCGGTGCCCGTGGTGGGCGCCATCGTGGTGGCCCTGCTTCCCAAGGGCAGTGACAAGCTGGCCAAGCAGGTCACGCTGGCGGTCTCGCTGCTGGCGCTGGTCCTGACGGGCGTCATGGCCGCCGGGTTCAAGCCCTCGGGCGAGCGCTTCCAGTTCACCGCCGTGTACAACTGGATCCCGAGCTTCGGCGTGAAGTTCGGGGTCGGCGTCGACGGCGTCGCGCTCGTGCTGATCGCGCTGTCGGTGGTGCTGGTGCCGATCGTGGTGCTGGCCTCCTGGCACGACGCCGACGGGGTCAAGACCGCCGACGGCACGCTGATCACGCCCAAGCGGTCGGTGAAGACGTACTTCTCGCTGCTGCTGGTGCTGGAGACGATGATGATCGGCGTCTTCGCGGCGACCGACATCTTCCTGTTCTACGTCTTCTTCGAAGCCATGCTGATCCCGATGTACTTCATGATCGGCTCGTACGGCGGCGCCCAGCGGTCCTACGCGGCCGTCAAGTTCCTGCTGTACTCGCTGTTCGGCGGCCTGCTCATGCTGGTCGCGGTCATCGGGCTCTACGTGGTCGCGGGCAGCAAGACGTTCATGTTCCCCGAGCTCGTCGGGGCCATCCAGGACCCGGCGATGCAGAAGTGGCTGTTCGGCGGCTTCTTCATCGCCTTCGCGATCAAGGCACCGCTCTGGCCGGTGCACACCTGGCTGCCCGACGCGGCCGCGCAGGCTCCGGCCGGAGCCGCCGTGCTGCTGGTGGGCGTGCTGGACAAGGTCGGCACGTTCGGGATGCTCCGCTTCTGCCTGGAGCTCTTCCCCGACGCGGCCAAGGCGTTCACGACGCCGATCGTGGTGCTGGCGGTCATCAGCATCATCTACGGCGCCGTCGTGGCCATCGGGCAGACCGACATGAAGCGGCTCATCGCGTACACGTCGATCTCGCACTTCGGCTTCATCGTGCTCGGCGTGTTCGCCATGTCGTCGCTCGCGCAGTCCGGTGCGGCCCTCTACATGGTCAACCACGGCTTCGCCACCGGCGCGCTGTTCCTGGCCGCCGGGTTCCTGATCGCCAGGCGCGGCTCGCCGTTCATCGGGGACTACGGGGGCGTGCAGAAGGTCACGCCGGTGCTCGCGGGCTTCTTCCTGGTCGCCGGTCTGGCCGGGTTGTCGCTGCCCGGATTGTCGTCGTTCGTCAGCGAGTTCATGGTGATGATCGGCACGTACTCGACCGAGGCGCACGGCTCAGGGGCCCTGACGGTGGCCGCGGTCATCTCCGCGCTGGCCGTGATCCTGGCGGCTGTCTACATCCTGTGGATGGTCCAGCGGGCCATGAACGGGCCGACGGCCGAGCCGGTCAAGGCCTTCAAGGACCTGAACGCCCGCGAGGTCTGGGTGCTGGCTCCGCTGGTCGCCCTGATCATCGGGTTCGGCGTCTTCCCCAAGCCGCTGCTCGACGTGATCAACCCGTCCGTGCACCAGACACTGACCAACGTGCAGGTGCCCACCTCCACCATCGCTGAGAAGGGGACAGGTCAGTGAACACCATCCCAGCGCCGACGATCGAGTACGGCACGCTGGCGCCGTTGCTGGTGGTCTTCGGCGCGGCGATCATCGGCGTGCTCGTCGAGGCGTTCGCCCCGCGCTACCTGCGCAAGTCGATCCACGTGCCGCTCACCCTGCTGAGCCTGGCCGGCGCGTTCGCGCTGGTGCTCCTGCAGGTGCTGCGCGGCCAGGTGGCCACCACGGCCTCCGCCATGGGCGCGGTCGCGGTGGACGGGCCCTCGCTGTTCATCTGGGGCGTCATCCTCGTCCTGTCGTTCGTCTGCGTGCTGCTCATCAACGACGAGGGCCACTTCGTCGCCTCGGCCGCGGCCGTGCCCGGCAGCGCCGACGAGGAGGAGGCCGAGGCTGAGGGCGGCGGCGGGCACACCGAGGTGTACCCGCTGGTGTTGTTCGCGGTCGGCGGCATGTTGCTGTTCCCGGCCTCGCACGACCTGCTGATGATGTTCGTGGCCCTCGAGGTCATGTCGCTGCCGCTCTACCTGCTGTGCGGCCTGGCCCGCCGGCGCCGCCTGCTGTCGCAGGAGGCGTCGATGAAGTACTTCCTGCTCGGCGCCTTCTCCTCGGCGTTCTTCCTGTACGGCACCGCGATGATCTACGGCTACGCGGGCACCGTCTCGCTGCCGGGCATCAACGAGGCCCTGGGCAAGGGCTCGTCGCTCGACCCGCTGCTGATGATCGGGTTCGCGATGCTCGGCGTGGGCCTGATGTTCAAGATCGGCGCGGCACCGTTCCAGGCCTGGAAGCCTGACGTCTACCAGGGGGCTCCTACCCCGATCACCGCTCTGATGGCCTCGGGCACGCTGGTGGCGGCCGTGGGGGCCGTGCTGAGGGTGTTCTGGGTGGGTCTGGGGAACCTCGACTGGAACTGGCGGCCGATCATCTGGGGCGTCGCCGCGCTCACCATGATCGTGGGCTCGATCCTGGCGATCACGCAGACCGAGATCAAGCGCATGCTCGCGTACTCGTCCATCGCGCACGCGGGCTTCCTGCTCGTCGGCGTGATGGCCACGTTCGGCTCCGCCGCGCAGAACGTCGTCTCCCTGAAGGCGATCCTGTTCTACCTGGCGGTCTACGGCATCACGACGGTCGGCGCGTTCGCGGTGGTCACGCTGATTCGTGACCCGGGCGGCGAGGCCGGGCACCTGTCGCGCTGGGCCGGGCTGGGCAGGCGCGCGCCGGTGCTGGCCGGGGTGTTCGCCTTCTTCCTGCTGGCCTTCGCCGGCATCCCGATGACGAGCGGCTTCTTCGGCAAGTACGCCGTGTTCGCGGCCGCGCTGAGCAGCGGCACGCAGCCCGGCGACTCGATGGGCGGCTGGATGGCCGGCCTGGTCGTCGTGGGTGTCGTGGCCTCGGCGATCGCGGCGTTCTTCTACGTACGCGTGATCGTGCTGATGTTCTTCAGCGAGCCCGCGGCCGACGGCCCGGCGATCGCGGTGCCCAGTATGGGGACCGTGGCGGTCATCGCCGTTTCGTTGCTGGTTACGGTAGGAGTGGGGCTCTACCCGGAGTCCGTGCTCGGTGTCGCCAACGACGCTGCGCGCAACCTGTTCATCAGATAAGGGGATCTGTATGTCCGCGCCTCCCGTGGTTGACCTTCCCATCGAGGACGAACGGTTGGCGCAGGACGTGGCCAACGGACTGGCCGCGGTCGAGAAGCTCCTGCGCACGTCGGTGGAGAGCGAGGACGCCTTCGTCACGGAGGCGTCCAAGCACCTCATGGAGGGCGGCAAGCGGTTCCGGACGTTGATGGTGCTACTGGCCGCGCAGTTCGGCGACCCGTCCGCGCCGGGTGTGGTGCCCGGCGCGGTGGTGATCGAGCTGACCCACCTGGGCTCGCTCTACCACGACGACGTCATGGACGAGGCCCCGGTACGCCGGGGCACCCCGTCCGCGAACGCCCGGTGGGACAACACCGTGGCGATCCTGACCGGCGACTACCTGTTCGCCCAGGCCTCCGACCTGCTCGCGGACCTCGGTCCCGAGTTGATCCGGGTCCAGGCGCAGACGTTCTCCCGCCTCGTACAGGGGCAGATCCGGGAGACGGTCGGGCCGCGGGCGGGTGAGGACCCGATCGGCCACTACCTCAGCGTCCTGGCGGACAAGACGGGCTCGCTGATCGCGGCCTCGGGGCGGTTCGGGGCGTTGCTGTCGGGGGCGCCCGCCGACGTGGAGGAGCGGCTCAGCCGCGCGTGCGAGGCCATCGGCGTGGGGTGGCAGCTCGGTGACGACCTGCTGGACGTGGCCTCCTCCGGGGCCCAGTCGGGCAAGACCCCCGGCACGGACCTCCGCGAGGGCGTAAAGACGCTCCCGGTCCTGTACGCCCTGGCCTCCGCTTCGGACTCCCGGCTGACCTCGCTGCTGTCGGGTCCGGTGACGGAGGAGGATGTCGAGGAGGCGTTGACCCTGCTGCGCGCCCATCCCGCCATGGGCCAGGCGCGGGCCGAGCTGGAGGCCTGGGTGGACCGGGCCCGTACCGACATTTCCGGCCTTCCAGACATCCCCGCCAAGAGTGCATTTTTGGCGCTATGTGACTACGTGGTCGAGCGTTCTGGCTGATTTCCGCATCCGGGCGGCGGCGCGGGCCGTCCGGAAACTGTCGTAAGTGAAGATCGCCAGGGCCAGCCACACGATCGAGAAGCCGATCCACCGGCTGGACGGCATGGTCTCCTCGACGATCAGCACGCCGACCGCGAACTGCAGGATCGGCGCGATGTACTGCAGGACCCCGATCGTGCTGAGCGGCACCCGGATGGCGGCCGCGCTGAAGCAGATCAGCGGCACGGCCGTGATGATCCCCGCCCCGACCAGCAGGAGCGCGTGCCCGACCCCTTCGCGCCCGAACGTGGCCTGCCCCGTGCCTCCCAGGAAGAGGAGATACCCGAGAGCGGGGAGCAGCAGGACCAGGGTCTCCACGGCCAGGCTCTCGGTGGCCGCCACATTGGCCCGCTTCTTGACCAGTCCGTACACGCCGAAGCTCACCGCCAGCGTGAGCGCGATCCACGGCAGGCGCCCGTAGTCGAGCGTCAGCACGAGCACCGCCAGTGCCCCGAACCCGACCGCCACCCACTGCAGCGGCCGCAGCCGCTCCCGCAGCAGCACCACCCCGAACAGCACGCTGACGAGCGGATTGATGAAGTACCCCAGAGCGCTCTCGACCACGTGCCCGCTGTTGACCGCGTAGATGTAGGTACCCCAGTTGATGGTGACGACGACGGCCGCGACCGTCAGTAACGCCAGCTTCCCGGGCTGCCTGGCCAACTCCCTGAACCAGGACCAGTGCCTGCGCACGGCCAGCACGGCGAGGACGGCGATCAGCGACCACGCCATCCGGTGGGCCAGGATCTCCACGGCTCCGGAAGGCTTGAGCAGCGGCCAGTAAAGGGGGAACAACCCCCACATCGTGTAGGCGGCGACCCCGAACCACACACCACGCCGAACGTCAGGCATGAAGCCCATCTTCGGGCATTACCACCTTTAAACACAAATGTCGTCCGCTATACGGAATTGTGTAGCCGTTCTAAAGCGTTGCGGTGTATGTAGGCTGAGACTTGACCTACGGAGGTGGAGCGATGGGCTGGCTGTTCGGCGGCAACAAGACATCGATGGTCCGACGCGAGGACGCCCTCCCGGGACGCGCGGAGCCCATGCCCGTGCCGGCGCGCCACGCGGTCCTGGACGCCCCGCTGACCCCGCCGTACCCGTCTTCTCACGTGGAGACCGCGGACTTCGGCCTGGGCTGCTTCTGGGGCGCCGAGCGCAAGTTCTGGCAGACGCCGGGGGTCGTGACGACGGCGGTCGGATATCAGGGCGGATACACACCTAATCCCACGTACGAGGAGGTCTGCAGCGGGCTCACGGGGCACGCCGAGGTCGTCAGGGTCGTGTTCGACCCGGCGAAGGTGTCGTACGAGGAGCTCCTGAGGGTCTTCTGGGAGGCCCACGACCCTACGCAGGGGATGCGGCAGGGGAACGACGCGGGGACGCAGTACCGGTCGGCGATCTATTACCACTCGCCGGAGCAGCAGAAGGCGGCTGAGGCGTCGCGGGATGCGTACCAGAAGGTGTTGAAGGAGGCGGGTTACGGCGAGATCACGACGGAGATCGAGACCGCCGGGCCGTTCTTCTTTGCGGAGGACTATCATCAGCAATATCTTTTTAAAGTGCCGAACGGGTATTGCGGGATCGGCGGGACAGGCGTGGCCTGTCCGGTCGGCCTGACCTCCGGCGAGGCGTAGGCCTGCGGAGATAGCTAGATCCTGGCCCTCGATCGCTCGGCCTGTCCGGTGTCGATCTTGGGCCAGAGCCGTCTTCGGGGCTCTTGATTGTGAGAAGGTGTCTTCAAACCCGCGCCAGTCGGGCGGGATTGGGCGAGGGTGTTCGGCCTACGCTGCCGGCTCGCTCTCCCGGCGAATGCCCGTCGGGCTCATCGCGCTGACGCTCGGCAGTTTCGGGATCGGCCTGACCGAGTTCGTGATCGCGGGCCTGCTTCCGCAGGTGAGCCTGAGCCTGGCCGTGTCCGAGGCCGCGGCGGGGTGGTTAATCTCCGGATACGCGCTGAGCGTCGCGGTCGGCGCGATCGTGGTGACCGCCGCCACTAGCGGACTGTCCCGAAATTCGGTCCTCATCGGGTTAGTGGCGCTGTTCGTCGTCGGCAATCTCCTATCCGCCGTCGCACCCGGCTATCCGGTGATGCTGCTCGGACGCGTCATCGCCGCCCTGTGCCACGGTTCGTTCTTCGGCATCGGCTCGCTCGTCGCACGGCGAATGGTTCCGGCGGAGCGGGCGTCGAGGGCGGTGGCGGTCATGTTCGCCGGGTTGACATTCGCGAACGTCCTGGGCATGCGAAAGACCGGAGAAGGCCGCGCCCTCGGCGGGAGCCGGAGCACGCTAGCCAGCCGTGTGAGCGAGGATCGCCGTGGCGAGCTGCTCGTGCACCGAGGGAGGCAGCATGTGCCCCATTCCCTCGATCATCAGCAGCTCGGCCCCAGGGATTCGCTCGGCGATGAGCGCACCGTGACCCGGCTTGACCGGCTCATGAGTGCCCTCAACAACCAGGGTGGGCGCCTTCACCAGGTGCAGGCTGTCCACCGGTTCGACTCTCGGCTCGGCGCCGTGCGCGAGCCGGTGGTTGACGGCTGACGCCAGGTTCGTGGCGCGCTCGTAGATCCGTTCTTGCAGGCGCCGCTCGGCGTCCTCGTCGAACGGCATCCCCTGGCCGTGCAAGACCCTGGCTTCCGCGATGAGCCGATCCATCTGCTCGTTGCGGTCCTTGGCCGGTTGCGCCGCGATGGCCTGCTGGAAGAATGCGACGAACTCCTTGGTGGGCGGCGGCAGGCTGCCCTCCGGCTGGGGCTGTCCCATGAGGGTCCGCATGAGCACTTCGCCCTCGAACGCGCCGAGCGGCGATGAGCCGATCACCGTCAGCGTCCTGACCCGCTCGGGGTGCTCGACAGCGACCCACTGTGCCAGCAGCCCGCCGGCCGAGTGGCCGACCAGGTGAGCGCTCTCCAGCTCGTAGGCGTCCATGATCCGTAGGACGTCGTCCTTGATGTCCCTCCAGGTGTACGGCGACGCCTCGAAGTCGATGCTGGTCGAGCGCCCGGTGTCGCGGTGGTCGTAGCGGATGACCCGCCTGCCTCCGGCAGCCAGCCTGCCGACGAACTCATCGGGCCACAGGATGCCCTGCGACATAGAACCCATGATCAGCAGGATCGGCTCGTCGGTCGTGTTGCCGAACTCTTCACTCCACAGCTCAATGTTTTGCATGGTCAGAGCTTGTCGCCTCCGGCTACCGGTGCCATCCGTAGAACTACTAGCCGCGCGAGCTCAGTACGTGAGGTGACACCGACCTTGGGATAGATCTTGTAGAGGTGGTACTCGACCGTCCTAGGGCTAAGGAACAGCTTGGCTGCCACCTCCTTGCTCGACGCGCCCTGCGCGACCAGCCTGGCGATACGCAGTTCCTGCGGGGTGAGCATCGCGAGGGCGTCGGGCTCGGCTCTGGTCGCGCTTTCGCCGGCCGCCCGTAGTTCTTCGTGCGCGCGCCTGGCCCACGGCTCGGCTCCCGCGCGTTCGAAGGTCTCCATCGCCGCCCGCAGGTGCGGCCTGGCCTCACCTGGCTTGTGCGTACGGCGCAGCCGTTCGCCGTGCAGCAACGCCGTCCTGGCCCGCTCGAACGCCTCGGTGTGCAGCTCCAGTGCCTCGTCGAAGCCGCCGTCGTCGACCAGCGCCCGGCAACGGGCCAGCAGCGCCTGCGAGTCGGGCGAGTGCGCGTTGGCCGACCACCGCTCCAGCCCGTCCAGCGTCTGCCTGGCGGCCTCCAGGTCACCCGCGCCCACCGCCGCCTCGATGCGGTCGGGGGCCGAGCGCCAGGTCACGGTCGGATGCCCTTCGCCCGGTCCCTTCTGCGCGACCGAAGACAATCTGGCGTGCGCCGCGTCGAAGCGGCCAAGCCCCAGGTCAAGCATGGCCAGCGCGTACTGCGCCCCGCCGACGCGCAGCCCGAGCCGGTGCGGAATCGCGATCGCGAGGGCCTGGTTGGCGTACGTCCTGCAGGCCGCCTCGTCGCCCCGCCAGGCGGCCACGGCCGCCAGGTTGGCCAGGTGGGCGGCGACGGAGTTGGTGTATCCGGCCTCCGTGGCCAGGCCGAGCCCCTCTTCCGCGATGGCCTCGCTGACGGCGAGGTTGCCGGCGAGCCGCTCCGCCGTGGAGACGAACTCCAGCACGATAGGCAGCTGGCCCACCATGCCTGACATCCTGGCCAGCCTGCCCGCCCTGATGGCGTAGGCGGAGGCAGCGTCGGTCTCGCCCAGGTACATCGCGGCGGCCGACGCCCACAGGTAGCCGGCGGCGTCGGTCAGCATGTCCGTGCGCTGCAGCGCCCAGCGCAGCGCCATGGCTCCGCCCCGCCTGTTGCCGTCGAGCGTCGCGCCGATGCCGACCAGCACCTCGCGCAGGAACGACTCGGGAAACTCCTGGGCCCGGCGCCCGACCTCGACGATCGCCTCGGTGTCGCCGACGTTGGCCGCCGCCTCGGCCGCGTCGGCGAGCACCTCCAGGCTGCTGCCGGCCATGAAGATCCGCAGCGCCTCGCTGGCATCGCCGGTGTGCAGCTCGAACCGGCCTCTGAGCTGGTCGAGCTCGGGATCGGACCGCAGTTCTCGCGCCTGAGCCAGGCAGCTTTCCGCCAGCCCGGGACGGCCGCCGAGCCAGGCGGAGGTGGCGGCTTCCTTGAGCCGCTCGGCCCGCCTGTCCGTGTCTGGCGTGAGCTCCGCCGCCCTGACCAAGGCCGTCGCCGCGTCGGCGTAACCACCGCGCTCGCGTGACCTGCGCGCGGTGGTGGCCAGCTCGTGTGCCACGCGCTCGTCCGCGCCCACGGTCGCCGCGGCCAGGTGCCAGGCCCGGCGATCGCCCTCGAGCGTCTCGGCCAGCGCGGCGTGCACACCGCGCAGCCGTACCGAACCCGCGTTGTCGTGGATGGCCGAGCGCACCAGCGGATGCCTGAACGTGATCGTCGAGCCCTCGCCGACCACCAGCCCGGCGGCCTCCGCCTCCACGAGCGCGGCAGGATCGACGTCCAGGATCCGCGCAGCACGCATGATCACATCGAGATCGCCGCTGCCCTCGACGGCGGCGATCAACGCGACGAGCCTGGCGTTGTCGCTGAGCGCGGCCACCTGCTCGCCGAAGAGCAGCGCCCCGCCGGGCAGCGGATCGGGTAGCGGAGATCGACCAGCGAGCTGCTTCGGGGTGAGCAGCCTGGCGATCTCGCCGAGCGCCAGCGGGTTACCGCCCGTCTGCTCGATGAGCGCGGACTGGACCTGCGGCGCCGCACCCTGCAGCAGGCGGCGGGCGCTGTCGGCGTCGAGGCCGTTGACGGGCAGCTCCTGCAGGCCGCGCACGCTCATCTCGCCGCGTACGGCCAGCAGCAGGCCGACCCCGTCGTTGCGCAACCGCCTAGCCGCGAACAGGAGCGCGTCAGCCGACGCCTGGTCGATCCACTGGAAGTCGTCGACCAGCACCAGCAACCCCTCGCCGGCCGCAGCCTCCGCCAGGAGCGACAACACACCGGCCGACACCAGGAAGCGGTCCGCGCTGCCCTGCGCCAGGCCGAGTGCGCCGCGCAGAGCGTCGCGCTGCGGGCCCGGCAGGGTGTCGAGCAGGCCGGTCACCGGAAGCAGGAGCTCGTGCAGCGCGGCGTAGGCGAGCCCGGTCTCTGCCTCGATGCCGCTCGCCCGCAGCACGGGAGACGTGGATTTCGCCGCGGCCAGGTCGAGAAGGGCAGACTTGCCCACCCCTGCCTCGCCGCGCAACACCAGTGCGCGGCCCTCTCCCGCTCCGACGGCTTCGATGAGGTCGTCGATGGCGGCGCTTTCGCTGGCTCTGCCGTACAACACTGCCCGACTGTATGGGCTTGAGCTGGGGAATGCACATTTGGGGAATACGCTGGCCATAGCGCTCTGGAGATCTGCGAGGTGTGGGCCGTCAGTGAGAGAGCCGACGCGGAGGTATACGCGGAGGCAACGGCGAGGGTTCGCGAGGCGGATGTAGGGGGATCAACGAGGGCGGTCTTCAAGGAACGGCCCGAACGGCGCAGCCGTCACCGGACACTCGGCTCAGGTGGTGATAAAAGGCGGGCTATTGTACTTTGGTGATCTCCTACCGCGCCACCGTCCCCGCCGACCTCGACCGCGTGACCGCGTGGATCGTGACCGAGCCCGTCGGCTGGATCCCCGCCGACCGTTACCTCGCGGAACTGGCCGAGGACATGTACCGGCCGGAATGGACGTGGATCGCCGAGGTCGGCGACCGGGTCGTGGGACGGGCGCTGTGGTGGGGACCGAGGGGCAGCGCGCACCCGGTCGCGCTCGACTGCCTCGACGTGGATCCCGCCATGGGTGATCGCACCGCCATCGCCGCCGAGCTGATCACGGCCGCGCTGGCCGGATTCCCGCAGCCGGTGCAGTACGCGATCAAGGCGGCCGGCGGCTGGCGCGACGATCCGGCCACCTCGGTGGCCGTGGGATGGCGGCGGGCGGCAGCACAAGCGGCGGGTCTCACCCGGGAAGTGGAGCGGCTGCAGTTCGAGTGGGCACCGGCCGACGGGGTGCCCCCGGCGACCGGTGTGCTGCGGTTCGCCGAGGCGTCGGATGAGGAGTTCCTGGCGGTGTTCACGAGAATCGCCGAGGGCAGCCTGGACGCCCAGACCCGTGCGAACCTGGCGGCCAAGGGCGTGGACGCGACCGCGCGCGAAGAGATGGACTTCTATCTCAGGGCGCCGGGCAAGCGGGAGTGGTGGCGGATCGCCTATACGCACGAGGGCGAGGTGGCGGGCATGGCGATCCCCTCGGCGACGCCGTACAACGTGAACGTCGGATATCTCGGGGTGGTCCCGGAGTTCCGGGGGCGCGGCTACGTGGACGAGGTGCTCGCCGAGATCACCCGCGCCCACGCGGCTAACGGAGAGCTACGAGTCACCGCCACCACCGATGTGGGTAACGCGCCGATGGTTGCCGCGTTCGGGCGCGCCGGATACCGCAACACGGAGATCCGGATCAACCTCTCCAACGACCTCCAGCCCTAGAGGCTGCTCCTCTTTGTACCGAGCCAGGAAACGTGCGCACCGGACATGGTTGTCGTCGCATTTGTTGAAAGCGGCGACGAGCGGTCCAATGTCGTACAAGATCACGCCGTTGCAGCCTAACCCGAGTGCCCATGACGGGGATAGGTGAGGTAAGCGTCGTGGTGCACGGCGAGATCGGATGGCCCCCGGAGTGCGCCGACGAGAGCCGCCAGATGGCGAGGCAGCTGGAGTTCGTTGTAGAGGAAGGTTTCGTGGACGGCGTCTCCCGTTTTTCCGCACTCCATACCGTCACTGTAAGTGCTTCCCCTACCACAGGCATGTGCTCCCTGCTCCCGGCTGGCAGCGAATTGCTGCGCCGAACGAACCGCTACCACCAGCAGTACAAAGTTCCGAACGGCTACTGCGGCATCGGCGGCACTGGAGTTGTCTGTCCCGTTGGGTTGACGTCCGGCGAGGCCTGATCTCCAATCGAGCGCCGCCACATTCGCGTCTGCTCACCGCGTCAGCTGGGGTCGCCATTGTCCAGGCACACACCCGTCCCACACGCTGGGCCTTGGCGGTCAGCGCCATGTATGGTGCTGTCTTTGTTTGCTTCGCCCGAGGTGAGGGGCGGATCGGCGGGCTCATATCCGGCCAAAGCCTAACGGGGTAACGATTGCCTAGGCTTGGCCGTACTGACTCGCGTTGACTGACGAGGTGTGCGATTATCGCACTATGAGCGACCGCGGGGAGTGGGCAGATGTCGGCGAGCGCGTACGCGAGTGTCGCATCGCGGCCGATATGTCACAGGAGCAGCTCGCAGCGGTCCTGAACCTCGATCGGACGATGATTGCGAAGATCGAGCGAGGCATTCGCCGGATAGATGCCCTGGAACTCTCAAGACTCTCGGCAGCGCTGGATGTTCCGCTGACCTACTTTCTCAGTCCGCCGCCGCTTGTCGTGTCGAGGCGTACCGAAATGGTGGACGATGGGGTTACCGAAGCCGCCCGGCAGTCCTACTCGTTGGAAGTGGCTCTGGCCACGTGGCTGAGCGACATCAGGCAGCTCATTGAGATCGGAACACTCTGCGCGCCTGCCATCGAGCGATACCCGGATCCGATTCAGGACGTGTCGGATGCCCGCCGTGCGGCTTGGTGGGTGAGAGCGCGAGTCGGTTTGAACGATGAGCCGATCGACTCGCTCATGAGGGTGTGCGAACGTCTGGGACAACTGATCGCGGTTGTGGATGTGCCAGGCGAAGGCGCATCGCTGATCGAAGACGACCTTGCCGTCGCCGTCGTCAGCAAGCGGGGCGATCCCGGCCGCCGCCGGGCGACTGCTGCTCATGAGCTGGGACATCTGATCATCGGCGACGCGTACTCCACCGACATGGGAGTCCATGCTTCTCGTGACGAGAGAGAAGCGATCGTCGACGCCTTCGCGGTGGAACTTCTCCTTCCGATACGAGCAATTCAAGCAATCGATGGCGTTGACGCTGCGCTGCGAAGAGAGGACTTGGTCGTTCTCGCTGCCCGGTATCGGACTTCATGGTCCTTGACGATCCGGCAAGCAGTCGAGGCGGGTGTCGTTGACAAGGACACCGCCAGAGAGATGCGGCAGCGCAATCCCACGAGAGCGGAGTTGATGGAAGCGGTCGGCTGGGCACCGCAGCCCGACCTCGAACACGTTCGGGTGCCGCCAAGCTATGCGCATGCGGTGGTGGAGGCCTTCAAGAAAGCGCTCGTAACGACGTCTCGCGCTGTCGAACTCATGCGTGGGCAACTCGTGGCAGCCGATCTGCCCGTACGTGACGAAGCGGAGCTGGAGCCTTGAGCGACTCGGGACCCGGCCGTGTCCTCGTCTTCGATGCGATGTGCCTCAATCACTTTGCTCGAGCAGAACGTTTGGATGTGCTGCGAGACCTCCTCGTGGATGCCACGTGCCTTACCACCCACGTGGTGAGGGAGGAAGTGCGTACCGGAGCTGAGATGCATTCGGCTCTCCACGCGGTCTTGGACGCGGATTGGCTTGGCGTGGCGAGGCTGGACTCGATGGATGAGATCAAGTGTTTCGTGAAGTGGGCGCGGCGCATCGGCTCTTCTGAGCGGAATCTAGGCGAGGCCAGTGTATTCTCCGCAGCCGAACTGACACCTGGAGTCGCCATCACGGATGATCGAGAAGCCGTGGCGGTGGGACGGGCGCATGGCCTGGAAGTTCACGGCACCATCTGGCTGCTCGCCCGAGCCTGTGATCAGGGGAAGCTCAACGCAGTGGCCGCTGGAAACATTGTGGATTCCCTCGTCGCGACTGGAATGCGCCTGCCGTGTTCTGGTTCTACCTTCGATTCCTATATCCGCCGCCATTTCGGTGCATTCCCTTGACCAGTAGCCGGCTGATGGACGATTCCATTGCCTGAGCTGGATCGCGTGCCGGGGACACGTGCAGCCCAGCAATCTCCCAGGCGAGGGGATGAGGCGGTCAACGGTTCGAGCTGATTGCCCCATCGGATGGCAGACGGCGGTCCATCCGGCACCTGGACCGCCACCTTTCCAGCGGACTGGCGCATGGCCCGGTGGGTGCGCTGACGCGGAGAAGCCGATCACGTCACCGGTCGGGTCTTAGGGCTTCAGGCCACCCCTCGGAGACGCTTTGGCAAGTTGGTCTGGAACTGGCTCTCGGCCTTCAGATGCCTGATCAGCTCGTTCAGAGTTTCTCCACAACGCACGTTGGAGAGTCCGCTGTCCTTGGGCACCAGATTGACGCGGATGGCGGCCCAGCCGCCGGCCATTTCGTAGATCTGCCACTCCGGGAATGCGTTGATCACCTGTCGCTGAGTCACGGGCACGGCTGCGCTCCGGCGATGAGTGTCGAGAGCGGGTGCGAGGTACGCAGTTCGGCGTAGCGGAGAGCGACCCGGTGGGCGGCGCGAGCAGGCTCGGCGGAGGGGTGCCAGGCGTAGATGACCCGTTTCCTGTCGGGATTCCAACCTGCGCGCCACCAGTACAGTCCCTGATCGCACCACACGATCAGGCCCACCCAGACCGACACCATGGGCATTCCGTAGTCGTGATGAACATCGGTGACGATTCCCTCAGCCGCGAGAGCGGCGGCCGTTCCGCGTCGTTCAGGGCCGGGTGTTGGAGTGCGCTCATGGAGGAAGCGTTGCCCGGGGCGAATCCGCAGGTGAACGCCCTAGCAGTGCTGGTGCTAAGGGTATTCTCGTCGCGAATATCGGTTCGGGCCTGGTCGGCGACCTAACCTAGCGTTGTGACCCAGATACCGCCGCAGTTCTGGTCTACGCCCGCCGTGGCCGCCGCACTCGCCGCATGCGATCTTCCAACCATTCTCGGAGAGGTACGGCGGGCGAACGGCTGGACGCAGGCTCAGCTCGCTGAGGCGGTCGGCTACTCCCAGAGTTGGGTGTCCAAGGTGCTCCGTGGCCGCCAGCCGCTCACCGTGGATCAGGTTCGGGAGCTATCCATCCGGGTCGGAGTGCCGCTTCACCTACTCCGGTTCGGTGCCCGAGGGGATGACGATCCGACGAAGCGCAGAGATTTCAGTAAGGCCGTGGCGTTGACCGCGCTCGCGGGCGTGGCCCTGCCCAGGCGGCCGGACGTGGACGAGACCACGGCTGCCACCTTGATCAGGATCACCGGTGCCCAGCGCCGCTTGGAGGCCACCACGCCCGCGCGTGAGCTCGCTCGGGGAGCCGTGGCCCATGTGGATCTCGCGAACCGCATCCTCGGCCGCGCGTCCCGATCAGCGTACGCTGATGATGTTCGTGCTGGTCTGAGCGAGGCAGCAGGCTTCGCCGCGTGGGTGCACGCCGACATGCATGACACCGGTTCGGCTCGCTTCTACTATCGCCGGGCAATCGACAGTGCACGTCAAGCGGACAATGCACTGCTCGCGGCCTACATGATCGGCAGCCTGGGCGGGTTCGAGATCGACGCCGACGATCCGTTCATGGGGCTGAGTCTGATCGCCAGGGCGCGGAGAGAGATCGGGGACCGACCGCTGGCTACCGCTCGTGCGTGGCTGTCGAGCATCGAAGCGCTCGGGCACGCGACCGCACGAGACGAGGCCGCAGCCCTCCAGGCGTTGCAGACGGCCGAGTCGGCGGTACGAGCCAACGAGCGAGCCGTCGCGCCGCCCTGGCCATGGGTGTTTCCCTTCGATCACGCGAAGCTGGCGGGCTATCGCGCGCTGGTGATGGTACGGCTTGAGCGCCCGGAGGAGGCTGTTGCCGCGTTCAACGAGTCGCTGTCGTCGGCCCAGCCTGGCGCGAAGCAGCGCGGCGTGCTGATGACCGAGATCGCGACCGCAAAGGCCATGTCCAGGCACTATGACGAGGCGCTGCATCTGGCGTCCAACGCCCTCACGGTGGGGGCGACGTATGGCTCGGAACGTGTGCTGCACCGGGTCAAGACGTTCCGCCGGAGCTATGGCGGGCCGATGACCGACACATTGCGATCATTCGACGAACGTCTCCAGGCCACTCTGCTCTAGGGGGATCATGCTCCGCATCGCCGTCTCCGGCCATCGCGGCTTGCCACGTCAGACCGCCCTCTTGATCGACCAAGCGATACGAGAGGCGCTCGCCGAGTATTCTCCGGAGATTTCCGGGCTGTCCTGTCTGGCGGATGGAGCCGATCAGATCTTCGCCCAAGCCGTGCTCGATCTCGGGGGAGAACTGGAGGCGGTGATCCCTGCCAAGGAGTATCGAGACGGCCTGCCGAGTGAGTTCCATGCGGGCTACGACGAGCTGTTGAGCCGTGCGGTCCGGATACATCGGCTGGACTTCGTCGAGTCCACCTCGGAGTCACACATGGCTGCCAGTAGGCGCATGCTTGACGACGCCGATGTGTTGTTCGCCATCTGGGACGGTCAGCCTGCCCGTGGGTATGGCGGCACTGCTGACGTGGTGGCTGAGGCTCGGCAGCGGGAGGTACCTGTCCGGGTGATCTGGCCCGAAGGAGCCCAGCGAGATTAGGGACCTCTAGGCTCTAGGCACCTGGCCAGGGGCTCAATGAGCCGTCCGCCTGTGGACGGCCGCCTCTCAGAGTGCGTTCATCGGGAGGAAGTCGAGGGCTCCAGCTGGTCGTCGTGGCAGTTGCGCGGCGCGGTCACCGGGTTGCAGCGCGCCACGCGCCCGCCGGGAAGCTCGGCTACGAAGTCGCTGTCGTACCGGGCGGCCATGCCGACGCTCGGGAAGTCCGTCGTCACCATCTGCGCGCCGCTGGCCAGGGCGGTCTTGACCCGGCTGAACTCCTCGTCGACAACCGTCTGCAGCGGCTCGTCCGAGCGCGTGCGTACGATGTAGCCGCGCTTGACCAGGTCCCGGATGGTCGCCTCGTTGGCGCCGCGAGGGTCGTTCACCATCGTGATCGCCGCGTCCGCGTCGCCAGGGTTGCCCCGGGTGAAGACCGCGCGGCCTTCGAGGCTGGGGTGCCCGTCGAGGTACATGTCGCGGATCGCGCCGGGGCCGCCGTTGTCGAAGAAGAACATCACCTTGCCGCGCGCCCAGTCGAGCGTAGGCCAGCCGTTCTTCAGGATCGACTGCTCCAGCGTCAGGCCGGGCCGGCGCAGGTCGTCGGCGGAGATCAGCTGCGACTCGGAGAAGACGGAGCGGACCTCGCGGTCGAGGTCGTCCAGCAGCGCCTTGGTCCACGGCGGGCTGACCGCGCCGCCCCCCTGCTCCAAACGGTCGTCGGTCTGCTTGAGCTCCAGCTGCATGATGATCGGCACGTGCTGGGGGTGGTCCTGTGACCAGGTCTTCACTTGCTGGAGGCAGGTCACCAAGGTCCGGCAGGTGGAGTTGTAGTCCAGGTCGGCGACGTGCACGACCTTCATGCCGGGTGCGGCCATGGCCGGGTCGTCGATCGGGCCCAGGCCGGCCAGTTTGCGGACGAGCGGATACCGGTAGAGGCCCCCGTCGGGGTCGGGCAGCAGGTCCAGTTCGAGGGCGCGTACGTCCTGCCGGCCGAGAAGGTCGGCGATGGACGCGTGCGAGTAGAAGCCCCACGACGGGTAGGTCGGGTCCATCTTGATCGCCTGGGCCAGTTCGGCGCCCTGCATCTCACGGTGGTAGGCGTTGTGGGCGCCCATGAACTGGATCTGGTTCATCCGGATCTTGCCGGCGGGCGCGGTGGCACTCGCCGGTGTTGCGGCCTGGTACGTCGGCTGCGCCGAAACGGCAGCCGGCACGACGGCGGTCGTGACAACCGTGGCGACGGCTGCGGCGACCAAGGCGCAGAGTCGGGCAAGGGGGGTCATGGGTCCTCCAGAGGTGACAACCACCGCAGGCTAGAAGACCACTATGTACCTCCAGTGACATCCGATCACTGAGGGATCACCAGGAATGTGAATCTTGTCCGAATTGGGCACATCGCCCTTCTGCGTCCGGGATTTGGCGCCCCTCGGCCGATCGTCGGCGCGAGAGACGCGAACGGATACTGTGGCATCGGTGGGACCGGCGTGACCTGCCCCCGTCGGCCTCAGGGGGTATCACTTCAGGTGACAAGCTCCGGACATCGAGCTGATCGTCCCCATCGGATGGCAGACGGCGGCCCGTCCGGCACGATGAGGACGATCTGAACAAGCTATGTGGAAAGACGGTCAAGGTCGTGGGGGTCTGAAACGCGGCACCGGGGTCGTGTGCCCGTCGTGCTGACCTCGGGTGAGGTGTAGACCCTGGGTTAAGGGGGGCTTCGGCGGCGCGCTGTGGCGGTAGAAGCCGATGGTCTGCAGCAGGATCAGGGCCGTCGAGTTGACGATCAGGGCGCCCCAGAGCCCTGACAGTCCCCACGCCTGCGCGATCGGTACGGCCACCAGCGCGAGTACGCCGTACGCCAGGGCGACGGACCCGAGGCTCCACGTTGACCGCTTGAGTCCCGCGAGCCCGAAACCCATGATCAGCTGCGTACCGTCGACCACTGCCATGACGATCAGCAACGGAACCAGGCCGAGGACCGCGTCGCCGACGCCCGCATCCTGGGTGTACAGGCTGACGACCCAGTCGCGGGAGACGAATATGGTCAGAGCGCCGATCGCCACTCCCGCGACGGCCACTGTGAGCGCCGCCCGGGAGACCTGCCTCGCGGCTCGCCCGCCGTCCGCTCTGGCCACCTCAGGCACGGAGGCCTGGGCCACGGCGAGTGAGACGAACATCAAGGGGCCCAGCATCGAGAAGAGGATGGCGTGCGCGGCGGCTGCCCGCGTGCCTGTTCTGACGGCCGCGTACGTCACCACTCCGAGCACGGCGAACTTGATCAGAATCGTGCCGGACAACGGAATGCCGACGCGAGCCAGCTTCATGATCTCCTTGATTCGTGGCCGTCCCCGTCCCACGCGTCCGCCGACCAGCTGTCGCACCCGAAGGTTGGAGATCGTGAGGGCGGTCGCTCCGGCGGCCACCATCGCGATCCCCATTCCCGCCAGTCCGAGCCGTGGGACGAGTGCGATGACCAAGGTGATCGAGATGATGGTGCTGGACACGCTGCCCCAGAGCACCTGACGGCTGTGGCCCAGCGCGATCAGGACTGCGTTCGCGCCGCCGCCGAGGGCGTAGAGCAGCACGTACGCCACCAATAGGATGGGGAAGAGGCCGAGCTCGTCGAGGACGTCGCGCGGCGCGCCCCCGAGGGAGGCGATCAAGGGGATGCACATGACGACTCCCGCGGCGAGCGACCCGATGGCGAGGGTCAGCCACCGCGCGTCCCGCAGGATCGGGATGGCCTCGGCCGGATGCTCTCGATGAGGGGCGATGAACGGCGCCATTCCGCGAAGCGCGCCGGACACCGCGGCGAACGCCGGATTCAGCACGGCCACCGACACCGCATAGGCGGCCAGTGCGGTGGTGGCCTGGTGCCCGAGGAGCGCGGTGCCGACGAGGCCCGATAACTGGTAGGCGACCGAGGACAGGAAGATCGGGATCGCGGCGGTGAGGAGAGTTCGATGGTGGGTGAGTGACATAAACCAAGAATCCCGACGCTCAGGGAGTCGCCGGGTGATATATCATATTTTATCATGCCAGCCGTGGTGCGGCATCTGGGGTGAACTGGGATTGTTTACTTCGCTGTCATCCGGCCCGTCCATTATCTGGTGGTAGAGGTGAATCGGGGTCCGGTCGGGCAGGTGGACAGGGAGATTCGGGCAGCAGATATTGGACAGGAGCGGAGGTTTCATGGACGTACGTCTTGATCATCTCGTCTGCTGGGTTTCCGACCAGCTCAGCTCCTTGCATTTCTACGAGCAGGTGATCGGTCTGCCCGGGGTGCGGGCCGAGGAGTTCCGGCACGGGCAGGCGGCCTTTCCGAGCGTGCGGATCTCGTCCGAGACGATCCTCGACCTGATGGCGTACGACGCTTCGCGGGGCGTGGACGAGGGCACCGGAGTGAGTGGCACCGCCGGGCACCCGATTAATCATTTGTGCCTGGCCGTGAGCAGGGAGGATTTCGACGCGCTCCAGGTCAGGCTGAAGCAGCACGGGGTGGAGATCACGGGGACCGGCACGAATTCCTTCGGGGCCCAGGGCATCGCGCCCGAGACGATTTTCTTCCCCGATCCGGATGGCAACGTCCTGGAGGTCCGTTACTACGAGTGAGCCCTCCGGCGCAGCCTCGCCCGCACGGCACGGCGTACCAGCGGGCCCATGTCCTCCAGGGCAGCCACCAGTTCGGCCAGTTCCTCCAGCGCGTCCATGGCCTGGCCAGCCCCGCCGGCGTCCACACCTTCGTACAGCTCCAATCCCACGAACGCCGCCGCGACTGCTCAATCGAGGAAGTGTCGGTCGGGTCTGGTAAACAGGCGGGCATGGGTGTGAGCGTCGATGAGTTCCTCGAGTTGCTGGACGAGCTGCCCGAGGTCCGGATGAGTCATGGTGGGGAGTGGATCGGGCTCAAGGTGCGCGACAAGGGGTTCGGTTATCTGTGGGAGGCGACCGAGACCGTCGGGCTCAAGGCCACGATCGAGGAGCAGATCGCGCTGGTGACCGAGCGGCCCGAGGTGTTCGAGGTGCAGTTCACGGCCGGGCGGTTCGGGTGGGTGGTGGTGCATCTCGACAGGATCGACCCTGATGAGTTGTTCGAGTTGGTGGCCGAGGCGTGGTGTCTGACCGCGCCCAAGCAGTTGGTGGCCGACTTCGAGGCGGCTCATCAAATCGGACAACAGGCGCTATAGGCGCATTTCACTTCGGCCAGGTCATGAGCTGAGACGTGGACGTCACGCACAGCTCGGCAGGTGCCGGTTGCACCTGGCCACCTACCGGCCCGCTGATCTACCCTTTTCGGGTGGACAGCGAGAGTCTGGCCGCGGCCGGCCTGCTGGCGACCCTCAGTCGGGCGTCGGAGATCCTCGCGGAGTTACATCATCCCTTCGTGAGAAGCGAGCGTTTCTCGTATTTCCTGCCGCCCGCCGGAGCCCGCGTCGGCGCCACGTTCACACTGCCCGACGGGCGTGAGGTCCGGTTCGAGGTGTCCATCATCGTCTCCGGCGACGCCTTCCACGTGGAAGGGGCGATCACGGCCGAGGACGAGACGCTGCTCGAACTGCCGCGCAAGAGCGTGCCGAGCATCCATGACGGCCTGGTTGTGCTGGACGACTACGCGGGGGAGGTGGCGGCCCCGGCTGCGCGGCTGATCGACCAGCTACTGGCGGATATTGTCTGATTGTAAGACAATGGCGCTCATGAGAAATGGACCCCTCGCCGTGGTCGGCGCTTCCGTGCTCTGGGGTACGGCCGGCACGGCGGGGTTGCTCGTCTCCGCCGACTCCGTGGCGCTGGCCGCCGCCCGGCTGGTCGTCGGGGGCACGGTGCTCGCGATCTTCGCCGGGGTGGGCGTCAAGAAGGCGATCAGGCCGGGGTTGTTGCTGGCCGCCGTCGCGGTGGCCGCCTACCAGCTGTGCTTCTTCGCCGCCGTCGGCCGCACCGGTGTCGCCATCGGCACCGTGGTGGCCATCGGCAGCGGGCCGGTCTTCACGGGGTTGCTCTCCTGGGTGCTGCACGGCCGCCGGCCGAGCGGGCGGTGGACCGTGGCGACCACGGCGGCGATCTGCGGGTGCGCGGCGCTGATCGTGGGTGGTGGCGCCCAGGCGGGTGGGGAGGTGGTGTCCGGGGTGTTGCTGGCGCTGCTCGGCGGGCTGCTGTACGCCTTCTACGCGGTCACGGCGGCCAGGGCGATCGGTCAGGGGGCCGAGTCCAATGCGGTGATGGGGGTGTTGTTCGGCGGGGCGGCGGTGATTATGGCGCCGGTTCTGGTGGTGAGCGGGGTCGGGTGGATCGGCGAGCCGCGCGGGCTGGTCGCCGTGCTCTATCTCGGGCTCGGCACCACCGCCCTGTCCTATTTCCTGTACGGCCGGGGCCTGCGCACCACCCCGGTGGCCACCGCCGCCACCCTGGCGCTGGCGGAACCGGCGGTCGCGGCGCTGCTCGGCCTGGTGGTGCTCGGCGAACGGCTGGCCCCGGTCTCGATCGCGGGGCTCGTCCTGCTGGCGCTCAGTCTGCTGGCGGTGGCCGTACCGGAAAGGGAGCTAGAGTCGCTGCCGTGACGTTGCCGCTCAGACCCGTCTCCACCGTCGGCGCGCTCGCCGACGCCCTGCGCGGCAGGGTGCTCTCCGGCGAGATCGAGCCCGGCACCTCGCTGCCCGAGCAGGAGATCGCCGCGTCGTACGGCGTCGCCCGGCCGACCGTGCGGGAGGCGCTGGCGATGCTGGTCCACGAGGGATTGCTCAGACGCGAGCGCAACCGCAGCGCCTATGTCCCCGAGGTGACGATCTCGGACCTGAACGATCTCATGTACGTGCGCCGTCCCCTGGAAGACCTCATGGCGCAGGCCGTGGCCGGGCGGAGGGTGCCCGGGGCGGAGGCCGCCCTGCACCGGATGGCCGCGTTGCCCGCCGGGGTGCCGTGGTCCGCGGCCGTGGCCGAGCACATGGCGCTGCACCAGGCACTGATCGAGGCCGTCGGCAGCCCGCGTCTTGAGCGGCTCTACGCCGTGCTGGCCGCCGAGACCAGGCTCGGGCTCGTCCGGCTGCGGGACGTCTACAAGGACCGGGACGTGCTGGTACGCGAGCACCGCGAGCTGCTCGACGCGATCGCCGACGGGCCGGAAGACGCGGCTCGGGCGGCGGTGGTTGCGCATCTCAGCCACTCGTGGGGCACTTCCTGAGTCACCCCCGCGCACCATTGCGCGCGAACCCTTGCGGGACTGCCCTGGAACTCGCAAGAATCGCGCCCATGCACGGCAACGCGATGCCGGACTCCTACGTGTATGTCACGGAAGAGGGCGTCACCCGTCACTACGCGGACGGTAGCGTCGAGGCCCTCGCATGGGAGGACGTGGTGGAGGTCCGTGTCGTGACCGAATCCGGGGAAGACGTTCTCTACATCCTGCTCGACCGTGACGGTGAAGGTTGCGTCGTGCCGCGTTCGGCCACGGATGCCACGTTTCTCGCCCGTCTGCGCTATCTGCCCGACTTCGACCTTGATCGGCTTACCCTGGCCGCCGACTCCACGCATGACGGGGTTGTGGTCGTCTGGCGCAGCCCGGATCCGCCGTCCGCATTGCCGGATCTGGAGTATGACTAGCGGGTTCATAAAGCGGCAACCTGGCGAAATATCGCCGTAAACCTCACATTTTCCCAACGAGACGCGGCACTTATGGACCGTTCCGTCAAGCCCCAGGACCGCCCTACATTCGTCCGATTGTGGACATTTGACGTTATTCCCCGTACCGGAATCGATCTTTAGTCTTTAGTGGGGGCCGCCGCCCTTGATTGTGCGTGGGACTTGTCAACCCATGTGGTTCAAGGAACGTCAAGTTATCGCGGTGCACAGAGTTTCAGGGTGGTGCTATGAGGGTGGGGACTGGGGAGTCCGCTGTCGTACTCCTCGAGGCCGTGCCACGCCGTGCGTCCAGCATCTGGACGCGGGCGTACCTACGGCTCCTGTTATGCGGTGACACGGTGTGCGCGTTGCTGGCACTCGTGTGCGTGCTGGGCATCCGGCTCATCGCCGGCGCGTTCATTCCACTGGTCGAGTTCATGCTCGGATTCGGCCTCGTCATCGCCTGGCCCGTCGCGCTCATGATGGGCGGCGCATACCGCCAGCGCGCCAACGGCGAGGGAACGGAGGAGTTCAGGGCCGTCTTCAACGGCGGCATCGGCCTGATGGCGACCGTCGCCATCATGGCCTACGCCACGCAGACCGCCATCGCACGGAGTTTCGTGATGGCGATGTTGCCGCTGGCGCTGCTGGCCACGCTCTACTACCGCTACCGGATGCGCAAACGGCTCCACCGAAGGAGAGCGGCGGGCGACTACATGCGCCAGGTGATCGCGGTCGGGCACCGGGAGTCGATTCTCGACCTGGTGATGCAGTTCAGACGGCAGCCGTATCACGGAATGCGGGTGGTGGGAGCCTGCCTTCCGGAGAACGTGATGGACGTCGATCTGGACGGCATTCCGGTGCTGGGCTCGTTCGGTGACGTGGCGCGGGCGGTCGAGCGCGAGCGGGCCGACGCCGTCGCGGTGCTGGCCTGCCCCGAGCTCGACGGGGCCGCGCTGCGCCGGCTGGCGTGGAGCCTGGAGACCGCGCGTACCGATCTGTTCGTGGCCCCCGCTCTGCTCGATGTGGCCGGGCCGCGGATCAGCATCAGGCCCGTCGCCGGCATGCCGCTCCTGCACGTGGAGCATCCCGAGTTCGACGGGGCCAGGCAGGTCGTGAAGGCCGTCTTCGACCGGCTGGTGGCGGCGACCGTGCTGTTGCTGCTGGCGCTGCCGTTGCTGGTGATCGCGCTGGTGATCCGCCTCAGCAGCCGGGGTCCGGCGCTCTTCTACCAGAGCAGAATCGGCAAAGGCGGCAAAACCTTCCGTGTCGTGAAATTTCGGACAATGGTGGTTGATGCGGAGCGGCTCAAGGGCAGCCTGCTCGACTCGAACGAGTTCGACGGGGTGCTCTTCAAGATTAGGAACGATCCAAGGATCACTCGGGTAGGCGCTTTCCTGCGGAAATATTCGCTCGACGAGCTGCCCCAGCTGCTCAATGTCCTCCGCGGCGAGATGTCCCTCGTCGGCCCGCGCCCGCCGCTGCCGGAAGAGGTGGACAAGTACGGCGCCGACGTCCGCCGCCGCCTGGTGGTCAAGCCGGGCATGACCGGGCTCTGGCAGGTCAGCGGCCGCTCCGACCTGACGTGGGAGGAGTCCGTACGCCTCGACCTGCGGTACGTGGAGAACTGGTCGCTCATCCTCGACCTGCAGATCCTCTGGAAGACCTGGGCAGTAGTCACCCGTGGAGAAGGGGCTTATTAGCGGTGAAAGCACTCGTGCTCGCCGGGGGGTCGGGCACACGGCTACGACCCATCACGCACACCTCGGCCAAGCAACTGGTCCCGGTCGCGAACAAGCCGGTCCTGTTCTACGGCCTGGAGGCGATCGCCGCGGCGGGGATCAGGGAGCTCGGCCTGGTGGTCGGAGACACGCAGGCGGAGATCGAGTCGGCCGTGGGGGACGGCTCGGCGTTCGGGCTGCAGGTCACCTACCTGCGGCAGGAGGCGCCCCTCGGGCTGGCGCACGGCGTGCTGATCGCCCGGGAGTTCCTGGGCGAGGAGGACTTCGTCATGTATCTCGGCGACAACTTCATCGTGGGCGGCATCAACGGCCTGGTGGACAGGTTCGCCCGCGAGCGGCCGGCCGCCCAGATCATGCTCACCAGGGTCGGCGACCCGCGCCAGTTCGGGGTGGCCGAGCTCAACGGCAAGGGCCGCGTCGTCGGCCTGGAGGAGAAGCCCGCGCTGCCCAAGAGCGACCTGGCGCTGGTCGGCGTCTACCTGTTCAGCCCGGCCATCCACACGGCGGTGGCGGAGCTCAAGCCGTCGTGGCGGGGCGAGCTGGAGATCACCGACGCCATCCAGTGGCTGATCGAGGCGGGGCTGCGCGTCGAGTCCTCGGTGATCTCCGGCTACTGGAAGGACACCGGCAACGTCACCGACATGCTGGAGGTCAACCGGCTGGTCCTGGAGTCGGTGGAGGCCAAGGTGCGCGGAAACGTGGACGAGGCCAGCGAGCTGGTGGGCCGCGTCGTCGTGGAGAAGGGGGCGGTGGTCGAGCGGTCCCGGATCGTCGGCCCGGTGATCATCGGCCACGGCGCGCGGATCAGCGACAGCTACGTCGGCCCCTTCACCTCCATCGGCGCCGCCTGCGCCGTCACCGACAGCGAGATCGAGTATTCGATCGTGTTGCCCAGGGCCTCCATCGCCGGGGTCGGCCGCATCGAGTCGTCGCTGATCGGCCACGACGTCGAGGTCACCCCGGCGCCCAACACGCCCAAAGCCCATCGTCTCGTGCTGGGCGATCACAGCAAGGTACAGATTTCTTCATGACAATGGGTGATGCTATGGTTACGTACGGGTGGTGGGCTGGGTCGAAGGCACCGGGCGACCGGGAAACGGCTCCTGGCCCGCTATGGGCCATCACTCCATCGCGGGCGGCATGTTGCCCGGGGCGCTATCAACCGTCCGAATGCTACGGTCGCCCGGCATCCAGCCGGAAGTTTCGAGAGCAAGCCCCCTCCTTCCAGGTGGGGTGCAGTTGATGACAAGGATTCTGGTGACGGGCGGTGCGGGTTTCATCGGCTCGCACTTCGCCCGGACTTGGCATGACGTGTACATCACGGTGCTGGACAAGCTCACCTACGCCGGCAACCGGGCCAACCTCGACGGGGTGCGGCACGAGTTCGTGCACGGGGACATCTGCGACGCCGAGTTGCTCGCCCGGGTCGTGCCCGGACATGACCTGGTGGTGAACTTCGCGGCCGAGTCGCACGTCGACCGGTCGATCGAGGGCGCCGCCGAGTTCATGCGCTCGAACGTGCTCGGCACCCAGACGCTGCTGCAGGCGTGCCTGGAGGCGGAGGTCCCGAAGGTGGTCCAGGTGTCGACCGACGAGGTGTACGGCTCGATCGACATCGGCTCGTGGGAGGAGGCCGCGCCGGTGCGGCCGCGCTCGCCGTACGCGGCGTCGAAGGCCGGCGGCGACCTGATCGCCCGCGCGTACGCGATCACCTACGGCCTGAACGTCTCGATCACCAGGTGCGGCAACAACTACGGGCCCCGGCAGTATCCCGAGAAGATCATCCCGTTCTTCATCACGAACCTGCTGCGCGGCCGGAAGGTCCCCCTGTACGGCGACGGCGGCAACGTACGGGACTGGATCCACGTCGAGGATCACTGCTCGGGCATCCGCCTGGTCGCGGAGAAGGGCGAGCCCGGCGAGGTCTACCACATAGCGGGCACGGCCGAGCTGACCAACAAGGAGCTCACCGCGCGCCTGCTCGACGCCTGCGGCCGCGACTGGGACCTGGTCGAGCAGGTCGAGGACCGCAAGGGCCACGACCGCCGGTACTCGCTGGACGACTCCAAGCTGCGGGCGCTCGGCTACCGGCCCGAGATCCCGTTCGAGCAGGGCCTGAAGGACACCGTCCGCTGGTACGCCGAGCATCGGGACTGGTGGGCATGAGGTGGCTCATCACGGGTGGCGGCGGCATGCTGGCCGCCGACGCCCTGGACAGGACGGCGCTGACCGGGGATCCGGTGCTCGCGCTCGGCCGGGCCGACCTGGACCTGTGCGACAAGCGCGCGGTACGCGACGTCGTGTCCGCCTACCGGCCGGGAATCGTGATCAACTGTGCCGCCTGGACCGCGGTGGACGACGCCGAGACGCACGAGGCCGAGGCTCTGGACATCAACGGGCACGCCGTGCACTGGCTGGCCGAGGCGTGCGACCTGGCCGGGGCGCGATTGGTGCACGTGTCCACCGACTACGTCTTCGACGGTGACAGCCGCACGCCGTACCGGGAGGATTCGCCCACCGGGCCGGTCAACGCGTACGGACGGACCAAGCTCGCGGGCGAGCGGGCGGCGCTGGAGCACGGACACCACGTGGTCCGAAGCGCCTGGCTCTACGGCGCGCGTGGCACGAACTTCGTCCGCACGATGATCAGGCTGGCCGGGCAGCGGCCCACCGTCGACGTGGTCGACGACCAGCGCGGGCAGCCCACCTGGACGGTCGATCTGGCCGACTTCATGGTCCGGCTGGCGCAGTCGGACCTGCCGCCCGGTGTCTACCACGGCACCAGCGCGGGCGAGACCACGTGGTGCGGGTTCGCCAAGGAGATCTTCACGCTGCTCGGCGCGGACGCCGCACGCGTGCGGCCCGTGCCCAGCACCGCCTTCCCCCGCCCGGCCCGGCGCCCGGCCAACAGCGTGCTGGCGCACACCAGGTGGGAGCCGATCCGGCACTGGCGGGCGGCGCTGCACGCCGCCTGGCCGGTGCTGACGAGGGACACGCCCGCGTCGGCGAAGGCGGGGCCTCAATGCAGCGTGGCGTAGAACTCCCTGCACGTCTGGTAGTCCGGCAGCAGCCCGGCCGCGAGCGCCTCCTCCAGGGAGGGGGCCTTGGCGTCCTTGTCCGACAGCAGGGGCTCCGCGCCGGACGGCCAGTCGATCGAGATCGCCGGGTCGAGCGGGTGAACCCCGTGCTCACGGCCCGGACTGTACGGTTGCGAGCACAGGTACACGACTGTGGCCTGCTCGCTCAGCGCCATGAACGCGTGGCCGAGGCCTTCGGCGATGAAGACGGCGCCCCTCGTCTCGTCGTCCAGCGTCACCGCCTCCCATTGACCGAAGGTGGGGGACCCCGCCCGCACGTCCACGACGACGTCCATGACGCTGCCGGACACGCACATCACGTATTTCGCCTGACCGGGCGGGACCGCGGCGAAATGCACGCCCCGGAGCACGCCCGCCTGGGAAACGGAGCAGTTGACCTGGGCCACGTCCAGCCTCTGCGGCAGATCGGCCGCGCGGAAGGCCTCGAGGAAGCTGCCACGAGGGTCGGCATGAACGCTGGGCTTGAAATGCCACGAGCCTTCGATCGAGAGGCGATCCATGATCGCAGCATGCCAGACCTTTTACCGACAAAAGCCAACTGAGGGGGATTTTTCATGATGACCGCCGTCTTCTCGAACAGCGGCGTGAACGACGAGACGCGCCGCAGGCTGCTCTATCAGGGCGAGGTGTTCGTGTACTCGGCCTCGCCCGCCACGACCGAGCTGATCAGCTTCGCCAGAGAGCTGATCTCCGACGCCTTCGGCGGATTCGACCCGGAGACCGCCCAGCACGAGATGCCGGTCGAGGACTTCGCCAAGTTACTCGCCGACCTCAAACCGCGCTTCATCCACCACCCGCAGTGCAAGAAGCTGCTGCCGGCCGTGATCGAGGAGCGCGGCTGCGACCTCGGCCAGACCTATTTCGACGTGCCCAGGCTTCGCACCTCCACCTCCAACGACTACCTGGTCTCCGGCATCTCCTACGCCTTCCACCCGCATCGCGACTGCTGGTACTCGGCGCCGTTCAACCAGGTCAACTGGTGGCTGCCGATCTACGCGGTGGTCCCGGAGAACGTCATGGCCTTCCACCCGCGCTACTTCGACCAGCCGGTGCGCAACGGCAGCGCGGGCTACGACTACGCCGAGTGGAATCGTACGAGCCGCCACAACGCGGCCGCCCACGTACGCAACGACACCCGCGTGCAGCCGCGGCCCGAGGAGGCGATCGAGCTGGAGCCGCAGGTCAGGGTGGTGCCGGAGGCCGGGGGGACGATGATGTTCTCCGGCGCCCAGCTCCACTCCACCGTGCCGAACACCTCGGGCAGGACCAGGTTCAGCATCGACTTCCGCACCGTGCACCTCGGCGACGTGCGCGCGCACCTCGGGGCGCCGAACGTGGACGCCGACTGCACGGGCACGACGCTGCGGGATTTCGTGCGCTGTAACGATCTCGCCCCGATGCCCGAAGATCTCGCGCTGGAGTACGAGGCCAAAGCCCTGGCTGGAGTGAGCTGAATGACCACCTGCCGACTGTGCGGCGCGAGCGGGCTCGCCGGGGTCGTGGACCTCGGCGCGACCCCGCCGTGCGAGTTGTTCCTGACCGCGGAGCGACTCGACGCGCCCGAGCCCACGTACCCGCTGCACCTGCGGGTCTGCACGAGCTGCTGGCTGGCCCAGCTCCCGCCGCTGATCACGCCGGAGGAGACGTTCACCGAGTACGCCTACTTCTCCTCCTACTCGACCTCCTGGGTCGAGCACGCCCGGCGGTTCGTGGACGGGGCTGGGTTGCGGCCGGACTCGTTCGTGGTGGAGGTGGCCAGCAACGACGGCTACCTGCTCCAGCACGTGGTCGAGCGGGGCGTGCGCTGCCTGGGCATCGAGCCGTCCGCCAACGTCGGCAGGGCCGCCATCGACAAGGGGGTGCCGACGCTCACGGAGTTCCTCTCTCCGGAGGTAGGCCAGCGGGTACGGGCCGAGCACGGGCCCGCCGACCTGGTGGTGGCGAACAACGTGTACGCGCACATCCCGGACGTCGTCGGCTTCACGAAGGGCCTGCGGGCGCTGGTGGCCGACGACGGCCGGGTCTCCATCGAGGTGCAGCACCTGCTGACGCTGATGGAGCTGAACCAGTACGACACGATCTACCACGAGCACTTCCAGTACTACACGGTGGCCTCGGCGCTGCGGGCGCTGGCCAGTGGCGGGCTGCATCTCGTCGATGTCGAGCTGCTGCCGACGCACGGCGGGTCGATCCGGTTGTGGGCGCAGCCGGGCGAGGCGCCCCTGTCGCAGCGGGCCCTCGACGTGCTGGCTCGGGAGAAGGCGGCCGGGCTGCACGAGCTGTCCGGGTATGAGGACTTCGCGGCGCGGGTGGCCAAGGTGCGCCGGGACCTGCTCAGGTTCCTGATCGACGCCGCCGACGCCGGGAAGACGGTGGTCGGGTATGGGGCCCCGGGCAAGGGGAACACGTTGCTCAACCACTGCGGGATCCGGCCTGACCTGCTGACGTACACGGTGGATCGCAATCCGTACAAGCATGGCAGGTTCACGCCGGGGTCGCGGATCCCGATCCTCGCGCCGGAGCGGATCGCCGAGGACCGGCCCGACTACGTGCTCGTGCTCCCGTGGAACCTGCGGGACGAGCTGGTCGAGCAGCTCGCGTACGTCCGTGAGTGGGGCGGCGCGCTGGTCTTCCCGATACCGAGTCTGGAGGTCGTCGGATGAAAGTCGTCCTCTTCTGCGGTGGGCGCGGCACCCGGATGCGCAGCGACGCGCCGGGCGGGGACATGCCCAAGCCCATGCAGCTCGTCGGCCCGCGCCCGCTGGTTTGGCACGTCATGCGCTACTACGCGCATTTCGGGCACAACGAGTTCATCCTCTGCCTGGGGTATGGCGCTCAGTACATCAAGGACTTTTTCCTGACATATAAGGAAACGGGGTCGAACGACTTCATCCTGCGTAACGGGAAGATCGAGCTGTTATCCACGGATATTTCGGACTGGAAGGTGTCGTTGATCGACACCGGGCTGGACTCCCCGATCGGGGAGCGCTTACGCAGAGTGCGCCCGTACCTCGACGGCGACGAGATGTTCCTGGCCAACTACGCGGACGTGCTCACCGACGCCCCGCTGCCCGACATCATCGATCGTTTCGCCGCCTCCGACGCGGGCGCGTCGATGATGGTGGTCCCGCCGACGAACACGTTCCACGTCATCGACATCAGCGAGGGCGGGCTGGTCGGCGGCATCACGCCGGTCAGCCAGATGCCGCTCTGGGTGAACGGCGGCTTCTTCGTGCTGCGCCAGGACGTCTTCGAGCACATCCCGGAGCACGGCGACCTGGTGGCGGACGGTTGCGCGGAGCTGGCCAAGCGGGGGCGGCTGCTGGCGTACCCGCACCGCGGCTACTGGCGGCCGAGCGACACCGTCAACCAGCGGCTGGAGCTGGATCGTTCCTGGGCGAGAGGCGAGCGGCCCTGGGCGCTGTGGGAAGCATGATCGGGCTGAGGCCCGCGGGGCGTGACGGGATCGTCGCGCTCGGCGCGCATTGCGACGACATCGCGATCGGGGCGGGCGCGAGCCTGTACACGATCTGCGCGGCCCGTCCCGGGCTGCGGGTGGACGCGCTGGTGTTGTCGGGTGGCGGGACCGAGCGCGAGGACGAGGAACGTGCGGCGCTCGCGGCGTTCTGCCCGGGCGCGGAGCTGCGACTCACCGTGCTCAAGCTGCCCGACGGGCGGCTGCCCGCGCACTGGGACGAGGCCAAGAACGCCCTGGAGGACCTGCGGGCCGCCCAGACACGGCCCGACCTGATCTTCGCCCCCTGGGCGGGCGACGCGCACCAGGACCACCGCGGCCTGGCCAAGCTGGTGCCGACGGTCTGGCGCGACCACCTGACGCTGGGCTACGAGATCGTCAAGTGGGACGGCGACCTCGGGCGGCCCGCCGTCTACCAGCCGCTCGACGACGAGGTGGCCGAGACCAAGGTGCGGCTGCTGCAGGAGCACTACCCCTCGCAGCGGCACCGCCCCTGGTACGACAGAGAGGCCTTCCTCGGGCTCGCCCGCATCCGCGGCATCGAGTGCAACGCGAGGTACGCCGAGGCGTTCCACGTGAACAAGTTGACCATTGATCTGGCTGGAGGCTGACCTTGCGGATTCTGTTGACCGGGCACCAGGGCTATCTGGGCACCGTGATGGCCACCGTGCTGTCCGCCGGGGGGCACGAGGTGGTCGGCCTCGACTCCGGCCTGTTCGCCGACTGCGTGCTCGGCCCCTCCGTTGACGACGCGCCCGGCTACGCGGTCGATCTGCGGGATGTGTCCGCCGAGATGCTCGAAGGCATCGACGCCGTGGCGCATCTGGCCGCGCTGTCGAACGATCCCCTCGGCTCGCTGGCGCCCGAGCTGACCTATGACATCAACCACCACGCCTCGGTCCGGTTGGCCAGGCTCGCCAAGGACGCCGGGGTGCGCAGGTTCGTCTACGCCTCCACCTGCTCGGTCTATGGCGCCTCCGGGGGCGACGAGCTGGTGAACGAGGACGCCCCGTTACGCCCTGTGACGCCGTACGCGGAGTCGAAGGTCAGGGTCGAGGACGACCTGGTGAAGCTGGCCGACGGCGACTTCTCGCCGGTGTTCATGCGCAACGCGACGGCCTTCGGGTTCTCGCCGCGGCTGCGGGCCGACATCGTGCTGAACAACCTGGTGGGCCACGCCGTGCTGTCCGGCGAGGTACGCGTGTTGTCCGACGGCACCCCCTGGCGTCCCCTGGTGCACGCCGAGGACATCGCCGAGGCGTTCCTGCGGGCGATCGAGGCGCCGCGCGGAGCCGTGCACGCCAAGGCGTTCAACGTGGGCACCGAGCGCAACAACGTGACCGTGGCGGAGATCGCGGGTGAGGTCGCCGCGGCCGTGCCGGGGGCCGAGCTGCTGATCACGGGGGAGACCGGCAGCGATCCGCGCTCCTACCGGGTGGACTTCTCCCGGGTACGCGCGGCGCTGCCCGGATACGACGCCAGGTGGACGGTCAAGGCGGGCGCCGACGAGCTGGTGGAGGCGTACCGGACCTATGGGCTGACCAAGCACGACTTCGAGCGGCGGTTCACCCGGCTGGCGCGGCTGTCCGACCGCCGGGAGGCGGGGACCATCGACGCGGAGTTGCGCCCATGACTCCTGGAGAGATGCACGCGCTGGTCGAGCGGCTGTATCCGATCTGCAGGAGCATCACGGGCGACGGCGTGCGGCGGACACTGGAGATCGTCGGCGAGCACCTGCCGCTGACGGTCACCGAGGTGCCGACGGGGACCGAGGTGCTCGACTGGAACGTGCCGAAGGAGTGGAACATCCGCGACGCCTACGTCAAGGATCCCTCCGGGCGGCGGGTGATCGACTTCCGGGAATCGAACCTGCACGTGGTGGGGTACAGCGTGCCGGTGTCGGGGACGTACTCGCTGGAGGAGTTGCGGCCGCGGCTGCACACGCTGCCCGACCAGCCCGAGCTGGTGCCCTACCGGACCAGCTACTACGCCGAGACGTGGGGGTTCTGCCTCAGCCAGCACACCCTCGACGGGCTGGACGAAGGCCCTTACGAGGTGCTGATCGACTCCACGCTGGCGGACGGGTCGCTGACCATCGCCGAGCACGTCGTGCCCGGCGAGCTGCCCGAGGAGATCGTCGTCTCCTGCCACGTGTGCCACCCGTCGCTGGCCAACGACAACCTGGCGGGGGTCGCGGTGGCGGTGGCGCTGGCTCTCAGGCTGAAGGAGCCCAGGTACACCTACCGGTTCCTGTTCATGCCCGGCACGATCGGCGCGATCACCTGGCTGGCGCTCAACCGGGAACGCCTCCACCTGATCGCCGGCGGCCTGACGCTGGCCTGCGCCGGCGATCCCGGGCCGCTCACCTACAAGCGCAGCAGGCGCGGCGACGCCGAGATCGACAAGGTCGTCACCCACGTGCTGCGGGACCGGCCGCACGAGGTGCTTCCCTTCTCGCCCTACGGCTACGACGAGCGGCAGTTCTGCTCGCCCGGGTTCAACCTGCCGTTCGGCAGCCTGACCAGGACGCCGTACGCCGGATACCCGGAATATCACACGTCAGGCGACAACCCAGGATTTGTCACGCCAGCGGCCATGGCCGACACCCTGGACGTCCTCTGGCAGGTTGTCGAGGCGCTTGAGGGCAACCGTACTTATCTCAACCTCAGCCCGTACGGCGAGCCGCAGCTCGGCCGGCGCGGGCTCTACGGATCTCTCGGCGGGCGGAGTGACACGAAACAGGCCCAGATGGCGATGTTATGGGTGTTGAACCTGTCCGACGGGGAGCACAGCCTGCTCGACATCGCCCGGCGATCCGAGCTGCCCTTCGCCGCCGTGAAAGGGGCCGCCCAGGCTCTGCAGGAAGCCGGACTGGTGAAGGAGAAGACGTGATGGACCTCAGGGTCGGAGACGTCGTGGAAGTGCTCGGAGAAGCCGAGATCCTGGCCACCCTGGACGAGCGCGGCGAGCTCGACGGGCTGCCGTTCATGCCGGAGATGTTGCGGTTCTGCGGGCAGCGGATGACCGTGCACAAAGTGGCGCACAAGGCCTGCGACACGATCAGCCACGGCCGGATGCGGCGCATGGACCACGCCGTGCACCTGACCGGGGCCCGCTGCGACGGCTCGGCGCACGGCGGTTGCCAGACGGCCTGCTCGCTCTACTGGAAGGACGCCTGGCTCAGGAAGGTCACCGACGAGCCCGCGGCTCCCGAAAAGGACCGCAGGCTGCTGCCGCTGCTGCAGGTCAACGCGCGGAAGCCGCCGGGGCCGGAGGGCGAGGAGCGGTTCGCCTGCCAGGCCACCGAGCTGCACCGGGCGGCCCCGGCGTGCCTGCCGCTGAAGGACGTCAGGCAGTACGTCACCGACGTCAAGACCGGCAACGCGAGCATGCTGGAGACGCTGCGCGGGCTGTTCTTCGCCGTCTTCAACCGCTACCAGTCGATCACCCGCAGGGTGTTGCCCAGGTGGTTGCTGATCAGGGGCGGACTGGGCTGGGGCTGGGTGCCGAAGGGGAAGCCGGGCGCGACCCCGACGGGCACGCTCGACCTGCAGCCCGGCGAGCTGGTGCGGATCAAGTCCAGGCAGGAGATCGTCGGCACGCTCAACCACGAGCGGCTCAACCGGGGGCTCGGCTTCGAGGAGGAGATGGCCAGGCACTGCGGCAGGACCGCCAGGGTCGTGGCCCGCGTGGAGCGCTGCCTGGACGAGCGCACCGGCGAGTTGCTGCAGATGAAGAACCCCTGCATAGCCCTGGAGTCGGTCTATTGCGAGGGAATGTACAGCGTCAACTGCCCCCGAGAGTTCGTCCCGTTCTGGCGGGAGATCTGGCTGGAGCGCGTCGAGGAGCCTGTCTCCTAGGAAAGGTACGGGATGGACCGAGTTCAGGACGCCGAGCAGCAGATCGGCTCCCTCGGCAAGTTAGCCGAGCGTGGGCTGCGCTGGGGCCTGCTGGGCAACCTCGCCACGAAGGCGGGCTCCTTCGTGATGGGGCTGATCCTGGCCCGGCTGCTCGCGATCGGCGACTTCGGCGTCTACGCCGTGGCGCTGGCCGCGACGGCGTTCGTCATGTCGGTCAAGGACCTGGGCATCATGGTCGCGACCATCCAGTGGCGCGGCAAGCTGGCGGAGATGGCGCCGACGGCCACGGTGTTGTCATTCTGCTCCGCCATGGCGCTGTACGCGGTGTTCTGGGTCGGCGCGCCGGCCATCGCCGAGCTGGCGGGCACCCCCCAGGCCACGCCCGTGGTCAGGCTGCTGACCTCGGTCATCATCGTCGAGGGCTTCACCGCCGTGCGGGCCGCGACGCTGATCCGCAGGTTCGAGCAGGACAAGCTGACGCTCGCCATCGGGATCGGGTTCGCGGTCAACGCGGTCGTCGCGATCCTGCTGGCCGTGAACGGCGCCGGCGCGTTCAGCTTCGCCTTCGGCCAGCTCGCGCAGTCCGTGGTGACCGGGGTGATCGTCTTCTTCGCCGCCAGGCTGCCGGTGCGGCTCGGCCTGGACCGGGCCATCGCCGTGAAGCTGCTGAAGTTCGGGCTGCCGTCGGCCGCCGGGATCGGGCTGGAGAGCGTGCTGCTCAACGCCGGCTACATCGTGGTGGGCGACATATTGGGACATGTCTGGCTGGGCTTCTACCTGCTGGCGTTCAACGTGTCGAGCTGGGTGCCGGGGCTGATCGGCCAGGCCGTGCGCAACGTCACCATCCCCGGCTTCTCGCGGCTGGCCGAGCACACCTCCGAGGCGCTGTCCGAGGGCGTGCGAAGATCGGCGCCGCTGCTGCTGACCGCCATCCTGCCCTTCGCGGTCGTGATGTCCGTGCTCGCGCACCCCCTCGTGTCGTTCCTCTACGGCGCGAAGTGGGACCAGGCGGCGGGCGTGCTGCGCTGGCTGGCGCTCGTTATGGTGATCAGGATGTTGCTCTCGCTCGCGCTCGACATCCTGTCCGCCCAGGGGGACACCAGGGCCACCGTGTGGATGAACCTCGGCTACGGGGCCGCCCTCGTGCCGGCCCTGATCGTCGGCACCCACCTGCAGGGCATCCGCGGGGCCGCGCTCGGCCAGGTGGCGGCCAGCCTGTTCGTGGCGCTGCCGGTGGCGGCGTACTTCCTGCACCGGGCGGGGGTGCGGCTGGCCCCGGTGCTGCCCACGCTCGTGCGCCCGCTGCTGGCCGGGCTCGCGGCGGCGGGGGTGACCGCGTTGGTCGACCGGGTGGTGGACGGCAACGCGCTGCTCCAGCTGGCGCTCGCGGGCGGCGCCGGCCTGATCGTCTACGTCCTGCTGGCCGTGCCGCTCGCGCAACTCAGGCTCGCGCAGCTCCGGAGAAAGGAAGTCGGTTGAACCCCGATGCGCTCGTCTCGATCGGCCTGCCCACCTTCAACGGCGGCCGGCAGCTGGAGAAGGCCGTTCTGTCGGTGCTGGCCCAGGATCATCAGAACCTCGAGCTGATCATCTCCGACAACGCCTCCACGGACGACACCGAGGAGGTCTGCCGCGACCTGGCGGCCGCCGACAACCGGATCGTCTACCACCGGCAGCCGGAGAACGTCGGTCCCGTCGCCAACTTCTCCACGGCGCTCCGCCTGGCCAAGGGGGAGTTCTTCCGCTGGGTGGGCGACGACGACACGCTCGCGCCGCACTGCGTCTCGCGCTCCCTGGAGGAGTTCGCCAAGGACGACAGGCTCGTGCTGGTCACCGCGCAGACCTCGTACACCGCCGACGGCGTCACCCGGACCGGCCGGTACGAGGGCACCGCGCTGAACTCCGACGACCCCGCCGACCGCTTCGCCGAGATGTTGCGCCTGCTCACCGAGAGCTTCGTCCTCATGGACCCCCTGTACGGGATGCACCGCACCGCGGTGGCCGGCGCCATTCCCCGCCCGGTCCTGGTGCGCGAGGACGAGATCGCCGCCGCCCGGCACGCACTGGCCGGACCGTGGGCCCACGTGCCCGAGGTGCTCTCGCACCGCAACTGGGCCAACGCCAACCCGGTGCGGATGAGCGGCAAGCTGGCCCTGCCCGCGTGGCGTGGCTATTTCGCCACGCTCATCCAAGTTCGCGTCCTGCTCGGCATACTCGACGAGACCGACCTCACCCCCGACCAGCGCCGCAGGGCACGCGCGGCGGTCTTCAAGCTGTACGTGTCCCGCCAGCGCCGCCTGGCCGCCAGAGGCGGGCGAAAGCTGGCCCGCCTCGCCCGCCTGGGTCGCTGACCCTATCTGGAGCGTTCCCGGCGCCCGGCCAGCTCGGCCAGCGCCGGAGGCGTCCAGCGCTTGAGCACCTGGCGCAGATTGCTCTTGTACCGCTCGCCGGGTCGCTGCTTGAACAGCGTCGTGTGGTCGTCGTTGGTCTCCTCGTCGGGGCGGCCGTTGGAGTAGTAGTAGAGCGCCATCGACCGGCGGGCCCGCTCCGGCGGGCAGGTCAGCGGGTCGGGGTGGCCGTGGTTGGCGTCGTCGGTGGTGGCGAACAGCACGAAGCGGTTGAACACCGGCAGCACCGCGTGCTCGCAGGTGCTCATGTCCTGGTTCCACAGCTGCAGGTGGCCGCCGTAGCTCTCGTCCCAGTCCCTGTTGAGGTAGAGCAGCCCGTTGAGCCTGCGGTCGAGGTCGAGCCTGCGGTGCCGGTTGAAGTCGGCGTGCACCTTCAGGAAGCCGCCCGACCTGATCTGGTGCAGCCCGCCGCCCTCCAGGTAAGGGTCGGGCACGAGCCGCTCGATGCCGGTCAGCCGCTCCAGGAACTCCATGAACACCTGCCCGTTGAACTCCGCCAGCAGGTGCCGCGTCGCCGGGCCCATCTGCTCGGTGTCCTGCAGGGCCAGCTTCACTTCCTTGGCGCTGTCGAACTGCTGCCAGTCGGCGTCTTTCGGCTCGGGAAACTCCCCGAGCACCGGATCGAGGACGTTCTCCGGCAGGAAGTCGTCGATTACCACGTGCCGGAACGGAGACGCCGTCAGAAACTTCGGGCGCAGGCTGTCGGCGAGCGGGAACAGTTCGTCACGGTGGAACGTGAACTGCTGCACTTCCTGCATTTTCGACTCCATCTGTTGTGTGGCCCATATCGGTAATCGGAAAACCGGGGCCGATTTGTTACACGAAATAAGCGTGTAACGAAGTGCGCGGAGCCGCCGAGACAGGGAGTAGAAAGCGCAAGACAGGTGAGGTGTACATGACCACCATCTTTTCCAACAGCGGGGTGGATGATGAAACCCGGCGCGGTCTGATCTACCGGGGGGACGTGTTCGTCCACTCCCCGACCGGCGCGTCACTCGAGCTCGTCGCGTTCGCGAAAGAGCTGATCGCGGACGCGTTCGGACGCAGGGACCCGGAAACCGCCCAGTTCGACATGGCCGTGGAGGACTTCGCCGCCCTCCTGGCCGAGCTCAAGCCCCGCTTCATCCATCACCCCCGCAGCAAGGCCCTGCTCGTCCAGGTCATGGAGGAGCTCGGCTTCCCGCCGGAGCAGACGTACTTCGACGTGCCGAGGCTGCGTACCTCGACCTCGAACCACTATCTGAACTCC
This sequence comes from Nonomuraea marmarensis, assembly GCF_043197025.1. NCBI lineage: Bacteria > Bacillati > Actinomycetota > Actinomycetes > Streptosporangiales > Streptosporangiaceae > Nonomuraea > Nonomuraea marmarensis. The sequence continues at coordinate 214,376 of NZ_JBICRM010000011.1, forward strand.
GGGATCTCCTACGCCTACCACGCCCATCGCGACTGCTGGTACGCCGCCCCGTTCAACCAGATCAACTGGTGGCTGCCGATTTTCGAGGTCGTTCCCGAAAACGTCTTCGCCCTGCATCCGCGCTATTTCGATCAACCGCTGCGCAACGGCAGCGGCGCATACGAGTACGGGGAATGGCAGCGCGTTTCCCGCCCTGCCGCCGCGCAGCACATCTACTCCGACACCAGGCAGCAGCCCAGGCCGGAAGAGGACTTCGACCCCGATCCCGAGCTCAGAATCGTGACCGAGCCCGGCGGAATGATGATCTTCTCCGGCGCGCACCTGCATTCCACCGTCAACAACACCTCCGGCAGGACCCGGTTCAGCATCGACTTCCGCTGCGTCAACATCGAGGACGTGCGGGCCCGCAGGGGCGCGCCCAACGTCGACGCCGCCTGCCTCGGCACCACGCTGCGCGACTTCATGCGCTGCACGGACCAGGAGCCGATGCCCGAGGAACTGGCCAGGGAATACGAGGCCGAGGCCGAGGCGCTGGCCAAGGCCGGTTGACGCCGTTGTTCCTGCGTTATTCCGTGCGGGCCCGCTCGGCTCTCGAGAAGCGGGCCCGCACGGCCGCCCGCAGCGCGGCCGGCGTCCTGTTGCGCGTGAACGGCAGCTCGAACACCGCCGCGAACAACCGCGCCGCCACCACCGTCACCGGCACGGCCACCGCCAGCCCCACGAGGAACGCCGGGATCCCCGGCTCCATCCGGGGCGCGATGAGCAGCGCGTAGATGTTCACCACGATCGGCGCGTGGATCAGATACAGGCTGTACGAGAACGACCCCAGGCTCTTGACCGGCCGCGTGTCCAGCAGCCACACGACGGGCGCCGGCCGCCCGGTCGCCACCGCCGCGAGCAACAGGACGATCGCCGGCCCGATCGCCAGGTCGATCCAGTAGAGGTTGCCGATCGTCCACACCGAGCCGTTGACCACGATCAGCACGATCACCGGTGACACCGCGGCCAGCGCCAGCCACTGCAGGGGGACCCGCCGCCGCAGCCGTACCACTCCCGCACCCGCCATGCCCAGCGCGAACAGCGCGGCGAACTGGGGAGTGAGCCGCATCAGCTCGCCCACGGCGGGCACGACCGGCGCGAGCAGCCCGACGCCCACCACGACGGCGGCCACCGCGCCCACCATGACGATCGCGCCCATCCTGCGCAGCACCAGCAGCAGGAGCGGGAAGACGAAGTAGAGCTGGGCCTCCACGGCGATCGACCACAGGGCGCCGTTGGGGCTAGGGCTGCCGAACACGTCCTGGAGGAGCAGCCCGTAGATGAGCACCGACTTGCCGGTGGGCACGCCCTGCTCGGGCTGGGGCACCAGGGTCCAGGCGATCACCAGGCTGACGGCCACCGCCGCCCAGTACGGAGGCAGGATCCGCCAGGCGCGGCGGTGCGCGAACCTGCCCAGCGAGTCGAGCCGCCACCCGGCGCGGGCCGGCGAGAGGGCGAGCGAGAACCCGGACAACACGATGAACACGACCACCGCGAAGTGCCCGTAGGCCATCCAGCTCGCCCAGCCGGGGCCGGTGTCCCGGGGAAAGCCGGGAAACGACAACAGCCAGACGTGGTGGAAGACCACGAAAAGCGCAGCTAGACCGCGTATTCCGTCGAGCCCGGCCAGCCTGCGGCGTTCGGCGGTGGCCGTCTGGAGCATTTCTGCCGACTTCATGCCCTGCGACCCCCCCGGTGTACGGCCCATAGATCTATCGTCAGATTCCGTTCGGGCGTAACAGGTAAGTCATTTTTTCAGATGAACAGTTGTGCCATAGGCGACATGAGCCCCTGTACACCATGCCGGGGGAATGTTAATTTTCGCACATTCGAACAGGTCGAAAATATGCGCAGGGGGCGGGGAAGTCTTGGAGTTCTGGAAAGCCGTCTTCGGCCTGGCGAGACACAAGTTCATCGGCCCGCCGATCCTCGCGCTCGCCGTGGTGGCGGGAGTCGCGGGATTCCTCGTCATGCCTGCTCATTACACCGCCAACGTGGTGCTGCTGCTGACCGGGCCGGGCAACACGCAGCCGGCGCCGGGCGAGCCGTTGTCCGCGGGCGGGCGTACGAACCCGTTGTTGCAGGACAGCGCCGGGTTGCGGACGACCGCGGCGGCGCTGATCCTCTCGACGGGCACGCCCGAGGTGCTGGCGGAGCTGGGGGCGCCCAAGGAGGGGCCGAACAAGCTCACCATCGACGACGGGAGCACCAACCAGGCGTTGTTCGGCAGTGGTGGACCGTTCCTTTCGATCACGGCGGACAGCCCCGGCGAGCAGACCGCGCACGACCTGGTGGTGCGGGCGCAGCAGCGGGTCGAGGCCGAGCTGGCCGCCAAGCAGCGGGAGCTGGGGGCGCCGTCGATCCTGTACATCTCGCTGGTCAACGTCACGCCGCCGTCCACGCCTGAGGAGCAGCTCGGCGACAAGGTGCAGACCGCCGGGATCGCGGTCGTGCTCACGGTGTTCCTCGGGTTCAGCCTGGCGTACGCGTGGACGCGCAGGCAGGCCAGGCTGCGGGCGGCGGCCGGCCCCGAGGAGGATGCCTGGTCCGAGGCCGTGGACACGGTGGACGCGGCCGAGCCCGCTCCGATCTCCGAGGCCGAAGTCGAGCCTGTCCTCGACGCCGAGCCCGCCGCGCCCCCGCCCGCATCCGCCTTCGATCGCGGGCCGACGGCAGAGGTCCAGGCCGAGCCGGAAGACGACGAAGCGGCCGCCGCGGCGGGAACGCAGGCGTTCCACCAGGTCGAGAAGCGGGAGGACCCGGACGAGGACGCCGCGGACACCCAGACGTTCCCCAAGGTCGAGATCCCGTAGCCCCTCAGCGTCCGGCGACCTCGGCGCACCGGGCCACCGCCGCCTGCCGCACGGCCAGCGGCGTGCCGGACTTGGCGGAGATCATCATGCCGATGGCCTCCGGGTTGAGCCGGTCGGCGAACGCCAGGGCCGCGTCCTGGTCGAGCGGCGTCCTGTCCCAGTAGTTGTGGCAGAGCGCCGTGTTGGCCGCGGGCGGGTCGCCGACGGCGTGGACCTCGTCGACGTACACGCCGTACAGGATGAACTCCGAGATGTGCAGGCGCGAGGTGAACGCGTCGAGCCAGTGCCGTCCCGTGGCCTGGCCGATCCTGGTCCGCATGGACCGCACCACGTCCGGGTCCCAGAACGTCAGCGAGCTGACGTAGTCGTGCAGCGGCGGCGGCTGCGCGGCGGGCAGGCCGAGCAGGTCGCGGGCCACCTGATGCCAGCGCACGTGCCTGGTCATGCCCGGGTGCACCGCGTGCTCGGCCCGGTGCAGGCACAACTGCCCGCCGGTACGGAAGGCGGCCGCGTCCACCGGCCTGACCAGGACGATGTCGGAGTCGGCGATCAGCACCGCGTCCGCGTCGATCCTGGCCGTGGCCGACAGCTTGAGCGCTTGCTGGATCACCCAGCCGCGGATCGGCGGCCACGGGCGCAGCCTGTTGACCCACAGGTTGGACCGGGGAACGCGGGCGTACCTGCGGGGCAGCAACTCGGGCTCGGTCCAGACCCGGCAACGCGGCCCCGCGTACCGGGCGAACAGCTTCTTGTCGCGCGGCGGCACGATCACGTGGTGCACGGTGTCGTCCGAGGTGTACTCGAGCACGGACGCGTGCAGATCGGCGAAGAGCTCCGCATCGGGGCCGAAGCTTGGCGTCACCACTGCCAACTTGGTCATGGAAGGCATATCGCCATTCGGCGGGCGAGTCGTTACGTAACATCTGCCGCCCATTGGAACGATACCTGTGTGTCACGCCGGTGCCCGTGGTTCGCGGCCCGAGGGGGAGGGCGCATGGACTTCTGGCTCACGGTCCAGGTTCTGTTCAGACGCTGGTACATCTCGGTCCCGGCGTTACTGCTGGCCCTGGGCGTGGCCGCGGGGGTCTACTCGACGGTGCCCACCCTGTGGACATCCAACGCGGCCATGGTGCTCACCACGCCCCGGACGGGCGCGAGCCTGCCGGTGCACCCGGGCACGTCCAACGCGCCGGTGAACCCGCTGCTCAACTTCGACCGCGGGCTGACGATGGCGGCCTCGATCCTGACGGCCAAGCTCACCACCGGGGACACGGCGGCCGAGCTGGGCATCGTGCCGAACGGGCCCGTCACGTACAAGGTGCACAACGGCAGCGCGAACGCCGAGGCGCTGGCCTCGGGGCCGTTCGTGTTCATCGAGAGCGAGGCGAGCTCGCCCGAGGCCGCGCGGGAGATCGTCCGCAAGATCGCCGCCAGGGCCAAGGTGGAGCTGCTCAGGAGCCAGCAGACCGTCAACGCGCCGCCGGCCACGTTCATCACGCTGACCCAGATCGTCGCGCCGACCCCGCCCGAGCCCGAGCCGGGGCGCAAGTTGCGGGCGGCCGTCGTGGCGGTGGCGCTGGGCGGCATGGCGAGCCTGCTCGCCACGTACGCGTTCGACAGCTTCGTGGACACGCGCAGGCGCCGCAGGCAGGACGCGGCCGTCGCGCCGAAGCCGGTCGAGGTGGACCGGCGCGTGCTCGTCGCCGCGGACACCCACATGAACGGCAAGCACACGTGACCACCCCACTCGCGACGCCGGTGCTGCCCCACCTGCCGCGCCGCGCCGACGCCGCCACGATCGTCTGCCTGTTCGTGGTGACGCTCATGCTGATCCCGGCCCGCATGATCATCCGCGGGCTGCCGCTGGCACTGTCGGTCGCCAACGTGCTCGCGCTCATCGCCGCGCTGATGTGGTTGTGCGCGCAGCTCACCAGGACGCTCGGCGCGGCCAAGGGCCGCAACCCCGTCAGAACCGCACTCTTCCTGTACGTGGCCTCCGCCGCCGCCTCCTACGGCTACGGCACCTACGGCTACCTGCCGGCCGACGAGGTCAACCTGGCCGACCACGCGATCGTGCTGGTGCTGGCCAACGCCGGGCTCGCGCTGGCCGTGTGCGACGGCATCCGGGTGCGCGAGCGGCTGGACTTCGCGCTCAAGGCCATCGTGGTGGCCGGCGCGCTCATGTCGGTGGTGGGCGCGGGCCAGTTCCTGCTCAACTTCGACCTGACCCAGTACCTGCAGGTGCCGGGGCTGCGGTTCGTGATCGAGGACAAGTTCATCTTCGACCGGAACGCCATGCGCCGGGTCGCCGCCACGGCCGCGCACCCGATCGAGTTCGGCGTGATCTGCGCCATGATCCTGCCGCTGGCCGCGCACTACAGCTTCCGCGCCCGCGAGCTGGCCAGACCGGCCCTGCGCTGGTGGTTGTGCACGGCGGCGATCGGCATGGGGCTGATGTTCTCGGTGTCGAGGTCGGCCATCCTGGGCCTGCTCGGGGTCGGGATCGTGCTGCTGCTCGGCTGGCCGGCCCGGCGCCGGATCCAGGCGGTCGTGGTCCTGGCGGGCTTCCTCGGCGTGATGAAGGTGATCTCACCGGGGCTGCTCGGCACGATCTTCGGCTTGTTCGACAACTTCTTCAACGACAGCAGCATCGACTACCGCACGCACGACTACGGGTTCGCCGGCCAGGAGATCTCCAAGCATCTGTGGCTGGGCCGCGGCATGGGCACCTGGTACGCCCCCAAGTACCAGGTCTTCGACAACCAGTACATACAGGGAACGATCGACACGGGCGTCATCGGCGTGTCGATCTTCCTCGGCATGTTCGTCTGCGCGTTCGTGTGCGCGTTGCGGGCCCGCTACCTCAGCGCGGACCCGGGCGTCAGAGAGCTGGGGCTCACGCTCGCCGCCTGCCTGGTGGCCCCGGTGCTCGGCGCGGCCACGTTCGACCTGCTGTCGTTCGCGATCGTCAGCGGCCTGTCGTTCCTGCTGATCGGGGCCACCGGCGCGCTGCTGCGGATGGCGCGCGACGAGCGGCGCCCCGATCATTTGCCGTTGCAGGTGAGCGGCCGCACGATGGAGGTGACCCGGTAGCTCTCGTCGATGGTGACGATGTGGTTGTTCTCGAACTGGATGCTGTCGAGGCAGTCGCCCGACATCGGGGCGAACTCCCACGTCCGGTCGACCACCAGGTTGTTCTTGACGATCAGATAGCCGTGGATGTTGTGCAGCTGGACCGTGTAGTTGCCGCCCATCACCAGGTTGTTGGTGATGGTGACGTCCATCGTGCCGTCCGGCCGGTCGTTGAAGAAGATCGGCGAGTTGTAGTTGACGACGCCGCGCATGTCGAGCGTGGTGTGGTCGAGCACGAGGCTCTTGCCGGCGTTGAAGGTCTGGATGCCGTCGGCGTAGTTGTTGGTGCCGTCGGAGCAGAGCCTGGCGTACGAGTCCTTGATCTTGATGTTGTCACCGGAGTCGCGGAACCCGTCGGCGTGGCCCCGGATGAGCACCCGCTCGACCGTGTAGTTGGCCTCGCCGATGGCGGGCGCGGTCAGGCATTTGCCGGTGGGCCCTACCGTGCTGTCGGCGATGCTGTAGGCGTAGTCGCGGCCGTCGAACTCGGCCTGGATGCCACCGTCGATCCGGCTGTTGACGATCTTCACGTTGTCGGCGGCGATGAACAGGTCGCCGGTGACGTGCACGCCGTCGAGCACGGTGCCCGGCTTGACCACCCGGGTCGCCGGGCCGTCGTTGGTGTCCATCGTGCGTAACGTGATGCCGGGTGGCAGACCCGTGCAGGCGGGCGTGGGGTGGTCGGGGCAGCGGCGGCCGTCGGGCGCGACGACGGGCCTGGGCGTCAACTGCGGCGGCGGGGCGGGGGGCGACGCGGACGTGGTGGCCGCCGGCGGGCTCGAGGTGGCCGTCGGTGCGCCCGAGGCGGTCACGGTGACCGTGACAGTGGGCTGGGGGGTGCCCCCCGGGCTGCAGGCCGCCAGCGCCAGCAGAGCGATCGCACCCACGATGAGCCTTCGCATGGACCGCCCTCCCCTAGGCGAGACGCTCGACGAGCCGCGCCCACGAGCCGGCCTCGAGGTCGCGCGGGCTGATGGCTGCCACGGGCAGCGGCCAGTCGATCTTGAGGTCCGGATCGTCGTAGCGCACCGACAGATCCTCCGCCGGATCGTGCTCCCTGTCGATCCGGTAACAGGTGTCGGCCTCGTCCGTCAGCGCCTGGAAGCCGTGCAGGAACCCGGCGGGCACGTAGAGGGTGACGAAGGCCTGGTCGTCCAGGCGTACCGAGAACTGCCGCCCGAATGTGGGCGAGCCCGGGCGGATGTCCACGAGCACGTCGTGCACGGCGCCTCTCGCGCACCGCACCAGCTTGGCCTCGCCGCGCCCCGACCGGCCGTGCAGGCCGCGCACGGTGCCTCCGCGCGAGCGCGACTGGCTGTCCTGCAGGAACGCGGCCGGGTCGAGCCCGTGCCCGGCCGCGACGCTCGCGTCGAACGTCCTGGTGAACAGGCCGCGCTCGTCGCGATGCGGCGACGGCACGAACAGCAGCACCCCGTCGAGCGGGGTCCGCTCTACTCTCATCGATGCATCCTTTCCGAAAGGGCCGGCCGATGGATCCCATCGCGAGCGTCGTCATCCCCGCGCACAACGAGGAAGCGGTCATCGGGGCCGGGCTGGCGGCTCTGCTCGGGGCGTCGGAGCCGGGCGAGTTCGACGTCGTGGTGGTGGCCAACGCCTGCGTGGACGGGACCGCGGGCGTGGCCGGGGCGGCGGGCGTGCGGGTGATCGAGACGCCGGTCGGGGGCAAGGCCCACGCGCTCAGGCTGGGGGACGCGGCCTGCCGGACGTTCCCGCGCTTCTACCTGGACGCCGACGTTGAGCTGAGCACGAAGTCCGCGCGGGCGCTCGTGGCCGCCTCGAAGCGGCCCGGCGTGCTGGGCTGCGCGCCGGTGCCCGTGCTGGATCTGGAGCGGGCCGGATGGGTGGCCAGGCGGGTGCACCGGGTGCACGACCTGATGGTCAGGCCGACCCGGGTGCTGGCCGGGGCCGGCGTCTACGTGCTCGACGAGGAGGGGCACGCTAGGGCCTTCCCGGTGCCCGACGTGCTGTCTGACGACGGCTGGGTGCACGGGAGCTTCCTGGACGGCGAGCGGGTCTCGGTGCCGGAGGCCACGTCGATCGTACGTCCGGCCCCGACCGTCGCCGCCTACCTGCGCCGCAGGATCCGCGTGCGGCTCGGCAACAGGCAACTGGCCAGCCTCGGCCGCCCGGTGTCCCTGAGCGGCCTCCGGCTCGCCGCCGTGGGCGCGCTGGTGCGCAGCCGCCAGGTGAGCTCGCTGGACGCGGCCTGCTACCTGACGGTGCTGGTGCTCGACCGCGCGCTGACCGCGTTCCGCCGCCCCGGCCGCGCCCGGTGGGGGACGACCCGTAAATGATCACTTCGGCAGCAGGTCGTAGGTCCTGATCGTCCCGAACGGCGGGCCGAGCGGGTCCGGCTTCAGGTCGATCGTCCGCAGGTGACGGAACCGTCCCGTGCTCATCAGGTACGGCTCCTCCAGCGGGTTTCCGTAGATCATCCGCACCGGTCGCGGCGCCCGGTCCACCGAGGCGACCAGTCGATCGACCACCTCGCTGAAGATCTTGCCCCGGAACGGGTTGTTGAAGAACGCCACCGTCACGTCGTCGGGAATGTCGTAGTCGAGCACGTCGGAGGCGATCAGCTCGATCTCGCCGCAGCGCCTGCGCACCCGCATGTTCCGCACGTTGTCCCTGGCGATGTCGGTGAGCTCGGCGGACAGCTCGACGCCGATCACCTTCCTGAACGGGTACTGGGAGGCCTGCACGATCACCCGGCCCATGCCGGAGCCGAAGTCCACGAACACGTCCCGCTCGCTCACCTCGCTCTTCGGCAGCACCCTGCGCAGGGCTCGCCAGTTGAGCGCGGCGTAGTAGACGCGGTCCTCGCCGTCCAGCCCGATGTCGGCCAGGTCGACGCGCTCGGCCGTCCGTACGCCGTACCTGCGCTCGTACAGGAGCTGGCCGACGTTGCGCCGCAGCCACTTGTATGCACTCATGCGTTCTCTTTCGGATAGGCGGCTTCGTACGCGGCGATGAGGGCTTTGCGTGAGTGCTCCCAGGACAGCGGCCCGCTGACCCGCGCCTGGCCGATCTCGCCCATCCTGCGCCGCTCATCCGGGTTGTCCAGCAGGTACGCGATCAGCTTCGCGAACTCGGCCTCGTCGTTGGCCGGCGCGTACACGGCCGCCTCGCCCGCCGACACCCGCGCCTCGCGCAGCTCGAAGGAGACGATCGGCTTGGCCATGGCCATGTACTCCATGACCTTGTTCATGGTGGAGACGTCGTTGAGCGGGTTGAGCGGGTCGGGTGACAGGCACACGTCGGCCGTGGACAGGTAGCGCATCAGGTCCTCGTCCGGGATGCGCCCGGTGAACTCGACCCGGTCGGCCAGCCCCAGCTCCCCGGAGAGCGCCACCATCGCGTCGAAGGTGTCACCGCCCCCGACGAACACCGCGTGCCAGTCGTCCCGTTCCAACCGGGCCAGCGAGCGCAGCGCGTAGTCCACCCCGTCCTGCGGTCCCATGACGCCCAGATAGCACAGCAGGTACGGCTTGCCGCGCTTGACCGACTCGTCTGGCGGCACCTGGTGGAACCGCTCGACCGCGGGCGCGCTGCGCACCACGAACACCTCGTCGGGCCGCTTCCCGCCCCTGCTCAGCGCGACCTCGCGGTAGCTCTCGTTGGTCGCGATCACGACATGCGCGGCCCGGTAGGTGAGCCGCTCGAGACGGCACACCGCGCGGTAGAGCAGGTCCTCCCCCCGATCGAAGCGCGACAGGTACAACTCCGGCACCAGATCGTGCTGGTCGAACACGAACCGCGTCCCCCTCTCGGCCAGCCGCCGCGCCACCAGGAAGAACAGGTCGGGCGGGTTGCACCCGTGCACCACGTGGACCGGTCCCACCTTCCTGGCCAGCCGGAACGTGTGCCAGAGCGCGGAGCCGTACTCCTTGAGGTAGCCGAGCGGCCCTCCGGTCGCGGCCGTGAGCGGGTAGCGGTGGATCGCGATGCCGTCGATCAGCGCCTCGGGCTCGGTGTCCTGCTTGGCGCCCCGCGGGCAGATGACGTGCACCTCCCAGCCCGCGTCGCGCAGCGTGACGCTCTCCTGCCACACCCGCCGGTCCATCGGCACGGAGAGGTTCTCGACCAGGATGAGTGCTCTTCTACCAGGCAAGGCCCACATATCCAGGAGTCGCCCGGCGCTCTGCTGCGTCGGGGAGGCGGACGAGGTCGATGATCGTACGGGTGCCCGCGCGTTCGACGGCGTCGAGCACGGCCGGCTCCCGTGAGCCGATCACGCACACGTCGGCGTGCGCGAGCACGTCGTCGACCGAGGTGGTCAGCAGATCGCCCAGGTGGGGGAGCCGCTGCTCGATGTACTGCCGGTTGGCGCCCATCAGCCGCGACAACGTCACGTTCTCGTCGTAGATGCGCAGGTCGTAGCCCTTGCCCAGGAGCCGTTCCGCCAGCTCGACCAGCGGGCTCTCGCGCAGGTCATCGGTGCCCGGCTTGAACGACAGCCCGAACAACCCCACCTTGCGGCTGTCCGCGGCCACGACCAGCTCGAACGCCCGCTGCAGGTGCGCCTCGTTGGAGGGCAGGACATGCGACAGCAGCGGTACGGAGACGTCCGCCCTCCTCGCGGCGTAGACCAGGCCGCGCAGGTCCTTCGGCAGGCACGAGCCGCCGAACGCGAACCCGGGCCGCAGGTACGCCGGGCTGATGTTGAGCTTACGATCGGCCAGGAACACGTCCATGACCTGGTGCGAGTCCAACCCCAGCGCCTGGCAGACCGCGCCCAGCTCGTTCGCGAAGCTGATCTTGAGCCCATGAAAGGCGTTGTCCGCATATTTCGTCATTTCGGCTACGGCGATCGGCACCCGGAACACCTCGCCCGGCAAGCCGTCGTACAGCGCGGCCACCGATTCGCCCGTGGCCGGGTCGCTCTCGCCGATCACGGTCTTGGGCGGCTCGAAGAAGTCCCGCACACTGGTGCCCTCGCGCAGGAACTCCGGGTTCACCGCCACCCCGAAGTCCCGCCCCGCCCGCAGCCCCGACGCCGCCTCCAGGATCGGGACCAGCAGACTTTCGCACGTGCCCGGCAGCATGGTGCTCCGGAACACCACGGTGTGCCCGCCCTTCATGGCGCCGCCGATCTCCTCGGCCACCCGCTCCAGGTAGAGCGTCGACAAGCTCCCGTTCGGCGCCGAGGGCGTGCCGACGCAGACCAGCGACATGTCCGTCGCGTGCAGAGCCTCCGAGGCGTCGGTGGTGGCCCGCAACGTCCCGGCCCGCACCACCTGCTCGGTGAGCTCGCCGATGCGATCCTCGACGACGGGCGCGCGGCCCGAGGTTATGAGATCCACCTTGGTCTGGCTGACGTCCACGCCCACGACCTCGTGCCCCATCGAGGCCAGGCAGGCGGCCGACACGCAACCGACGTAACCGAGTCCGAAGACACTGATTCTCACGGTCCGGGCCCCTCCCCCGTCGCGTAAAGAGCAGGGCCCAAGGCATTTGTCATGCCTCTCCCGGCTCACCCTAATTTGTTCGGATCAGCTTGTTGGAGCGTTACAGGTTTCTGATCTTGTGCGCGAGCCGCCGCAGGAGCTCCGACCGCCTGGCCGTGGCGACCAGCGAGTCGCGGGCCCTGCGCACGGCCAGCCGCGCCGGACTGCGCGTGACCAGGCCCTGGCAGACGACGCTCTCGCCGGTCTTGGCCCGGCGCTTGTACTCGTCGTCGCCCCGGCCCAGGTCGATGCGGGTGAGGCCGAGCGCGGGCGCGGCGGCCACGAGTTCGCGCAGCAGGATCCAGCCGGGGGCGAGCCCGGAGTGCTCCGGGTCGTAGACGGGGAACCACCAGTGCAGCACGCCGCCCGAGCGCATCCCGAAGTGCGCGGCCAGCAGGTGCGGGCCCGCGTGCAGCGTCGACAACACGCCGCCGAACGAGGGGTCCCGGGTGTGCAGCAGCCTGGTGAGCAGCTCGATCCTGCCGGGTTCGGCGAAGTAGTCCCTGGCCCCGGTGGCGGCGTACTGGGCGCGTTTGAGCCGGACGACCTGCTCCAGCGCCTCGGGGTCGACCGTGTCCGCCTCGAAGCGGACAGGGCCCAGGGTGCGCCCGGCCTTGGCCGTACGGCGTCTGGCCTGTCCCATGTTGTCCTTGCCCGTCCGCGAGGCGCGCTCCAGGTAGCCGTCGAGCCCGCCGGTCACGTCCACGTACGGCGAGGCCCGGCGTGAAACGATCCAAGGCTCGAAACCCTCCTGCTCCAGCAGGTGGTCGAACTCCAGCCCGCGGACCCCGCGTCCGAGCAGCTCCAGCGGCCGGAACGCGGTGCCCGGCGCGAGCACGGGCCCTTGGAAGTCGGCCCCCGGCCAGCCCACGGGACGCAGCACCGAGCCGTCACGGTGGCAGGGCATGAGCGAGGTGATCTCCCCGCGCTCGTCCCTGGAGACGGCCACGTGCACGGCCTCGAACTCGTGCACCGCCGCCGCGAAACCCGGATGGAAGTACGGGCTGTCCAGCGCGGGGTTGGCCGCCCGCAGCTTGTGCCAGGCGTCCAGCTCCTCCGTCGTGAGCTCGTCGAACCTCTTCATGAGGCCGTCATCACGCGCGAGGGCCGCAGCAGCGCGGCGAACGACACCTTGGAGATCTTCCGCCCGGCCAGCGCCCGCGCGCCTTCCCCGAGCAGCACGGCCAGGTAGTAGACGGCTCCCGCCAGCCTGCCCCTGCGCCTGCGGAACAACTTCACCTTGTTGACGATCAGCAGCGCGGCCAGCGCCGGGTTCGTGCCCGAGTCGCCGCCGATGTGCTCGATCACGGACGCGGGCTCGTACCAGGTGAGCCAGCCCAGGTCGGCGGCCCGCAGGCAGTATTCGGTCTCTTCGCTGTAGAGGAAGAACGACTCGTCCCACGGTCCGATCTCGCGCATGGCGGGCACGGACAGCAACATCGCCGCGCCCGTGGCCCACGCGAACGCGCCGGGGCGCTCGTACTCGCGGGGGTTGGTCACCAGCTCGCCCAGCTTTCCCAGCCGCCCGGCCAGGTCCCCGCCGATGATCGCCTCCACCACGGCTCTGCCGACCGTGGGCGTCCTGCGCAACGACGGCTGCAGGGATCCGTCGGGATTGACCATGTACGGCGCCGCGATGCCTCGGTGCGGGGTTCGCAGCGACTCGGCCAGCGGTGCGATCGACCCCGGGACCAGCCTGCAGTCCGGGTTGATCACATAGACGGCGTCCAGCTCGTCCAGGTCCAGCGTGTCCACCGCGGCGTTGATCGCGGCCGCGTACCCGGCGTTCCTGCCGAGCTGCACCGTGATCATCGGCAGTTCCGTGGCCTGCTTGGCGATGGCCAGGCAGTCGTCCGCCGAGGCGTTGTCGGCCACGACGACCGCGGCCAGCTCCACCCCCCGCGCGCCCTCCGCGAGGCTGCGCAGGCAGCCATCCAGGACGTCGGCGCTGTTGTAGGTGACGATCACCACTGCGACGCGCATCCGGGTCAGCCCCGAGCCCGCTTGTAGAGCCGCGCCGCGGCCTTCCTGGCCCGCTGCGCCGGCGGCGGCCGGCCGTCGAGCACCTGGCGGATCCACCGCTCGTCCAGGTCATGGCGCAGGCTGTTGCGGGCCTGCAGCCACGAGCCGGGGGCCGCCCGCCCGCCGTCACTCGTGTACGCGCAGGTCACGCCCGCCTTACGCAGCCTGCCGAGCACGTGCCTGTCGTACGACCCGAACGGAATGGCGACCCGCGTCACCGGATGCCCGCATAACTCCCCGATCACCCGCTGCGCGCCGGATAACTCCTCGCCGACCTGGCCCGGGTGGAGCCGCCGCCAGTCGCGGTGCCCCCAGCCGTGGGACCCGACCCGCATGCCTGACCTGACCAGCTCGCCGACCCCGCCGGCCGTCACCCTGCCGGGCTCGCCGATCAGCCCGGCCAGCACGAAGAACTCACCGCGCAACCCGCGCTCCAGCAGCCTGGGCAGCGCGATCTCCACGTCGGAGGCGTTGCCGTCGTCGAACGTGATGCGTACGTCCTTTCGGTCCACGACCGCGTCCAGCACCCGCTCGAACTGCTCGACGCTGACCCAGGTGGTGTCCTCACCCGGATCGAGGGGCCGATCGGTGTCACCTATGCCATGAACGGTGAGGTTGATGATCGACCCCGTCAGCGTCATTACCGTCTCCCCAGTCCGGCTCAGCTCTTGTGTATCCGGCGTTTCCCCCGGACCGTTACAAGTCCCGCCAGACCTGGTCTAACAGCCGCTGAAGGTGCACTCCTCTGTGCACGTCGATCGCATGCGACCGGCCCGACCTCACCGCCGCCGCGAACTCCTCCCGCAACGCCGCCCTGGTCTGCTCGGAGTCGTTCGAGATCCGGGAGAAGTCGAGCACCAGCTCGCCGCGCGGGCCGTACAGCTCGTAGACCGTGCGCTTGCCCACCCCCGGCACCTTGCCGCACAACAAGAGCTGGCTGATCGCGCCGCCCTCGTGCAGGCAGGTGAGCGCGAGGAACCCGTGCCGATCGCCCGCGGGCCTGATCTCCTTGATCGGCCCGACGGCCGCGTCGAGCAGGTCCAGCCCGTGCGGCCCGGTGTTGTAGAGCACGCCGCGCCGGACCCGCCAGGCGTGGTCGAGAAAGGGCCCTGCCAGGAACTCCCCGGTGAGCTGGCTCGCCCGCGCGCCCATGACGGGGAAGTCGCGTGCCTGTGCGAGGAACTCGCGCACGGCGGGCCGGTACCTGTTCGTCATCACGAGCTGGGTCACCACGCCGTGCGCGTCGGCGGTCCTGGCCAGCTCCTCGGCGGCGGTCAGGTCGAGGGCGAGCGGCTTGTCCAGCAGCAGCGCCCGCCCGGCCCGCGCCGCCTCGGCCGCCAGCTCGGCCTGGACGTCCGGCGGCACCGCGAACGCCACGGCCTCGCACCTGTCGAGCAGGTCGCGGTAGCCGGCGCAGTACGGCACGCCGAACTCCTCGGCCAGCGCCAGGCCCGCCTCCGGCCGCCGCGTCCACACCCCGGCCAGCCGCGTTTCGGGGCCCCGCGCGAGCAGCGGCGCATGGAAGGCCCGCGCCCAGATCCCCGCCCCGACCAGGCCCACCCGCACGGGCCTCATCGCCGGTACCACTCCACTGTCCGGCGCAGCCCTTCCTCCAGTCCGATGGCCGGCTCCCAGCCGATCAGCTCCAGCGCGGGGCCCAGCTCGGCCGTCTGCGGCACGTCGAGCGGCCGGTCGGCGACGGCCCCGAACGGCGGCGCCGACTCCGCACCGGCGATCCGGTACAGCAGCTCGACCGCCTCCCGCACCGGCACCCGCGTCCCCGTGCCCACGTCGAACGCCTGCCCGACCGCTCGCTCACTCAGCCCGGCGAGCACGAAGGCCTCGACCACGTCATCGACGTACACCCAGTCCACCAGCTTGGCCCCGCTGGTCAGCCGCGGCTTCTCACCCCTGAGCAGCGCCAGCGTCACGTACGGCACCAGCTTGGAGGTGTCCCGCTGGCCGGGCCCGTACACCATGGTCGGCCGCACGATCGTGTAAGGCAGGCCCCACAGCCGGTGGTACAGCTCGGCGTACCCGGTGGCCGCCGTCTTGGCCATCGCGTACGGCGAAGGCGGCGCCGAATGCCCGTTACCCGGCCGGGGCTCCTCGCTCGACCCCGCCAGGACCACCCGGCACCCGGAAGCGGCCGAAAGCACGTTGACCGTGGCCGCGAGGTTCCCCTCCAGCGTGGCCCGCACGACGGACACGTCCCTGGCCCCGTTCACCTCACCGGCCAGATGGAAGACCACCTCGGGACGCACGGCCGCGAACAACTCCTCCGTGGCCTCGGCGTCCCGCAGATCGACCCGATGCCCCGCGCCCCTGCTCACCCCATGGACGTCCGCCTCCAGCTCGGCCAGCCGCCTGACCAGGTGCGCCCCGATGAACCCCGAGGCCCCGGTCACCAGGACCCGCCTGCCTTGCCACGCCACGAGCAGCGCCCCTCTCCAGCCGGCGGACACGCGAAAAGGGCCCGCTCGAACGAGCAGGCCCCATCAAATCGCGAATGTCAGGCGATGCGCCAGGTGTCGCCACCCAGCAGCAGGTCACTCAGATCGCCTGGCCCCTTCTGCGTCACGGCCTCTTCGAGTTGCTCGGCCATGAGCACGTCGTAGGCCGGGCGGTCCACGCTGCGGAAGATGCCGATCGGCACGTGCTCGAACGCGGGCTCGTCCAGCCTGCTGAGCGCGAAGGCCACGGACGGGTCGGGGTTGTGCGCGTCGTGCACGAGGATCTGGTCCGCGCTCACGCTGTCGCGGGCCACCACCTCGATGCCGCCGTTCGCGGCCCGTACGACGGCCTTGGAGGCGCTCACGATGGGCTGGTCGTGCTCCAGCCGCAGCGTGATGTCGTCGCGGAGGCCGGGGTCCTTGAGCTGCTCGAAGGCGTTGTCGTTGAAGATGTTGCAGTTCTGGTAGATCTCCACCAGCGAGGTGCCGCGGTGCGCGGTGGCCTCGCGCAACACCGACTGCAGGTGCTTGCGGTCGGAGTCGAGGGTACGGGCCACGAACGACGCCTCGGCGCCGATGGCCAGCGAGATCGGGTTGAACGGCTTGTCCAGCGACCCCATCGGCGTCGACTTCGTGATCTTGCCGACCTCGGACGTGGGGGAGTACTGACCCTTGGTCAGCCCGTAGATCCTGTTGTTGAACAGCAGGATGTTCAGGTTGACGTTGCGCCGCAGCGCGTGGATCAGGTGGTTGCCGCCGATGGACAGCGCGTCGCCGTCACCCGTGATCACCCACACCGACAGGTCGGGCCTGGACGCGGCCAGCCCGGTCGCGATCGCCGGCGCCCGGCCGTGGATGGAGTGGAACCCATACGTGTTGAGGTAGTACGGGAACCGCGACGAGCACCCGATGCCGGAGACGAACACGATGTTCTCGCGCTTGCGCCCCAGCTCGGGCAGGAAGCTCTGCACCGCGGCCAGGATCGCGTAGTCACCGCACCCCGGGCACCAGCGCACCTCCTGGTCGGACTTGAAGTCCTTGAGGCTCTGCTTCACGTCGGTCTTCGGGACGAGGGTCAGCCCCTTGCCGTTGACGAGCTCAGTCACTGTCGATCACGTCCTGGATGACTCCGGCCAGCTCCTCGGCCTTGAACGGGAGCCCGCGCACACGGTTGTAGCTGATCACGTCGACGAGGTAGCGGGCCCGCAGCAGCAGGGCCAGCTGGCCGAGGTTGATCTCGGGCAGCAGCACCTTGTCGTAGCGCTTGAGGACCTCGCCGGTGTTGGCGGGCAGCGGGTTGAGGTGGCGCAGATGGGTCTGGGCGACCTTGCCGCCGCTTCTCCTGATCCGCCGCACGGCCGCCGCGATCGGCCCGTACGTCGAGCCCCACCCGATCACCAGCACGCTCGCGTCGCCGTCGGGGTCGTCGACCTCCAGATCGGGAACGTCGATGCCGGCGATCTTGGCGGCTCGCGTGCGGACCATCAGGTCGTGGTTGTTCGGGTCGTAGGAGATGTTGCCGGTGCCGTCGGCCTTCTCGATGCCGCCGATGCGGTGCTCCAGACCCGGCGTGCCGGGGATGGCCCACGGGCGGGCCAGGGTCTCGGTGTCACGCTTGAACGGCAGGAACTCGCCGTCGGCGCCGTTCGGGGCAGTGGTGAATTCTTGCGAAATGTCGGGCAATTCGGAAACTTCGGGCAGGCGCCAGGGCTCCGAGCCGTTGGCCAGGTAGCCGTCCGAGAGCAGCATGACCGGCGTGCGGTATTTGACGGCGATCCTGGCCGCCTCGATGGCCGCGTCGAAGCAGTCGCTCGGCGACATCGGGGCCACGATCGGCACCGGCGACTCGCCGTTGCGGCCGAACATGGCCATCAGCAGGTCGGTCTGCTCGGTCTTGGTCGGCATGCCGGTGCTCGGCCCGGCCCGCTGCACGTCCACGACGATCAACGGCAACTCGGTGGTGACCGCCAGCCCGACGGTCTCGGCCTTCAACGCCACGCCGGGACCCGACGTGGTGGTCACGCCGAGCGCCCCGCCGAACGCGGCCCCCAGCGCCGCGCCGACGCCCGCGATCTCGTCCTCCGCCTGGAAGGTACGGATCCCGAACCGCTTGTGCTTGGACAACTCGTGCAGGATGTCGCTGGCCGGGGTGATCGGATAGGACCCCAGGAACAGCGGCAACCCGGACTGCACGCTGGCCGCGATCAGCCCGTAGGAGAGGGCCTGGTTACCGGAGATGTTGCGATAGACACCGGGAGCCAGCCGCGCGGGCTTGACCTCGTACGAGACGGAGAAGGACTCGGTGGTCTCCCCGAAGTTCCAGCCCGCCTGGAAGGCCGCGATGTTGGCCTTGGCGATGTCGGGCTTCTTCGCGAACTTCTGCTCGAGGAACTTGATCGTGTGCTCGGTCGGCCGGTGGTAGAGCCAGGACAACAAGCCGAGGGCGAACATGTTCTTCGACCGTTCGGCGTCCTTTTTGGACAGGTCGAAACCCTCAAGAGCCTTCACGGTGAGCGACGTCAGCGGCACCGCGTGCACCCGCCACTCGCTCAGCGAGTCGTCCTCCAGCGGGTTCGCGGCATAGCCGACCTTCTGCAGGTTGCGCTTGGTGAACTCGTCGGTGTTGGCGATGATGTCGGCGCCCCGTGGCAGGTCGCCGAGGTTGGCCTTGAGCGCGGCCGGGTTCATGGCCACGAGCACGTTCGGCGCGTCGCCGGGCGTGAGAATGTCGTGGTCGGCGAAGTGGAGCTGGAAGCTCGACACGCCGGGCAGGGTGCCTGCGGGTGCGCGGATCTCGGCGGGGAAGTTGGGGAGCGTCGACAGGTCGTTGCCGAACTCCGCCGTGCCCGCGGTGAAGCGGTCGCCGGTGAGCTGCATGCCGTCGCCGGAGTCTCCAGCGAACCTGATGATCACCCGATCGAGTTGCTGGACCTGCTTTACCACAGCTCAGTCCTCCTCGACGCGCCAATGCGCGGTTGCTTTGGGCGCGTTCTCTGTATCCATGCTAGATCCTCAGAAGGTCACGCGTTTGCGTGCCGCCAAAAGCGGGTAACGCGGTCGCGGTCGGAGTCAGGGTGAGGTGGGAGAACGACGACACAGTCCGGACGCGAGCCTGCAGAGGTCTACATGCAGGCGGGCGAACAGGACGGTTCGGATCACGATCGCCAACTATACGTCCCCCCAGCACGTGCGCTACGTCAGGGGCCGCTTACCCGGCAGCTCGTTCCCCGACCTGTACAAGCGTCCGGCCTGCATCCCCGCAGAGCCGTACAACTCAGGAACGGTGACGAAGCTGTAACCCTTCCCACGCAACCTTTTGAGGATGTCCGGAACCGCGTCAACGGACTCCCGACGGATGTCGTGCATAAGAATGATCGCACCTGGATGCGCCGCGCGCACAGCCCGGTCCGCTATGTCGGCCGCCTTGCCCCCGAACTGGTCCCTGGCGTCGACGTCCCAGGTGACCAGTGACAGTCCCATCTTGGCGGCGACGTTCCGCAGGTCCGTGCTCACGGCCCCGTACGGAGGCCGTACCAGCGTGGGCGTCTGCCCGATGGCGGACGACACCACGTCATCGGTACGCCCGATCGAGTCGGCGATCTTGCTGGTCGGCAGCTTCGACAGGTCCGTGTGCGACCAGCTGTGGTTCCCGACCAGGTGCCCTTCCTCACTCATCCGGCACAACAACCCGGGCTGCGCGGCGGCGTTGCTGCCCACGGGGAAGAACGTGGCCCGCGCCTGGTTCTGCAGGAGGATGTCGAGCAATCTCCCGGTATGGGGGCCCGGCCCGTCCTCGAACGTCAGCGCCACGCACTTGGTCTTGGCGCAGTCCACGGTGCCCGCGCGGGTGCTGACGGCATGGGGGCTCGTCGTGGCCGTCATCTCGGGCGAGTCCATCTCGGGCGCGTCGGACAGCGTGCTCCCGGCCGCCTCCCGCACGCTCTCCTGAGCCTGGCGCCCCAGCTCGGACAACAACGGCGCCACCTGCCCGCCGGGCACCGCCACGGCCAGCCGGCCGAGCGAGCACGGCCCGATCTGGCAGTCGTCGAACTCGACCACCAGGTCCCCGCTCCGGTTGAAGGCCATGGAGTCGAACTCGTCGCCCCCGGCCGTCACGCCTTCCCGCTCGATCTGCGCCCCGCGCCCCTTGAGCTGCTCCCTGACCAGCACCGCGAGTTGCTCCAACGCGCTCTTCCCGGCGAGCAGCCCGGTGGAATCGACGGCCTTGCCGTTACGCGGGTCGAACCAATAGGTACGCGTGGAATTTCCCCAGGTGGCGCCCAGGAACTCGCCGGTACGCAGCCGTACCCCGACCGCTTGGGAGGAGGCGGCGGCGAATTGCCAGTCCACGTTCAGCTCGGGGCGCGGGTTGTAGACGGCGGCGCCGGTGCGGTCGCGGAAGTCGCGGAGTTGCCGCTGGGCCTGGGCTCGGAGCGTCCGGTTGAGCGCGGGGGCGTCGACCAGCTCGGGGTAGTTGATATGCACGTATCGGCTGCCGGTGGCGTCGCCTTCGGTCATGGTCCTGGTGGTCAGGCCGACGACGGTGGCCGGATCGACGAAGTCGATCATCGTCGGCTCTGCCGGGACCACGACGCCCCGCTCGGGGGTGGCGGTCGCCAGGCCGCATCCGCCTGCCGAGAGGGTCAGCAGAGCGATTCCTGTGAAGAATCGCGACTTGTGCATGGATGTCACGTTATGGGGTTGATCTTGCCTTATATACCGATTTTGTGCGATCACGTCGAGGCTTTGACCTACCCTTGGCCTGAGCTGGGAACGGGGCTCGGGCCGGACCGGAGAACGGGACTGCACGGGACGGGCGGGGCTGGGCGGGTTACTATCCCGTCATGGACGGCTATTTCGGGTCCTACGTGCTCGTCGCCGCGCTGCTCGCCATCGGTGTCGCCATCGTGGCCGGAGCCCTGTTGGCCAACCGTCTCCTGCGCCCGAGCAGGCCCACCCCCGAAAAGCTGACCACGTACGAGTGCGGGGTCGACCCGGTCGGGGAGGGCTGGGCCCAGTCGCAGGTCCGTTACTACGTCTTCACGTACCTGTACGTGGTGTTCGCGGTGGACGCCGTCTTCCTGTTCCCCTGGGCCACGGTCTTCGACGCGCCCGGCTACGGCCTGACGACGCTGATGGAGATGTTCGTCTTCCTCGGCTTCATCGCCCTGGGCATCGTGTACGCCTGGCGCAAACGCGTACTGACCTGGACCTGACCGGCTGGAGAGAGACACCTTTGCCTGACCTGCGATCCGCGCAAGAATGGGCGGCATGGCAGCAACGGACCTCCCGATGCCCACAGTCGGCCCGATCTCCAGGTTGGCGCCCAAGCCGATGCGCTTCGTGCTCAACTGGGGCCGGCGCTATTCGCTGTGGGTGTTCAACTTCGGGCTGGCCTGCTGCGCGATCGAGTTCATCGCGACATCGACGAGCAGGCACGACTTCATCCGATTCGGCGTGATCCCGTTCGCGAACGGCCCGAGGCAGGCCGACCTCATGATCGTCTCAGGGACGGTTACCGACAAGATGGCCCCCGCCGTGAAGCGCCTCTACGAGCAGATGCCCGACCCGAAATACGTGATCTCGTTCGGCGCCTGCTCCAACAGCGGCGGCCCCTACTGGGACTCCTACTGCGTGACGAACGGCGTGGACCAGATCGTTCCCGTGGACGTCTACGTCCCCGGCTGCCCGCCCAGGCCGGAGGCGCTGCTGTACGGCATCATGAAGCTGCAGGAGAAGATCGCGGGGGAGAAGCTCAGCGACCGCTACGTCTGGTCCCGCTCCCACTCGGAGGACGCGTGAGCGCGATCTCGGAGCGGTTCGGCGACCGGGCCCAGATCTCCGAGTCGTACGGCGACACCACCATCGACGTCGCCCCCGCCGACTGGATCGAGCTGCTGACGTTCGTCCGAGACGACCTCGACCACGCCTTCTTCGACTGGCTGACCGGCGTGGACGACCCGCCGGACGCCTTCCTCGTCGTGGCCCACGTCTACAACCCGACCGCCGGCGAACGCCTCCTGCTCCGCACCCGCGTACCCCGGGAAAACCCCCACCTGCCCAGCGCCGTAGGCGTCTACCGGGGCGCGAACTGGCACGAGCGCGAGACGTACGAGATGTTCGGCGTGATCTTCGACGACCACCCCTACCTCGTCCCCCTGCTCCTCCCCGACGGCTTCGAAGGCCACCCGCTGCGCAAGGATTTCATCCTGGCCGCCCGCGTGGCCAAGCCGTGGCCCGGCGCCAAGGAGCCCGGCGAGTCAGGACACGGCGCCCCGAGCCGCCGCAAAACGCTTCCGCCTGGAGTGCCAGCCGACTGGGGGCAGCCCGATGCTTGAAGTGGTGCTGAGCTTCGCCGTCATCCTCGTCGTGTTCCTGGGGCTGCCGCTGATCGTGGGGCAGACCGAGCACAAGGTCATGGCGCACATGCAGTCGCGGCTGGGCCCCATGTACGCGGGCGGCTTCCACGGCTGGGCGCAGCTCATCGCCGACGGGGTGAAGTTCGCGCAGAAGGAGGACGTCATCCCGGCCGCGGCCGACCGCCGCATCTTCATGATCGCCCCGGGCGTGGCGCTCGTCCCGTATCTGGTCGTGCTGATCGCCATCCCCCTCGACCGCGACCTCGTGGCGGTGAACCTCGACCTCGGCCTCTTCTTCGTCCTCGCCGTCATGGGCATCGGCGTGCTGGGCTCGATCATGGCCGGTTGGGCGTCGGCCAACAAATACTCGGTGCTCGGCGGCATGCGCTCGGCCGCCCAGCTCATGTCGTACGAACTGCCTCTGGTCCTGGCGGCCTCCTCCGTCGCGATGGCCGCGGGCACGCTGTCGATTCCGGGGATCGTCGAGGCGTGGCAATGGTGGTGGCTGCCGTGGCAGGCGATCGGCGGCGTCGTCTTCTTCCTGGCCGGCCTGGCCGAGCTGCGCCGCCCCCCGTTCGACATGCCGATCGCCGAGTCCGAGATCATCATGGGCCCGATGACCGAATACACCGGCATGCGCTTCGCCCTGTTCATGCTCGCCGAGTACGCCGGCATCGTGGTCCTGTCCTTCCTGACCACTGTGCTTTTCCTGGGCGGCTGGCACGGCCCGTTCCTGCCCGGCTGGGCGTGGACCTTGGTCAAGGTCTTTCTGCTGGCATTCGTGGTGATCTGGCTGCGGGTGACCTATCCCCGGCTGCGCGAGGACCAACTCCAGAAGCTCGCCTGGGCCGTCCTGGTGCCGCTGGCCCTCGTACAACTGGCCCTCACCGGCGTGATCAAGGTCCTCACCTGAGAATCCGCCAGGTCCTCCCGGGCGGTCCATACTTGGCCGGCAAATCCTTGAACAAGCTCCAGATAACCCACGGCAACGAGGTCATGGCCGACCTCCGCCTGGGCGAAGCGCGCCAGGACAAGCCCACTCCGCTCAGTGAATGATCGCCAGCATCGCATCAGAAGCCGAAGGCCGATCCTCAGGACGCTTGTTGAGGCACGCCCCCACAATCCCCCGTAACGCAGGCGGTAACGGCGATAAATCCGGATGAACGGTCAGCACCCGGTTGAAGACAGCAGGCACCGTATCCTCCCCGAACGCCGGCCGCCCAGTAGCCGCGAACATGATCGTCACTGCCCAGCTGAACACATCAGAAGCCGGCCCCACCGCCTCCCCCGTCAACTGCTCAGGCGACATGTAGGGCGGCGTCCCCATCATTTTCCCGGACGTCACAGTCACCTGATCGAGCGCCCGGGCGATGCCAAAGTCGATCACACGCGGCCCATCGTGCCCGATCAGCACGTTGCTCGGCTTGAAATCGCGATGAACGACCCCCGCCTTGTGAATGGCCGCCAGCGCCCCCGCTGTGGACAACGCCAACCGCGTCAGGCTGTCCTCGTCACGCGGCCCGTGCTTCCGTACGAGCTGCTCGAGCGACGGCCCCGCCACGTATTCGCTGACGATGTACGCGTGCTGCCCGCTGATGTTGACGTCGAGCACCCGGGCTGTGGAAAACGTCGCCACCCGCCGGGCCGCGTCCACCTCCCGCGCGAACCTGGCCCGCGCCGTCTCATCCACCAGATCGCGCAGCACCTTGACGGCCACCCGCACCCCGTTGGGCGCCGTCGCCAGATAAACCGACCCCTGCCCGCCGCGCCCGAGCGACTGGAGCACCCGATAGTGCCCGATCCACTCCGGCTCCCCGGGCCGGCGGTGATGGGCGGAGTGAACGGTGGGCGCTGTGGTCCGCTGCCGCAGATCCACCCGCTTGTACGCGGGCGCCCTGAGCCGCGCGCGCACCATGAACGGCACCAGAATCCCCGAGTGAATGACCCCGCCGATCCAACTGACCAGCAGCCCCAGCGACACCAGCCCAGCCAGCGGCTGAGGAATGTCGTCGAAGTCGTTGTACGCGAGGGCCGCGATCACGAACGAGCCGATCGCGACCAGATAGCCGGACGCGGCGAGTACGTGCCAGAGGCTCCGCAGCCAGAAAGCCGCGAACCCGATGCTGAACGGGGTCGCCAGCCCGCACGTGAACAGGGGCAGGCAGGCCCACACAACGGCGGCTGCCCACGCCCCGCCGCTGGGACGGACTTGATGGCTCTGCTGCATGGCCGAGAGACTAGCGCCCTGCTGTGGTTCATACCGGGCAAGCACACAGCTTGTGGATAACCTCCCGCCAGCCTGTGGACGGCTGTGGAAAAACTGGGGACAACGCTCCTGCACATTCACGTGCGCGGCCAAGTGCGTCATGATGTTGAACCATGGCGCGGATACCGGGAGTCGGACTGGCAAAAGGGTTGTCCATCACCCTTCGTCACATGCTGCGCAAATCGGTGACGCAGCAGTATCCCGAGGTCAAGCCCGCCCTCCCGCCTCGCAGCCGAGGCGTTATCGCCCTAGTTGAGGAAAACTGCACCTCTTGCATGCTCTGTGCCCGAGAGTGCCCCGACTGGTGCATCTACATCGACTCGCACAAAGAGACGATCCCGGCCCCCGAGGGCGGCCGCCCCCGCCAGCGCAACGTCCTCGACCGCTTCGCCATCGACTTCGCCCTGTGCATGTACTGCGGCATCTGCATTGAGGTGTGCCCCTTCGACGCCCTCTTCTGGTCCCCGGAGTTCGAGTACGCGGAAGGCGACATCCGCAACCTCCTCCACGAAAAGGACACGCTGGCCGCCTGGACTCCAACAGTCCCCCCACCTCCGGCCCACGACCCCGGCGCCGAACCCCCGAAGGAACTCACGGCCGCCCCCCGCCGCCCAGCCGCCGACCGTACGTCCCGAGCCGCCCGTACGCGCACTCCCGAACCCCCACAGACCCGACCGGCGCCCCCCACCCCGGAAGCCCCCACCGACGAGGCGGCCACCGGCTCACCGGCGTCGGCACCGGCCACCCCAGACCCCGCGGTCGCCGCACGAGAGCCAAAACCCGAGGTCAGTACACCCGAGCCGAAGCCCGAGGCCACCACACAGGAGTCGCGACCCGGAGACAGCGCTACGGCCGCGGAGCCGACCGCGAACGCGCCGGGAGAAGGCCCTACGGCGCCGTCGCGAACCCCGGACGCGCGCGAACGCCCACGCCGCCCGATGTCGAACGTGCGGGGCATCCGCCCCCCAGGGGCCCTCCCATCCCGCCCTCAGGACGAAGCCCCCGCCACCACTCCTGAGCAAGACGGCACCCGCACCACAGAGACGCCAGCGGACGAGCGGCCGTCCACCAGCCCCTCCACAGAGACCGGCGCGGACACCGACCTTTCCGCAGCGGACACGAGCCCATCTGCGGAGGGCGAGGGGAGTACGACAGCGAGTGGGACGGACACCGGCGCTGCCACAAAGCAGCCCCCGGGGCCGGCTTCATCCACAGGCGAGCCGCCCCCAGAAAAGTTGTCCACAGCCTCGGGCGAACCGGGATCGGAACCCGAGCCGGAGGAGCAGACTTCTGCCGCGAGCCCCCGCAGGCACAGGATGGCCGACCCACGGTCCATCCGGCCACCAGGGCGGCTCGACCCTGGCGAGACAAGGGAGTCCGAGGAGGAGTCGTGACCGAAGCGGTGCCCTCCTACCTGTCACCCACCGGGCAAGAGATCGTCTTCTTGCTACTGGGTGCGGTAGCGATTGGATCGGCGCTGCTCGTCGTCACGACCAGACAACTCGTCCACGCCGCCCTCTGGCTCGTGGTCTGCTTCGGCGCGCTGGCGGGCGGCTATCTCGTGCTGACCGCCGAGTTCGTGGCCTGGGTCCAGGTGCTGATCTACGTGGGCGCGGTGGTCGTCCTGATGCTGTTCGGCATCATGCTGACCCGCGCGCCCATCGGCCGCTCCGCAGACCTCGACAGCGGCAACCGGCTCGTCGCGGCCCTGGTGGCGGTGGTGACGGCGGCCATCCTGGTGACGGTGGTGATCGACGGATTCCGAACTGCCTACACACTGCTCCAGCCGGGTCATGGAGCCGCGAAGGAGCTGGGCGCCAGCGTCTTCGCCACGTGGGTCCTGCCCTTCGAGGCACTGTCCGTGCTGCTGCTCGCCGCGTTGATCGGCGCCATCGTGTTGTCTCGCACAGACATCCCCGGAGGCCCGTCGCCCGACCAGCGAGCCGGCGGCCCGCAACCAAATCAGAGTGGAGTCAGCTCACCACCCGACCAGACCGGGGGTAGGTAGTGCACATCGTCTACCCTGCCGTCGTCTCCGCGCTCCTCTTCTCCATCGGCGTCTACGGTGTGCTCGCCCGACGCAACACGATCCTCGTGCTGATGTCGGTCGAGCTGATGCTCAACGCCGTCAACCTCAACCTGGTCGCGTTCGACGTGTGGCTGGGCGACCGCCTGCACAGCGGCCAGGTGCTCACCCTCTTCGTCATCGTCATCGCGGCGGCCGAAGTGGGCTTGGGCCTGGCGATCGTACTGGCGCTCTACCGCAACCGCCGCACCGTCGACATCGACCACCTCCGCGACCTGGCCGAACCCACCGACGATCCCGCGGAGCAGCGACACGACCAGGCGGCGCAGGCAGAGCGAGCAGCGCCCGCGGAGCAAGCCGAGGAAGCCGAGCAGATTCAGCACGCAGAACGGGCGGAGCAGACGAAGCCCGCTGAAGCCGAAACCGGACGTGGGGGCGAGCAGCCCGTCAAGCGAGGTGGCCCGCTATGACGACATTCCCGCTGCTAGCCGTGCTCCTACCCTTCGCCGCCGCCTTCGCCGGCCTCCTGCTCTCACGCTGGCCGCACCGACGACCAGCGGACACCAGAGCAGCCTGGCTGGCCATCCTCCCCACAACCGTCTCGGCACTCCTGGCCACCTGGCTCGCCTGGGGCCCCGGCTTCGCCTTCCTCACCGGCACCACCACAACATCACCACCAACAGGCCAGACCTACGGCACGATAGTCACCGGCGGCATCCCGATCTCGCTCACCCTCCAGGCCGACGACCTGTCGAGCATCCTCGGCGTACTGGTAACCGTGGTAGCCCTCGCCGTACAGGTCTATTCGGTCGGCTACCTCAAAGACGATCCGCGCTACCCCTCCTACAGCGCGTTCATCAGCCTGTTCACCAGCGCGATGCTCCTGGTCGTCTACGCGGGCGACCTCCTGGTCCTCTACGTGGGCTGGGAGATCATGGGCCTCTGCTCATACCTTCTCATCGGCCACTGGTGGGAAGACCGCGGCAACTCGCGCGCGGCGGTCAAGGCGTTCCTCGTCACCCGCCTGGGCGACGTGGGCTTCCTCTTCGGCATCTTCGTGCTCGGCATGGCGGCGGGCAGCTTCCGCATCACCGACGTGCTGACGAAGGTGCCGGAAATGTCCACGGCCACCCTGGTAACCGCGACGATGCTCCTGCTGGCCGGGGTGGCGGGCAAGAGCGCCCAGGTGCCGCTGCACACCTGGCTCCCCGACGCCATGGCGGGCCCGACGCCGATCAGCGCGCTGATCCACGCCGCCACGATGGTCGCCGCCGGGATCTTCATCGTGGCCAGGCTCTTCCCCGCGTTCCTCGAGGCGCAGCCGACGCTGGACGTGCTGGCCGTCATGGCCGCGTTGGGCATGCTGGGCGCCGCACTGGCCGCGCTGGCCCAGGACGACCTGAAACGCGTGCTGGCCTACTCGACGGTCAGCCAGCTCGCGTACATGGCAGGTGGCCTCGCCGCGGGCTCCGACACCTCGGCCATCTTCCACCTGCTGACCCACGGCGCGTTCAAGGCACTGCTGTTCCTCGGCGCGGGCGCGGTGATCCACCACGCCGGCTCCAACCTGATGACCCAGATGGGCGGGCTGCGCCGGGAGCTGCCGATCACGTTCGTGGCGATGACGATCGGTTTCGCCGCACTCATGGGCATCCCACCGGCCAGCGGTTTCTTCAGCAAGGACGGCATCCTGCTGGCCATGGACGACGCGCTGTCGACCGGCGTCCTGACGGACGCGGCCGGCCTCCTCCTGTACGGCTGCGCGCTCGCCACCGTGGCCGTCACCGGCGCGTACGCGACCAGAGCCTGGCTACGCACCTTCTTCGGCGAGGCGAGGGCCGTGGCGCTCCCGGAGCCGGAGCCCGGCACGGCCCACGTCGTGGACGTCACGGAAGCCCCCAGAACCATGCTCGTGCCCGTCATCCTGCTCGCGATCCCGGCCCTGCTGCTGGGCTTCGCCGGCGAGCCGCATCTGGACCTCGGCCTGGCGGCCACCAGCGTCGTGCTCGCGGTGCTCGGCGCCGGGGTGGTGTACGCGTTCTGGCGCATCGACCCCATCGCCGACCCGGCCCGCCTGCTGGGCCCGCTGAGGGGTCCGTGCGAGCGGGCGTTCTACGTGGACGGCCTGTACGCCGCCCTGTTCGTACGCCCGGTGCTGGCGTTGGCCAGGCTGGTCGTCAGGACGGACGACGTGGTCGTGGACGGGGCGGTGCGCGGCTCGGGCAGGTCGGCCCGCGGCTTGTCCGGAGTGCTGCGACTGGCCCAGAACGGCAACGTCCAGCTCTACGTGAGCGGCGTCCTCGCCGGTGTCCTGTTGATCGCGGTGGGGGCGGTGGTGTTCACATGACGCGCTGGCATCGCCACAGAGCTGCGGCGGCGGTGGTGTTCGCATGATGGGCTGGCTTCCTGCCGCGCTGCTGGCCGTGCCGCTGCTCGGCGCACTCATGCTCCTCCTCTCGCCCCACACGCTCCGCCCGCTGCTGCGCGCGTACGGGCTGATCCTTTCGGGCGTGACGCTGGCGCTGGCCGTGCTGCTGGTGGCGACGTTCGACTACGGTCAGGCGGCGCGGCCGCAGTTCGAGGTCGACCTGCCGTGGATCCCCGGGCTGGGGCTTCGCCTCCACCTCGGCGTCGACGGGATCTCGCTGCCGCTGATCGCGCTGACGGCCCTGCTGACGTTCCTCTGCTTCGTCTACCTGTGCTGGGGCAGGACCGCTGCCGGGCAGTTCATGAGGGCCAGGCCGAGAGCACTCGTGTTCACGCTGCTCGTGCTCGAAGTAGGCATGATCGGTACATTCCTCGCCCTCGACCTGCTGCTCTTCTTCGTGTTCTTCGAGATCGTCCTCATTCCGATGTACTTCCTGATCGGCATCTGGGGCGGCGAGGGGCGCAGGGCGGCGTCGATCAAGTTCATCCTCTACACCCTGCTCGGCTCGGTGGTGATGCTCCTCGGCCTGCTGCTCGTATGGGCCCAGGCCGACACGCTCGACATCGAGGCGCTGAGCGCGTCCCACGGCAGCGGTATGTCCAGATCCGTGCAGATCCTGGCGTTCGTAGCGATCGGCATCGGCCTGGCCGTCAAAACACCGATGTGGCCGCTGCACACCTGGCTGCCCGACGCCCACACGGAGGCTCCCACCGTAGGCTCGGTGCTGCTCGCCGGGGTGCTGCTGAAAATGGGCACGTACGGCTTCGCCAGGATCGCCATCCCCGTCCTCCCCGAGGGGGCGACGGCGGTGGCGCCGTGGCTCGGTGCGTTCGCCGTGGTCGGCATCGTCTACGGCGCCCTCGCCTGTCTCGCCCAGCGCGACCTCAAACGCATGATCGCCTACTCCTCGGTCGGTCACATGGGCTTCGTCCTGCTGGGTTTCGCCACACTGACCCCGGTGGGCATCAACGGCGCCCTCTTCGCGAACGTCGCCCACGGCCTGATCACCGGTCTGCTGTTCTTCCTGGCCGGAGCGGTCAAAGAGCGCTACCACACCGCCGACATGCCTTCGCTGGGCGGCGGCCTGCTGGCTACGTTGCCGCGGCTGGGCTCGGTGCTCACCTTCGCCGTGATCGCCTCACTTGGGCTGCCGGGGCTGGCCGGGTTCTGGGGTGAGATGCTGGCGCTGTTCGGGGCGTTCCAACCGGCGAACGGCCTGCCGCGTGCGCTGTTCCTCACGTACATGGCGATCGGCGGCCTGGGCGCGGTCCTGACGGCCGCCTACTTCCTGGTCATGCTCTCCCGAGTCACCCACGGCCGCCCTCGGGCGGCCACCCGTTCGAGAGCGCAGGCACTCCACGCGGTCGGGGTCCACACACCGGGCGACGGCGCAGCGGCACGTGACGGCGCCACAGCCGAAGACGACGGGGCAGCGGTACGTGACGGCGCCACCACCGGGGAAGCCGCGACGCGCGGTCCCGAGCCTCTGGGCAGCCCCCGGTCGGCGTTGGACGACATCAGAGGTTACGAACTGCTGGCCTGGACACCGCTGCTGGCCCTGATCCTGCTCTTCGGGCTCTGGCCAGGACTCCTCCTGTCGCTCACCACCCCGGCCGTGCAGACCCTGCTGGGAGCCGTCTCATGATCCAGCAGATCGACTATTTCGTGATCGCGCCCCCTTTGGTGCTCGCCTTGGTGGCCGGGCTGGTGCTGCTGCTCGACGCGTTCCTCCCCGCCCGCCCACGCACGAAGATCACGCTCGGACTCGTCACGCTGGCAGGCGTCCTGATCTCCCTGGGCTTCGTCGTCACGCAAGCGACCAGGGGCGGCCCGCCGCAGTCCACCTTCTGCGTGCCACCCAGCCTGGCCGACCCGTCGGCTCGGGGGGCGGCGCTGTGCTCGTTCGTGGCGGACCAGTTCACGCTGGTGTTCGCCGGCATGGTGCTCGTGGCGGCCGTCGTGGTCGTACTGATGTCGATGACCCAGCTGGCGGGCGGCGGCATCCCGGTGGGCGAGTGGTACTTCCTGCTGCTCTGCACCCTCGTCGGCGCCGTGACCCTGCCCGCCTCCCGAGACCTCATCATGCTCGTGGTGGCACTCGAACTGGTCTCACTCCCGGTCTTCGCCCTTACCGCGATGAAGCGCTACGACGGCCGCTCCTCCGAGGCGGCCGTGAAGCTGTTCGTGGTGTCGGTCGTGTCGACGGCGATCATGCTGTTCGGCGTCTCACTCCTGTACGGCATCGCGGGCACGGTCTATCTGTCCCGCCTGGCAGCCGTGTTCAGCGGGCAGGTCCCGGCACCGGGCGCGGCGCTGGCGACCGCCCAGAGTTTGCCCGCCGTCGTCACGGTCGGCGTCGTCCTCGTGGTGGCGGGGTTCGCGTTCAAGATCGCCGCCGTGCCGTTCCACTCCTGGGCGGCCGACGTCTACCAGGGTGCCCCCGTTCCCGTGGCCGCCCTGCTCTCGGTCATCTCCAAGGCGGCAGGCTTCGCCGGGCTGATCCTCGTACTGATCGTCGCCCTGTCGGGTCAGGCCGCCACCTGGGCACCGATCATCGGGATCATCGCCGCGCTGACCATGACCGCCGGCAACCTGCTCGCCATGCGCCAACGCTCCGCCGTACGCCTGCTGGCCTGGTCTTCCGTCGCCCAGTCCGGCTACATCCTGGCGCCACTCGCGGTCGCCGCCACCGGCACGTCCATGGCCTACCTGGTGATCTACGCGGCCATGAACCTCGGCGCGTTCGCGGTGGTCATGCTCGTATCCAGGACCACCTCCCGCAACGAGCTCGACGACTACCGGGGGCTGGCGTTCCGGAGCCCGGCGGCGGGCCTCGCGCTGGCGTTCTGCCTGGTCTGCCTGGCCGGCCTCCCGCCCGGCCTGGCGGGACTCTTCGCCAAGGTCTTCGTGTTCCGCGAGATCGTCGAAGGCGGCTCCGGCTGGCTGGCGCTGATCATGGCCGTCAACACCGTGATCGGCCTCTACTATTACGCCGCCTGGACGGCCCGCCTGTTCACCCCGGCCGTGGGAACGCCCATCACCCGGCACCGCCCGCCCCCGGCCACGTGGCTGGCCATCGGCCTGGCTCTCGTGGTGGCGGTCCTGTTCTCGATCGCCCCCCAACTGGTCCTGGACATGACCTCGTTGTCCGCCTTCGGCTGACGAACACGACACGGAAAGCGCGAGGCCACGAAAGTACGCCGCACACGGCGAGTCGCGCTCCGCCCTCAGCTGAGCACGCCGGGGAACGAAGGACCGGGTCATCGTCGTTGGACGAGGTGAACCCAGACCACGAAGGGGGGAACCTTGCACCACAACGGTCTGCGCACCGCCGTTCTGCTCGGCGGGCTGTCCGCACTGATCATCGCGGTGGGCGCGTGGTTGGGCGGCGGCACCGGTGTGCGGATCGCGCTCGTGCTGGCCCTGGTGAGCAACGGCGTCGCCTACTTCTTCTCCGACCGCATCGCGTTGTCGGCGATGCGAGCCAGGCCGGTCAGCGAGGTCGAGCAGCCCACGCTCTACCGGATCGTGCGAGAGCTCTCCACCGCGGCGCGCCAGCCGATGCCACGCCTGTACATCTCGCCGACGGTGCAGCCGAACGCGTTCGCGACCGGCAGAAGCCCGCGCAAGGCCGCGGTCTGCGTGACGTACGGGCTGACCAAGTTGCTCGACGAGGCAGAGTTGCGCGGAGTGATCGGGCACGAGCTGTCACACGTGTATAACCGGGACATCCTCGTCTCCTCGGTGGCAGGTGCGCTGGCCACGATGATCACCTGGCTCAGCTACGTGGCCGTCTTTTTCGGGGGTTCCGACGATGACGAGGGGCCGGGCTTCGTGGGCGCGCTGCTGATGATGGTGCTCGGGCCGGTGGCGGCCGGGATGGTGCAGATGGCGATCTCCCGTACGAGGGAGTACCAGGCCGACGAATCGGGAGCCAGGCTCACGGGCGACCCCCTCGCGCTGGCCTCGGCGCTGCGCAAGATCGAGATGGGCGCCCGCCGGCTTCCGCTTCCTGAGAACAGCCGCCTCACCTCGGCCTCCCACATGATGATCGCCAACCCGTTCAGCGGCTCCGGCCTCGGCCGCCTGTTCTCCACCCACCCGCCGACGTCCGAGCGGGTCGCCCGCCTCGAGCGCATGGCCGGCTACCGCCGCTGACCCATGACCCGATCCCCCCGAGCCCCCCGATTAACCGAAGCGGAGCAGCGGCTCTGGAACGCCTTCCCCACCGGCGAAACCCTGGAACTCGGCCCGGTCAAGACCGGCGGCCGCCGTACGGCCGCCGAGAACGCGCCAACGGACGGCCACACCTGGGGCCCTGAACGTTCGATCAGGGCCAAGGTGATCGCCTGGCTCCTGCTCGGCGCGCGCGACGCGGGCACGGGCTCAGTGCCGGCGGTACGCCTGCGCGGCGCCAGGATCACCGGCCAGCTCGCGATCACCGGCGGCACCATTCCGCACGAACTCATCCTGAGCGGCTGCCACCTGGACGAACCCATCCGGCTCACCGGCTCCACCACCCGCACCGTACGTCTGACCGACTGCTGCTTCCCCGGGCTGAGCGGCGGCGGCATGCGGGTCGCCGGCCACCTCAGCCTGTCCGGCTCGAACATCACCGGCACCGTGCGCCTGAGCCGAGCCCAGTTCGAGAGCGGCCTGTGGCTGGGCGGCACCAAGGTCGTGGCCGACGACGACGATGAGTGGGCACTGTACGCGAACGCCGCAGTCGTGGACTCGGGCACGTACATGCGCAATGCCGACTTCACCGGAGGAGTCGGCCTGGTCGGTGCCCGCTTGAACGGCGGATTCATCCTGGAAGGCGCGACCCTCCGCAATCCCGGCAAGGAAGCTCTCACCGCCGACAACATGGTGGTAGAGGACGCCATGCGCTGCACCGCCGGATTCCTGGCATCGGGCTGCATCCAGCTACGCGGCGCCCGCATCAACGGCACATTCTCGCTCGGCGGAATCGTACGAAGTCCGGACACCCGCTACGCCCTTCACATGAGCCACATGGAAATCCGCGAGCTCCACCTGACACCCGCGGAGCCGATCGAAGGCGTCGTGACCCTGGCACACAGCACAGTCGGCACGTTGCTGGACAACCCGGACACCTGGCCGGACAAGCTGCGCCTCAACGGCCTGGTCTACGACCGGCTGCGCGGCTCCGGCGTACCGAAGAGGATCGACTGGGTCACGCGGGATCCGGAGGGGTTCAGGCCGCAGCCGTACGAGCAACTGGCCGCCTGGTACCTCAGCGACGGCAACGACGCGCTGGCCCGGCGTACCCAGCTCGCCAAGCTCCGGGCCAGGCGGCAGACGCAGGGGCTCGGGGGTCGGCTGTGGGGGCGGCTGCTCGACGTCGCGGTCGGGTACGGCTACCGTCCCTGGCTGGCGGGCATGTGGTTCACGCTCCTGCTTGCGCTCGGAACGGTCGTCTTCGCCTTGAACCCGCCCAGAGCCCTCAAACCCGCTGAGAGCCCCGATTTCAACTCCTTCGCCTATACCTTCGACCTCCTGCTCCCGCTGCCCGCATTCGGGCAACGAGAGCTGTTCGACCCGGGCGGGTGGACGCAGTGGCTCGCGTACGGACTGATCGTCTCGGGCTGGATCCTGGCGACGGCGCTGATCGCGGGCGCTACGCGAATCCTCCGCCCTTCGTGATCTTCCGCAGGATGGCCGCGAGGTCCTCGGGAAAGAAGACCTCGTCCGTGCCCTCCAGCTCCGCCACACTCCACCACCGGTAGGCGGTCGTCGTGTCCTTCTCGATCTGATCCATGTGCTCGAACGACACGGCCGCATCCGGGCCCATCCGGATCGCGAAGAAGGTCTGATCCTGCGTGATGGCGTACTGGGACCAGTGGAACTCGATCGTGCTGGTGCCGTACGGCCCGCTGAAATCCCCGGCCTCGGCCCGCATCCCGACCTCCTCATACAGTTCGCGCGCCGCAGCCTCCGGCAACGTCTCGCCGTCCTCCAAGGCCCCGCCGATGGTGAACCAGAACGGCTCATCCGGCCGCTCTGGATCAAAGCCGTAAAGCAGGAGCACCCGGTCTTGGTCGTCAATGGGCAGGGCACGTGCCGTAAACCGGCGCAGCGGGATCTTCGTCACGTTTACCGAGCTTACGGTCGAGTCGCGAGAGATGTGTGGGCCTACCAATCACCGATACCAAGCCGCGGAACGGCCCGAGGCACAGGAGAAGACGCGTCACCTGGGAGACAGCGCCAACCATGTGCCCCGGATATGCCGCACCAGGTCAGTTCGGGACCTACTAGCGGTAGTTCACGTACTGCAGCGCGATGTCCAGATCCTTCCCCTTGAGGAGTGAAATGACATCCTGCAGGTCGTCCTTCTTCTTCGAGCTGACTCGAAGCTCTTCGCCCTGAATCTGCGCCTTGATCCCCTTGGGCCCCTCGTCCCGGATCAGCTTGGAGATCTTCTTAGCGTTCTCCTGGTCGATGCCCTCCTTCAGGCTGACCAGCATGCGGTATTCCTTGCCCGACAACTTGGGCTCGCCCGCGTCGAGGATCTTCAGCGAGAGCCCCCGCTTGACCACCTTCTCCTTGAACACGTCGAGTGCGGCGTTCGCCCGCTCCTCGCTGTTGGCCTTGATCTCGATGTTGTTCTGACCGGACCAGCTGATGCCCGCCCCGGTGCCCTTGAAGTCGAAGCGGTGTCCGATCTCCTTGACCGTCTGGTTCAGAGCGTTGTCGACCTCCTGGCGGTCGATCTTGCTGACGATGTCGAAAGATGAATCGGCCAAAACACCCATCCTCTCAGCTGCGAAAGCACTATTCGGATCCTGCTTCCCCGGCGTACGCGAAACGCGCGGACCCAGCGAACGAGCCTAGCCAGCATCGGCGCGCCGTGCAGGCTCCCAACCCCCTTGCCCAACCTTGTACGCGGAAGGATCCCGGTTGGCGACGTTTCGCAGCTTCCAGCCACCACATGACGCGTACCGGCCACCCACCACCCGCACGCCAAGACCATCCCCATCTCCGCCCCCAGCCGAGCCCAACCACGCTGGAGACCTCCACGCAACAGGCACGGGGCACAGGATGACCACTGTTTCGGCGCAGCAAGTAACCGGGATCCGGCACGGACAAACCGGTGTCACGTACACCTCGGAAGTCCGCTATCCTTCTGTCTGTCGCCGCGAGAGCGGATGGCACGGCAGGTTGCCCGAGTGGCCAAAGGGAGCGGTCTGTAAAACCGTCGGCTCAGCCTACGCAAGTTCGAACCTTGCACCTGCCACCAGCAGTAAGTGCAGCTCAGAGGCCCTTCGGGGCCTCTTCTGCGTTTCTGGGGTACGCAGCCGTGAGCAGCCCTGAGCGGCCGTTTGTCGCTGGTCACGGGATATACGCGGGATGGATCAAGGCGCGTTTCCCCAGGTCGATGCCCATGATCCGGACTATGTACGGGATGATCTCGCCCTCCAACGCCGAAAGGCCCCGGGGGAAGCCGGGGCCCTTCGAGGAGCGGTGCTTGTGATCTCATGCGGCCAGCGCGTCCGCTATCCGCCGGTTGACGATCTCTTCCTGGCCGTCGATGCACTTGGCGTACACGCGCAGTAGGACATCCACTCCGTGACCAGCGCGGGAAGCCACTTCCGGAGCCGGTACGCCGCCGTTGAGCCACAGCGAGACGGCCGCGTGCCGGAGATCGTACGGGCGCCGGGCGAGCGGAGAGGCGACCTGGGCCGGAGTGAGAGCCAGGGCACGGGCCTCCTGCCAGACCTCGGTGTAGGCCGTCGAGGCGACCACGCCGCCGCGTTCACTACGGAACAGCCGGCCGTCAGGGGCGATGCCGAAGTCTTCGAGGTGTTGCCGAAGGATCTTGACGAGTTCCGGAGGGATCGGGATCCGGCGGACGTCATCCTCGCCGCGATGCTTGAGGCCACGTAGTTCGTGAGCGTCACCTGTATCCGTCCATCGGCGGTTCACTTCAGGGCGCGATACGTCCAGCGTGAGCCGTCCCCAGCCTTCTGCCGGGAGGTAGCAGTCCTGCTCACGGAGGCTGACCGCCTCACCGGGCCGGAGCGCGGCGAAGTACATGCAGGCGAACATTGCCATCAACCGCTGTCCCCGCCCCTTCCCGCCACGCTGGCGCTTGCCGACGTAGGTCAGCGCTGCAAGCAGTTCGCGGGCCTGGCGAGGGTTGACCACGACTCGTGGGTCCACTGTTTCGGTGGTCTTCGGAAGCTTCCACTTGATGCGGTGCAGCGGGTTGGACGGCAACTCTTCCAGCTCCACCGCGTACTCGAAGACGTGATGAAGGATGGCACGCTTCCGTTTGATCGTGTTGGCGCCGGCCTTCTTGCCATCGAGGCATAGCGCGAGGGCATCCAGGGCCGGGCGGACGGCCTTGGTCTCGTTGAGGTCTTCCATGTTGAGAGATGCCCCCTCCAGCCAGCGGACGGCCCGCGCAATGTCGGCGGGCATCGTGGGTCGCTTGTCTTCGGGCAGGAGAACGTACTTACGCAGGGCAGTCCGGAGGGTGGCAGCATCCGGCCGCCCTGCCTTGTCCGTCGTCAAGGCCGGGAGAGCCGTGGCCAGGGCATCGGACATGCTGTCACGGCTCTTGGCAGCCGCGTGTGGCCAGCGCGCCTCAACATACGCCTTCACGAAGTCGAGGACTGTCCGCGCGTCCTTGGCCTTGATCATCGACTCGGGGAGACCGGTCTCCAGGTCGAACGCCTCTCCCCGTCTCGCGGCCTGCCGAAGGTCAGTCAGGAAGCTCTCACCGAGGGCCTTGGTCTTGTAGGTCTTGGACTTCTCCCGGCCGCCGACCTTCCAGCGAACCTCGTAGGAGGGTGACTTGCTGGACTTGTTCCGCCGGATCTCCCAGAACTTCACGTCGTATGAGGTCGTCATGCTGCACTCCGGAGGGATTCGAGCCAGGCGTTGAGGTCGCTGCGGTAGATGCGTAGTTCGCCGTTGGGCAGGCGGATACCCTCGGGTGCCTTGCCGATCTCGCGCCAGCGGTAGAAGGTCCGGCGGGATACGCCGCCGAGTTCGTCGAGGACCTGGCGGACGGTCAGCAGCTCGTCTCGCTGGCTCATGCGGCCCTCCCTATGTCCTCGGTTGCCGAAAGATCTTGTCCCGCTGCTCTGGCTTCCAGGTCGCGGAGGTGGGCTCGCCAGCGTTGGCGTTCGTGGACGGATCGGAGGAGCCGGACGGCGAGTGGTGGCACGTTGGCATCTCCGGCCGGGACAGGTCTCCAGACGTAGCGGTGTGGGTCGGTCGGCTCGTCGGCCTGGCCGAGGGCTTCCAGGACCCAGGTGCGGCGGTCCTGCTTGTGCTCGGCGAGGGTCTTGTTGGACCACTTGCGGGAGACGAGGATGCGGCGTCCGGCGTAGCCGAGGTGTTCTGGCTTGTGGGCCTTGCCCCGGCAGCGGCCAGGGTGCATGCCGGGCTTAGCGTCCTTGGGCTGGATGCCGTAGCGCAGCCAGTTCGGGCAGGTGGGTGAGCAGGGTTCGTAGCGGAGGGCATCAAGCATGCGGGCCGCGTGCTGTTGCTGGGCCTGGCCGCCGTCGAGGGCGTCGCCGATGGACTTGGTGAGGTATTTGGACAGGTAGCGGATGCACTGGTCGGCGTCCGGGGTTCCGGCGAGTACGCCTTGGACATCGACCTGTTCGCCGAAGCGGATGACGTGGAGCGGTTCGGCGTCCTCGTCGAGGGCGTCGAGGGCTTGGTCCCAGGTGGGCAGGACTTCGCCGGTGGCTGGGTTCAGGTAGCCGGTGCCGTCCTGCCAGACGGGCATGTGCTCGCCCTCGAAGAGCACTTCATCAGCCTGTGGCCACCAGACCTGGTGGTAGGTGGCGGCGGCTATCTGCTTGATCTCGGCGCGTGGGAGCGTTCCACGGATGGCCATGTGCAGGTGCGGTGCGAGCCGCTTCTGAGGCTCCACGGCGGCGAAGTACTGCACGTCATAGCCCGCGACACGGCGCAGGTTCTGCACGAAGCGATCGACCAGCTTGGAGAAGTGCAGCGCGTCCCGAGCGGCGCGCCGGTAGTCGTAGCTGTCGGGGTCGATGGGTGCGCCGTCGCGAACCTTGCCGTACGAGGGCAAGGTGAGCGTGACGAACAGAGATGGCCGGTAGGTCTTGCCGTCGGTGCCTTGGAAGGTGCGCCCAAGGGTGGTGTTGGTCATCTTGCGCTTGGGCAGGTCGGGCGCGTCTTGCCGTCGCTTGGTCGAACGGGAGCGCTTGGAGGCGGTACGGCCGAGAACGTTGCCGCGCATGCCTGCGGCGTTGATCTCCTCATCCAGGCCGGTGATGATCGCGTCGAGTTCGGTGGTGTCCTCGCCGGCCTTTTCGGCGGTCTCACGCTGGGCTTGGATGTCGGCGCGGAACTCCACCAGCCAGCGCTGTTCCTCGTTGGCCTCGTCGGGCGTGATGGTGGGTTCGGCATCGAGGTGCCAGCCCTCGCGGCACTGGGCCTTGCGCAGTTGCTTGTTGCGCTTGGCGCACGGCGGGCACTTGCTGTCGAGCGTGGCCCCACACGGAACGTCGATGATCTCGGACTTGCCGGTGACGACGTCGAGGCGCTTGAGCGGGATGGGCCGGATACAGACGCCGTGCAGCTTGGCGACCTCTACGAGCACATCGCGGGCCATCGGCATGGCCTGTCGTACGGCCCGAGGTAGTGCGCGGTCTTGCGCATGGGTCACGCGGTCCTCCCCTCGTCGAGGTCGGTGAGGATGAGCGCGGTCTGGCCGCACTCGGAGCACTCGACCAGGGCGCGGACCGGGTCGAGCCAGAGAACGTTCAAGGTGAGGCAGGTGGCACAGCGAAGGCCGTCCAGGAAGTGAGCCAGCGTCATGCGGCCTCCCCGCAGTAGGCGACCATGGCGCGGATATCAGCGTCGGAGACGTAGGCGGCGCGGACCCGGATCGGCTCGGGCGAGGTCTCCAGCCGCATGTACGCGACACCAGCGCCCAGTTCCGGGACGGGTGAGATGTAGTCGGCGAGTGCGCCCCGGTCGCGTGCGCCGTCGCCCAAGACCATGTCCACCTGCTCGGACTCGTCGAGCCGGAGCGCGATCTTGTCGGGGAACAGGTTGCGGATGTTCATGACCTCCTTGCGCGGGTCCTGGAGGGCAGCCATGACGCCGACGCCGACCGAGCGGCCTTGGGTGGCAAGGGTGGCCAGGGCGGCAGAGATGCGCTGCCGGAGCTGCCGGTCGGGCTGGTAGGCGGTCAGGAACGCCACCTCGTCCACAAGCACCAGGACGAACGGATCCTCAACGGTCGGGACATGGGAGCGCTGGAGCCCGGCGAAGCGAGTTGCACGCTTCTGCATGACGCTGACGGCCTCGTCCAGTAGGTCGGCGCAGTCGGACGGATCGGCGGCGTACCGGCTCTCGAACAGCTCCCGCCCGAAGGACAGCTCCATCAGCTTGGGATCCAGCGCCCAAATCTGGGCCAGGCCCGCCCTCATGGCGGGGAGCAAGCCGCGGATTGTGTCCCACAGGAAGGAGCCCTTGCCTGCCCCGGTCGCTCCCGCGATCAGGACGTGCGTGCCGTGCACCTTCAGCCGGAGCGGTCGACCGTCCTCCTGTTTGCCGATCTCGACCGGTCCGACCGATGGCTCGTCCGGGATGGGCAGAGCAGGCATTGGCGCGGCCAATGGATCGCTTCGCGGGAAGGTCAGCAACAGCCGGCCACCCTTGACGAGCGCGACCCGGCACGAGGTGGCGCCGAAGCCCTGGGCGAGGTTGTCGATGCGGTCGGACCAGTCCTTGACCGCCTGACCGGCAAGTATCCGGACCGTGATGCGGTCGGCCCAGCCATCGCACGTGACGCGCATCAGACGCGGCATGTAGACGCGACCGTTGACGCGCTTGGCCAGGCCGGAGACATCCATGACCGACTGCCAGTGACGCCGGTAGACCGACATCAGCCGCCACCAGGCCAGCAGCCGGAAGCCGACGAGACGGGCGAAGAGGTCGCCGTCGGTGCAGGCCCAGGCGAGCAGGGACAGGACGACGAAGCCGAGCGTGGATGCCGCAGCTGGCCAGCCGTACCAGTACCCGATGCCGCCGAGGACGACAGGGACGGCGACGGCGACCGGATGCCGCCACGTCGTGCGGACGAGGGCGGCCAGGAGACGCCAGCCGTAGACGAGGAAGGTGACGATGGCGGGAGTCTTGAGCACGGCCGGTCGGAAGACGACGGCCGTATCGGGCGTGGTGGAGACGAGGTTGCGCGCCTCATCGCCAGGCAGCCGCTTGAACATAAGCTGGGAACCTCTCGTGATGTCGCAGTCAGGGGAGAACCGAGGGGCCGCCGGAAGTTGCCGCTTCCAGCGGCCCCGCTTCGTGTCAGGCCGCCGTGTCGGTGGCGTCCTTGGCCGACTCTTCGGTGTGCAGGAGCTCGCAGTCGGCCAGGTAGCGAGCGGCGGCGTTGAAGATCTCGCGAGCGATGTCCAGGTCGGCGTCGGTGACCGGCCCGGCCCCGGTGGTGGAGATGTGCACGTTGGCCTCGTGCGAGGCAAACTCCAGGTACGGTCGCGGATTGCTGACCAGCAGTCCAGCGCGGATCTGGAGGCGCGGCGTGTGGAAGGAGACACCGACGTGCGGCTCGGAGTCGGGTCGCATGGACAAGGTGACGTAGGTGTAGGGCCGGTGCTCGC
The DNA here is from genome assembly GCF_043197025.1 of Nonomuraea marmarensis. Taxonomy (NCBI): domain Bacteria; kingdom Bacillati; phylum Actinomycetota; class Actinomycetes; order Streptosporangiales; family Streptosporangiaceae; genus Nonomuraea; species Nonomuraea marmarensis. The sequence goes on from NZ_JBICRM010000011.1 coordinate 256,017, forward strand.
TCACGCCGCCACCCCGTGACCGTCGGGCAGGCCGTAGAAGCTGCGCTCCATGGATCGGGCGAAGCGGTGGGCCTCACGGGCGAGTTGGCGGGCGAACTTCAAGTCCTCCACCGTCACCGGCCCGCTCGTGGTGACCAGGACGGAGGTGGCACCGAAGTCGAGCGCCAGGACGGGCTCACGGCGGGTGAACGGGTGGTTGAGCGTGCGGGCAGCGTTTCCGGTGGTCAGCCGGATCACGCTGTTGCGCGGGGTACGGCGACGGGTCATCAGGCGGCTTCCTTTCCGGCCTTGGTCGTCGAGGTGGTCTGAGCGGTCTGGCGGGGAGCGTGCATCTCCTGAACCTTGATCGAGAAGGCGAGACGGCCAGCCGCGTTGACGTACGGCGTGACCGTGATGCCGTCGAACTCGACGGGCGTGAACGGCAGCCCCGGCATCGGAGTGGGTGGCACCGGCTGAACCGGCGCGAGGATCTTGACCGCTACCGTCTTCTGGGCGGGCTTGAGGGTCGGGTCACCGTCCATGACCGCGACCTGCCAGACCAGCTCTGCGGTCTGCTTGTCGCGGGCCTGCACGAAGCGACCGTTGGACGAGGCGTCGAAGTCCTTGACGGGCTCGACCTCGCCGACGATGTAGCAGCCGTGCGGGAACACCATGGCGAAGGTGACGGGGATGGGACCTTGCAGAGCCATAACGGCATCCTCTCTTGACTGACAGGCACTTAACCTATCAAGTGATGCTCTGAGATTAGGCCGCTCAAACTTGCTAGGTCAAGTGCCTAAGAGAAATTTCGGCGCGGAATCGTGAATCCCTCGTGCTTTATTCATCACAGAAGGGGGCGAAATAGTCGCAATTGTGAAGATGGCAGATTGGGAGCCAGGCGACGTCGGCGGAATGATCCTTAGCGTCTTGACGGTCATCTGGCTCGTCGGAGTCCCGGTGTGCCTCTGGCAGGCAATCGCTGCGGGTCTGGGATATCCCGAAGGTGACCGTGAGGCTGCGAAGGCATGGGAGACCGCAGCCATAGTGATCTTGGCCGCTGCGCCTATCCTCGCCACTGGCATCTGTGTCTTTACGGGCAGAGTCGTGCGTGCATGGATCTTCGGTCTCGTCGCAGCGGCGTGCGTGGTTTTCGTCCTTGCGGGCCTGTACAGGGACGCACGCCAGGCCGAGCTACGCCGTCCTCCGCCGCCTCTACCGTCCGACTACTGCGCCGAGTACAGCGGCGGAGCCAGCGACTGTCCCGGCGGATGAGCGTCGCCTCAGGCGATCGGGTAGGCGTCTTCCAGCTCGTGCCGGTCGGCCGGCAGCAGCACCTCTACGACGGCCAAAGGCCGGCCGGAGGCATCCCGTACTGCACCGAAGACGGCCAGAAGTGGCTGATTCTTCGGCATGGCGAACTGCTTGGCCTCGTCGGCCGAGGGCATGCGAGCGGTGATCTGTTCCACGATGTGATCGAAACGCACGCCCTTGCGCGCCTGGAGATGCTCGCGGAAGCCCTGCCGCAACGGTTCGCCGCTGGTCAGGTCCGTTCCCTCGGAGAGTTCCAAGGGCAGCCAGAGCGACACCAGCTCAGTCGGCTCGCCCTCTCGCGTGATCAATCGTCGCCGAACGAACGCCTTACTCTTGGGCTGCACGTCGAGCAGCACGCCGACCCTATTCGGTACGGCGACCGCGCCCACTTCGACGACCTCGCCCGTGGATTCGGTCTCCGGCTTGGTCAGGTACGCCTGTCCGGGACGCTTCTGCTCAACGGAGGCCATCGCCGGACGGCCGCGTACAAAACGGCCCTTGCCTTGCTGAGACTCGATCCAGCCTTGCTCGCGCAGCACGCGGAGGGCGGCGACCACGGTGGGACGGGAGACGCTGAACTCTTGGATGAGCTGGTTCTCGCTGGGGAGGAGCGTGCCCGGTGGGTAGTCTCCTGCCTCGATGCGCCTCTGAAGAGTGTGCACAAGCTGTGCATACTTCGGCGGCACGGACTCTAGCGACATCATGACCGTCCAACAGCCGACAGGTTGTTTTACCAAGTTTGAGAGTATCCGGCTCACCGCCGGCTGTCCACGTCGTTGCCGAATGCGTGAGCCGTACAAGAGAGACCCCGGCAGGCAGTGCAGCGGCCGGGCTGGGAAGGTCGCCGCGGGGGATGCCACTGCATCTGCCTGCCGGGGGAGGCGCGACGAGACACGGCAGTGGCCCTCGCCCCCTCCGGAAGGGACCACACCTGCCCCGCCACGCCCGTCATCACCTGGCGATGTATTCAGCCAGGACGTTTGCCGCGCCCTCTGGGTCGCTGGTCGGGTGGCGCCTCTCGGCGTTCTGCCACGAGTAGTAGGCCCCGCCGTACCCGACGAACACCCACACAGGCAGACCCGGCTCAAGTTTGCGCACCAGGAGCGCACTGTTGTTGTCCCGCAGGTCGGCGTTGACGCCGAGGTTCGTGAGCTGGTCACGAAGCCGGACGAGCATATCGCCCTCTTCCTGGGTCTGCGGGAAGCCGTTTACCGCTGCTTGAATGATCGAATTCATCTTCCGCTCCCTTCGGCCCGGCCGTCTCCGAGGCAGTCGAGACACTCCCGCTCCCCACTCGCGATCTGATCTCCGTCGTCGTCGCCGATGAGGAGTGCACGGCGCGAGTCGCGCAGCTTGATCCCGAGCCCCCGGCAAGCGGGGCAGGGCGACGTCTTGCTTGTCTCGTCTGGCCGGATCACCGTCGCCATCTCCTCGTTCATCCGGCGTTCCCTGTGGCGGGAGGCCGCGTGACGTACCGTGGTTGATTGATGACAAGTCCACCGGCAACCGCGTCTGAACAGGACCCCTGAACGGCCCCCTTGTTTCCCCTTTCGAGCCCCCAGCCGGGAGGAAGACCCGCAGATGCCCGACTACATCCCAAACGTTCGCCTTCGCGCCTGGCGCAACGAAAAGGACCTGTCCCGCGCACAGATGGCCGAACAGATCAACGCCACACCGATAGGCGTCGCCGAGCGATTGACGTGCGACGAGGAACGGATCCGACGCTGGGAGGCCGGGGAAGTCCGATGGCCCCGTACGCCCTACCGGCTGGCATTGACACAATTGACCGGCTTGGAGCCGGAGGCGCTTGGGTTCTCGCCGAACAGGCAACCAGGCGGCCGTCTCATCGAGGCGCGCGTAGTCCCGGCCGACGCGCTGCGGGCCGAAGCCGAGCTGTACGGAACGATGGAACTTGCCCAGCAACTCCAGGCGTCCGACGTCGGCATTGGCACGCTGGAAGCCCTAAACGAGGCCGTCGAGCTATTGTGCCGGGCATATCCGGTCGTGCCCGCTGCCACATTGCGTGATCGCGTACACAAGCGCCTTGCACAGATCAACCGCCTACTCGCCGGGCGGCTCACACTCAATCAGCACCGCGAAGTGCTCGTGATTACCGGATGGCTTACTGCCTTGCTGGGATGCGTCCACTACGACCTGGGGGAGCGGGAAGAGGCCGAGACCGCCCGACAAGCCGCCTTTGATATGGGCCGCCAGGTCGGACACGGCGAACTCATGGGATGGGCACACGAGATGTCAGCATGGTTCGCTCTCGTCGAAGGCCGCTACGAAGACGTCGTCACCTCCGCCCGTATGGGGCAAGCCGTCGCCGGAACCAGCAGCGCCATGGTCCAACTCACCCTCCAAGAGGCCCGCGGCCTGGCACGCATCGGCGACCGCCGCGAAGCCGACCGCGCCCTAACCCGCGGGGCCGAAGTCCTCAGCAGCCTCCCGATGCCCGACCACCCCGACCACCATTTCGTGTTTGATCACGCCAAGTGGGTCTTCTACGCCGCCACCTGCTACACCTGGCTAGCCGACGACGATCGCGCCGAAGAACATGCACGCGAAACCGTTCAGATGCACACCCGCCCAGACGGCACGTCCAACGCTCCTATGAGGGTCGCCGACGCACACATAGACCTCGGCATCATCCACGCTCGGCGCGGCGACCTCGACGCGGCTGTGGATGAAGGCATTGCTGCATTCGACATCGACCGACGCTCCCTCACCGACCTCGTCAACCGCGCCGGAGATCTCGACCGCGTCCTACAGCAACGCTACCGACGAGAGGCCCTTGCCGAAGAGTTTCACGAGCGATTCGTGACCGCCCGCAAAGCCCTCATCAGTCGGCGTCCTGAACTACTCGATTGAACGAAGGCATGCAACAGTCTGAGCTAGACATTGAAGCATCGTGATGCTGCATAAGAGCTTGGCCCGCACGCCTCCCGCTTCTCGCTGGCTACTTCGGCTCAATTGCGGCAGATATCGGTATAAGTGTCTGATCTTCTGGGAGCATCAGCGCATCAGAAAATACCATGATTTCATTGGCCTTTATAACTCGATGTGCGGAGTAGCCCAAGGTAAACCGCTCGCGCCGACGTTGCGGGTATAGTTCCGCAACCTGCGGAACGTTGTCATAGGTAAGCAGCCACCTGGTCTCATCTAGCGAGTTAAGGCAAGCGGCAAGTTCTTCGTGGTTGCTGGATTTGAAGGAGTTCATATATAGAGAGCCAGCTTTTTCGAAGTACGGAGGATCGGCGTAGATAATCACATCTTCACTTCTGGCGTACCGCTTGATGACTTCCAGGCCATCACAGTTGGAAACAACGATACGCTTGCTGTAGACGCCAATGAGTCGCACGCGCTCAATAAGGCCAGCACGATTGAATCTCGCGTCGATTTTGTAGTTTCCGGTTTGGTCGAGTCCACCTATTGGCCCGCCGTTTAGAACGCCAGACCGATTTGTTCGATTCAAATAGAACGTGGCGAAGCCAAGCTTTAGATAATCATCCCTTGGGGAGGTCACATACACGTCTTTCTGCCGTCGCCACTCATCAACAGTGAGATCGACTTCGGTGATCAGGCGCGAGAACTTATCTGAATACTTTGTTACTGCGACCCAAAAGGCGTATAGCGTCGGATCGAGGTCATTGATCACGATACGGCGGACTTCGCCTGTTGCCAACAGGCCGAGAGCAGCTCCGGCGCCTCCCGCGTAGGGCTCCACGTAGGTGCCGTTACTCATATTGTTAGCACGAAGTATGGGGCGTAGGCGAGAATAAAGGGACGCCTTTCCCCCCGGATACCGCAGCGGAGATATCGTAGGGCGCTTCATGCCCTTGCTAATCAAAGTGCCCCCGTCATGGCTTCAGAATTACCTTAAGCAATCCATGAATAGTGTTCCAGCAATCCCGCACTTCGTCGGCGGTCGCGAAAATGTGATGATTATGATTGACTGCATTTAGGTGGTCCATGGAAGGTACATAGCCACCGAGGCGCCCACTCTTCACCTTGTTAATTACTTGAATGAACGCAGTCCGCTTTGTCGTCTTTACGTGCTCCTCAAGCCAATCTAGACACTGAGAGAGGTAGACGAAGCCCTTGCCGTCATTGCTCGTCTTTTTGATCTCTTCGTTTATGGACTCGGCGTAAGCCTTTATGCATTTCTCAAGGAAGGTACGAATTAAGTCGAGAGTGGCGTTTGGGAAGCGTTGAATGTTTACCTCTGAGAGTTCCTTAAAAGTCATATGAATGGCATAAGGGAAGCCGGACGGTACTTCGAGGCCACTCATGCTTAGATATGCTTTTCGAGGCGTTGAAGGCTTCTTAGCTTCGCCTGTCTTCTCAGCTTCACCTTCAGGGTCTTTCGCGGAGGACGTTGTCGTACCCTCACCCGACGCTTGTGCTGGCTTTGCAGTAGTAGTCGAGCCAGTCTGTGAGGAAGGCCGACCGGTTTTAGTGCGCGGAGATGTGCCACTTGTTGAGCCCGTTGGATCTGAGACGCTCTCGTCGTCCGCGGTCTCACTTCTCTCGCTGGTATCTACGAGATCCCTAAGCTCATTCAAGTAAGAGCGATAGAAATCGCTCTTGGTCGAATTAAGCTTTTGAGTGTCGATGTACTTGGTGGCGATATCCCCGATGATCTTCTCGGCGAGCAAGGCAAATCGGCGCTTTGGGCCCTTCAGAGTTACGCGAGCTTTAGAAGCTTCGATGTTAATTTGCACAATGGCGAGAAAGTCGGGATTCTCGTAAAGTCGAGCGAGGGTCGAAATTGGGAAGTTTCGTCTACTCACGTAATCTTTTAATGTTAGATTCTTGTAAGTTACATTGCGAAAAAGGTTGAGAATTCCACTTCGCACAATGAACTTACGGACGTCGATCGTGGGATACTCGGCGATCAGTTGCTCAGCTGTCTTTCCGGCGTCAATCAAAGCTTGGAAGAACGCTGACTGCCTGTTCGGCGTCCAAGCGACGCGCTGATGCCCAGTGTGTAGCGCAGCGACTAGCTGGTTGGCATCGTCTTCGTTGGGTGCGCACTTCACCCTGATCGTCCGAAGCCTGGCGCGTTGCTCTGGGTCTAGTTCCTGGGCAAGCTTTGCCAGGCGCGCCTGGTATCCGGGAGCTAGATAAGGGTTCTGGATGGCTTTGAGTGCAGCAACTCGGCGATTGCCTTCTACGACGACCAGCAGTCTGTCGCGTCGTACGACCACAGGCATCTCGTGCGTGAAGAAGCCGGCTCTCACAATGTTCTGCGCCAGATCGAATGCTTTCTCGTTTGTGAAGAGATCTGCCATGATGTCCGGCTCTGCTGCCGTTACGGGGAGCTCCAGACGTACATTGCGGGGATCCAGGTGCAGATCGTCGACCACATCGACCACGAGTTCGACCCATGGCGCCATGTCGATCATACGCTACTCTTTCCCTCGCGGCCGCCCACGATCTCAAGTTACCCCATGTTCTCGAATACACCAGAAAGCTTGCTGGATCAAGGAATTCGGCTGGGATATACGCGAGACGTTGCCGAACTGTGCTTATAGGGATCAAGCGGCGGCGCGGCGCGCCGCCGTAACCCCGGCCCTCCGCCCGCCCGCCGTCCGGGCGTGCGGCCTGGGGGCCGGTCCCGGACGGCGGCGGGACACCGGGCCGGGCACCGCACGCCGGCCCCGCCGTACCGATCGAACGCCCCGGCCGGGGTTGCCACGCCGCCGCACAGATGCAGTCCTACGATCGCCACTGCATGGTTGGTCGTCGTAGATTGCTGGGGGCGATCGACGATCCGTGCTTCGTTCCTCAGCACGGCTCACCGAGTGACGTGGTTGCGGTCCGCTACCGGCACGGCAGTCTTGCTTCGGATGGTGGGGACAGGCCGCCGTGCATCATGATGGACGGGTGCTGACTGAGCCGGAAGCGCGTCGCCTTGCGGAAGCCGAGATAGCCCGCCTCTACGAAGAAGTACGCGCGTACTTTGATCCGGACGACAGCTTCGTCGTGTCCGCCATGGAGGAGTACTCAATCGGCTGGGTTTACTACTACCAATCTGCCCGGTACCTACGAACCGGAGAGTTCACTGCCGCATTGGGTGGTAACGCGCCAATTCTCATCGACCGCCGCAACGGTGTGATCTTGCCCACAGGCACCGCCTACCCGATCGAGCACTACATCCGCGATCATGAGCTATCGGGCGAGTAGTGGCGGGCGGCGGCTTTTTGCGGTCGCGACGGGCTACCCCGTGCAATATGCGTGTAATGATCTTGGCGGTGTGAGCGGTACGGGGAGACTGCGACCTGGGGCGCAGTCTGTATCGCCTTAAGAACGGTCACGAGCTGTAAAACCATCAAAGGAGGTTGCGGTGGTCGATCCCCTCGTTCCCTTCCGTTGGTTGGAAGCTTCGCCAGGAGTAGGAGACCGTGAGGATCTGCTTGGCGAGATTTTCTGCGTGTCCTTTTTTCGCGGGCTCGAACCTGCGGAGGTGCTGCGACGCTTCGGGGCCGGACGCCCAGGGCGGGAGATGACCTTCCATGAACTCCGTGTCAAGGTCTGGGAGGCGGCAGGGATGACCGGCAACGACTATGTCGGCGTCGTCCAGGTGGGTGAGTGGGGCGTGGCCGTCGAACCGGGGGGTTTCCAGGCGGTGCTGGCCGAGCGGTTGAGCGGGCTGTCTCGGGGATGTGAGGTGGTGGCCGTGGGACGGCACGATTATGCGTCGGACAGCTTCGTGTACGCGGTGGATGGCGAGGTCGTCACCGGCTTCACGCCGCACTTGCCAGGGAGTCGGTGGGGCAGTGACCCGGAACGGATCAACGAGTTCATGCGTGAAACCGGCTTGCCTCCGGAGGAGTTGGATGAAGAGGCATGGGAGGCGACGTGGGATGACATGTTCATTAACAGGATCTCGCGTGCGTTCTTGCTGGCAGCCAAGATCACTGGCGTGGTGTTCACTCCCAGCATCCTCGACGGGCCCCTACTCGTCGGCGCCATCAGTCAGTGATCACGAAGGGGCGGCCACTGGTGCTACGGGTGGCTACCAGATCTACCGGTTTACTGCCGATCCTCTGCAGGTGGAAGGCTCTCTCTTCCGAGAGATCCGCGGTTCCTGGGGGCCGATCGTGGCTGGCTCTGCCTCGCGGGATATATGCGGGATGATCTTCCCTGGTAGGGGAAGGACGAGAGCCGCACCCCGAGGTCAGAGGCCGGGTGCAGTCAGTAACGTCAGCCCGCTGTAAAACCGTCGGCTCAGCCTACGCAAGTTCGAACCTTGCACCTGCCACACCAGCGGGAAGAGGCCCGTCACCAGCGGAGACGCGGCGACGGGCCTCTCGCTTTGTGTCCGGCCATCTACGGCGATCACCGGCGTCCTACGGCCACTCACGGCCAAAACGCGGCCAAGTTTTATGGCATGCCGAGATGTAATTAGGCGTTCGCTCGGCGAAGGCGTTCGGCTGCCTGTGCGCGGACGGCGTCACAGGACACCGGGGTGTCGCCGTGCACAGCCTCCCAGCGGGCGTTGTGTGCCGCCGGCCACAGGCTGGCCGCCCACGCGATCTCCTGCTCCTCCGCGGTGAACCGGCGCCCCCGGAGATCCTGATAAGCCGCCAGGAACGCGGCGGAGCTCTCGATCGGGGCCAGGGTCGGCGGCGACGCACTGGCGAACGCTCCGCACGCCGCACCCGCCAGTGCCGCCTCCGACTGCCACGCCAGGCTGTCCCAGTCGTGCACGGCCCACACATCGCCGTCGTGCCAGCGGAGGTTCTGCGCTTCGAAGTCGGCGTGGCCCAGCACGCGCGGCAGGTCGGCGGCCAGCATCCGCTTGCGGGCCCGGTCGGCCGTGTCGACGACGTACGCGGGCACGGCGCCCTGGTCCCGGTCGTCCAGCTCCCCGATCGCCGGCCACACCCCAGAATCGGTGTGGTCCCAACGCACCCAGCGCGGATTCGGCAGCGGCGGCGCGACGGTCACGTCGGCCAGTTCGGCCATCAGCCAGGCGAACACCGCCGCGTAGCGCACGGCGACGTCCGGCGAGTTGCCGCGCAGCAGTTCACCGCCGGGCCGGGACTCCTCAGCGTGCACGGCCAGCGCACCGACGCCGACCGCAGACGTGAGCGGCCGGGCGCACGGAAACCCCCGCTCCGCCAAGTGGGCCTGCGCGGCAACACACGACGCGGCCCGGCCGTCGTCCTCCCGCGCCTTCACCACGACGTCCCGCCCACCGGCCAACCGCAGCCCGAACACCGCCGATATCTGCCGCAGCTCGAACAGCACGCTGACCGGCTCGTCCCCCAACTGGTCCACACACCAGTCCGGCAGCCAGTCCGGCAGATCATCCAACGGCACGGTGAGGACTATGCCATGTGCGCCGAACACAGCAGAAGCGACCTGGACGTGCCAGCCCGGCACTCGACGACCGAGGGGGACGGAAGTGACCACAATGACACTGCGGCGTGCCAGGCCGGATGAGGCGAGCATGCTGAGCGACCTGGCACTCGCCGCCAAGGGATTCTGGGGGTACGACCAGGCATTCATCGAGTCGTGCCGGGACGAGCTCGCCTTCGGTCCCGACGACATCGCGCGACGACACTTCATGGTCGCCGACCTGGGTGGCCTGGTGGCCGGCTGCTACAGCGTCGACGGCGATCCGCCGGCGAAGGTCGTTCTTCCAGTAGGGAGCTCCACCTTCACCTCCGGCCTTTGGCCCGCTCCCCTGACGGGTGGGATGACGGCGACGGGAAGATCCGGTGGGAGAGGTGCGTGCGTCCGTACGGTTTTCCGGTCGTACCCGTCCGCGGGTAGGCAGGGGGAGGCGCGAAGCTTCCGGACTAGCTACGAGGTTGTCGCCAGAGGGAGACGGTTGGCAATGACCGTTCTGCTTCAAGAGCCGTTTCGCGGCGTCCTGTGTGGCTTGAGACCATCGCCGCCCGACAGCGATCTCCCTGAGCAGCCCGGCAAAGAGCCCGACTTCATCAGCGATCATCCACGGCAGCGCTCGTGAGATCCAATACTCCGACTCCCCGGCAAGCCCGCAATGGATGACCGCCTGCAGGACTTCAGCGATGTCTGGATCATCAGGACCAAGCGCCTGCCCGGATTGCCTCTCCACCTCGTCCCGAGGCCTCTCCAACAGCGGTAAGAGCCCCACCCTCGACATGGCGAAGGGAGTATCCGCCCCAGTGTTTCGCGACTCGACATTCCATGTGGTCCCATTGACGAGCACCAGCCACGGACCATCCGGCTTCACGGCCAGAACCCTGCGCACGGAACCGGTCTCCATGTCCACCACCTTGGCACGTCGCCACAGCAAGATCCGGAACATACTCGGAATGATCAACGAAACCGTGCCCACGGCCATGTGAGTTCCCGCAGCTCAGTTGCCGAGCGATGCATGATGACAGCGATCCACCTTAAGGCTGTGACGGGTTGGAGCTCCGGGCGCTCTGCCATCCTCAACGTCGACTCATGCTTCTGAGCTGTGGTTTCGCCGCACGACGCTAGAATCCCGCATCCAGCCGCCGGCCACCGGAAGCTGCCATATACCACCCTTCCCAGAATATATGCGGAGTGGATCTTGGCGTGTTTCCCCAGTGTTAGTTCTGCAGCTCCCACAGATGCCGCCAGCGCAACTCGTCATAGGCCCCAAGGAGGACCGTATCGATTAGCAACTCCAGCATCAGGCGATCCGGCCCCTCGTACTTCCGCCTGTACCGACGCTTGCCTGACTCAACCGCCGCCTTGACGATCTGCCATCCTCGGTCACACGGTTGGAAGTCTGCTTGGAACATCTGGTCGCCGGTCCAGCTTCGATGCAGGTATAAGCGATCATGATCGACGAAAGCGAACCACTTGTCGTCCATATCTGCCGGAAAGTGGCCGCGCCGGATGATCTGCCATTCCGACTCAGTCCACGCTCGATCCGGTGGTGGCAGAGCGTGGGGTTTGTTTAGCGGGTGCAACCTCCCCCACGAAGTTCTGGTCACCACGCCCTCATGCGGGGCCGGACCAGGCGAGCCGACCATGACATGACGCCAAATGGCGAACTGCTCAACGGGCGGTGGCTCGTTCACGTCTCAAGGGTGGCACAATCTGAGTAGGTCATGGATCTTCCCGCTTGAACCTCCAAGATTCGGACTATTCACGAAGCTAAGTGGTCGACTTCGGAAGTCCTTCGGGGATTGACGTGAGAGCCGATCGTGTGGGCGGGGTGGCGTCAGCGGTCGGCGTTGGTCAGGCAGAAGCAGTGTGCGTCCGTACGGGGATGTGGCGGGATATCTCGGCACAGCACACATTGAATCCGCTGTGGCGGGGGCACTCGACCTCCTCGGAGGCAGGGCAGAAGTAGATGTCCGAGCAGCCGCAATCGTAGAAGTCCGGCATCGGGTCCGGCAGGTTGGTGGTGGTCATGCGCTCCAGAATGCATGATCGGTGCTTGGCTCTGTCTCGACGCGACGCCTGGCTGCTCTGGGCGCCTCTCGGCGCCATGCAATATGCGTGCGATGCTCATGGCGGTGACAGCCTCGTGAGTACGCTGCATATCGTGGATACGTAGTCGACCTCGCGGCACCCCTTCTGCTCGCTGCGGCGGCCGTGATACGGCACCTTGCGGTAGATCAGGCGGGTGCGCCGGTCGGGGTTAAGGCAGATCAGCCTGGCGAGGGAGACGCGTCCGGAGCCCTTGTCGGAGACGATGACGACCGGGGTGTGGCCCTGGCGGGACCAGGTGCGGGCCTTGGGCGGGCCGCCCGCCTCGACGTACAGGAATGTCTCGACGGGCTGGAGGCGCTCGGTCTGCTCGAATCTTCGCCCGGCGACTCATACACGTTCCGCTTCGCGCACGACCTGGTCCGCGAATCGGTCGCCGGGACTACGACGCACGGGCGGGCCGCCGAGAGATTCTTGGCCGAGCTTCTGCGTGGCTAGGACTCGTAGAGGTCCGTCTCGCTGAGGACCGGGCTGCCGCCTTCGGAACGTCCCAGCCGGGCCGCGGAGCCGAACATGGGACCACGAGCGCGCTGGATCCCGGCGAACCGTCCGAAGCCGAGCGGCTTGGGCACGTCATCGTAGACCGCCTCCATACCACCCTTGATCGAGTACGTCTCGTGCCAGAAACCGGTGCCGCCGGAGTCTCGCAGGAAGTCGAGCCACCATTCTCGATGCGGCTCCGACCGGGCGAATGCGAGCAGCGAGGGCAGGTCGCGCCAGTACTGGCGCATCCCCATGTTCATCGGGAAGAACGAGTAGTAGACGGGCTCGTGCAGCAGCAGTCCGTCCGGCTTGCCGGCGACCGACTCACTGATCTTCCGTCCGAAGCTGAAGAAGGTCCGGATACCGTACAGCCGGTTCACCCGCATGCCGAGGTACAGGACAAGGAGGTCTGGATAGGCGGAGAGGTCGACGGTCTGCCGGTTGACTCGGGTTGGCATTTAGGGCTCCTCCGGGTTCGGATTACGCGTGGGCTGATGTGGGAGGAAGGTCGTGCGACGGCTCGGCCGGGTCGAGCGTATGAACTCCCGCCGCGCACGGAACGCCTCAAGCATGATGTCGACCTGCTCGGCAAGGACCCGGCGTAACATCCGGTCATCACTCGGGCGGTCAGGTAGACGTGCTGGCCGGTCAGCAGACTGAGCTCGCCGAGGAAGCCGAGGAAATCGCCGGGGCCGCCTTGGTAGATCAGAAGGTCCGGCTCGACAGCCGTCGCGTTCCGGTCGATGTCCACAGTCGCCGTCAGGAGCAGGAAGAGGTCGTAGGAGTCGTCGCCGGACGCGAATAGATCCCGGCCGGCCTCGGCGTGCTCCACCTCGCTGTACTCGACGAGCCAGTGGAACTGCTCGTCGTCCAGGACCGGCTCGTGCTGCGCCGCACCGTCGTTCACGTGGTTCCTCCGTCATTCCGGGCGGGGACGGTTGGTCGAGACGAACCTGGATGGGAAACGGGACCGGGTGCGGGCTTTACCCGGGCGACGGTCACGAGGTACAGGAGCAGCCCGGCGGAGGTGAGGACGAAGCCGGCCCAAACGGTGGACAGGGTCCCCCAGCCGGCTTCGAGGGTGACTGCGCCGCCGATCGCTCCGAGCGAATTGGCCAGATTGAGGGCGGCCAGGTTGAGCGCGCCCATCAGGGTCGGGGCGTCTGGCGCGAAGCCGGTAAGCCGGACCTGGATGGTGGGGATCGCGAGCATCATGGTCGCGCCGACGCCGAACAGGCAGGGCAGCAGTATCAGCAGGTTGCCGCCGGCCACGCCGATCAGCAGCAGGACCGCCAGGACGCCGCCGTACCCCCAGGTCAGACCGCGGTGCTCGTATCGGTCGGCTACGCGTCCCCCGAGATGGTTGCCGACCGCCATGCCGAGGCCGAAGACGGCGAGTGCGATCGGGATGAGCGCTGCGTCCCGCAGCGCCGCGTCGGTGACGAAGGGGCCGATGAACGTGTAGACGGCGAAGATGCTGGAGATGCCGAGCGCCGCGACGGCGACCATCAGCCAGACGTTGAGCCGGCGGAGGCCGTTCAGCTCGTTCCTGATGGAACCGCCGTGCAGATCGTCGGTGCGAGGCAACCAGGTCACCAGGGCGGCGCCGGCGAGCAGGCCGACGGCGACCACGGTCCAGTACATGGAGCGCCAGCCGGTGTGCTGGCCGATGAAGGTGCCGAGCGGCGCCCCGGCGATGGTGGCGACGGTGAGCCCTCCCATGACCGTGGCGAACGCCTTGCCGCCCTTGCCCGGGCCGTACACGTACGCGGCGGCGACGGCCCCGGCGCCGAAGAACGCACCCTGCACGCTGCCGGCGACGAACCGGAAGACGACGAGCAGCGCGATGTTCGGTGCCAGTGCGGAAAGCCCGTTACCGACCAGGAAGAGCACGACCAGGCCGAGCAGCAGCGTGCGCCGGTTGACCCGGGCGGCGAGCAAAGTGATCGCCGGAGAGCCGATCACCACCCCGAAGGCGTAGGCGGTGATCGCGTACGTGGCGACCGGGATCGACACGTCCAGATCGGACGCGAAAAGCTGGATGATGCCGTTGCTGCCGAACTCGCCGGTGCCGATCGCGAAGGTGCCTAGCGCCAGCGCGAACAGAGTCAGCTTCGGATTCCTGATGGGCGACTTGGCGGAGGTGTGCCGCTTCTCCTCAGCAGTGCACTGGCCTTCATACGCGCGAGTATGCATCGACGTCTGCTTCAAGGTGTCAGCGCGCGGCGCGTTTGATGAGATCGGCCGTCACGGTGGGCTGCGAGATCATCGCCACATGGGAGGCACCGACCTCGCGTGCCTGTGCCCCGGCCCGCCGCGCCATGAAGCGCTGCGCCTCGGCCGGAAGCACCTTGTCGTTTCTGGCCACGAGGTAGTAGGAGGGAATGGTCCTCCAGGCCGGGGTGCCGGACGGCTCCCCCAGCGTGCGCGTGTCAGCGGGCCGCTGACTTGCCTGCATCAAGTCGGTGGCCGGCTTCGGCACGTCGCCGGCGAAAACGTCGTGGAAGAATTCTTTCTTGATATATCCGTCGACGAGGCCCGCACCATAGGGGCGGAAGTTCAGCGCCGTTTCTGTGAGTTCGCTTCCCGGAAACTTGGTTTGTAGCCCCAGCAGCGACTCACCCTCGTCGGGGGCGAACGCGGCCACGTATACCAGCGCTTTCACATTCGGGTTGCCGACCGCGGCGTTCGTGACGACGATCCCGCCGTAGGAATGCGCGGCCAAGACGATCGGACCGTTGAGTGTGGCGAGGATGCTCGCCAGGTAAGCGGAGTCGGAGGCCACGCCGCGCAGTGGGTTCGCCGGGGCGATGACCGGATAGTCGTCGCGGATGAGCCGGACGGCGACGTCGTTCCAGCCGGAGGCGTCGGCGAACGCGCCGTGCACGAGTACTACGGTGGGTTTGGGCTTGGCTTCCGGCCGGGGATGCGCCTGCGCCTCGGAGGTTCCCAGCAGGGCACTGGTCGCGACCGCGGCGGATCCGGCCAGCACCGCTCTACGAGTGGTCGTCATGATGTGGACCTTTCAACGTGTGGTGTTCGCACCTCTATTGCAGATCAAATGTAGAACCTGAAGACTTGACGATCGCTGAATTAAGCGACTCAGTCTTCGTCAAGTACGCCGATGTAGCCTGCCGGGCATGAGATCGGTAAAAAGAGAAGGCGCCCGAAAATGGGGCCTGCGGATTCACCTACTCTTTTACGCCCTGGCTAATCTGGCTCAGCTCGTGGTGTGGCAGGTCTACGATTCGGAACACTTCTTCTGGCCTCTGTGGCCGATAGTCTTCTGGGGCGTCGGACTGGCCTTCCATTTCTGGGGTGTCTACTCGACGCCCACATCGAAAACCAGTCGGTGAGAGCCGTGTCGTTCCTCCTCGAGTTCGTGCGCGCCCCTATGACGGTCGGCGCGGTCGCGCCGAGCAGCCCGGCGCTGGCCCGAGCGGCGACGGCGGCGGTGCCCCGGACCGGCTCCCCGGCCGTGGTGGAACTCGGCCCCGGCACCGGCGCCTTTACCGGCGCCATCCAGCGGCGCCTGGCGGGACGCGGCCGGCACATCGCCGTCGAGATCAATCCACGGTTCGTGCAGCAGCTGGCGGCACTCCATCCGGCAGTTGACATCGTGAACACGGACGCGGCCGACCTCGCCGCAGTGCTGGCGCAGCGCGGGCTCAGCCAGACCGATGTCGTGGTCAGCGGCCTTCCGTGGGCGGCGTTCACCGAGAACCATCAGCGCGACGTGCTGTCCGCAGTGGTCGCCGCCCTGCCGCCGCACGGCGTGTTCACCACGTTCGCGTACGTGCACACCCGATGGGCCCCACCCGCCCGCGACCCGTTCAGCGCGGTGAGCAGCGCCAGGGCGGACAGTTCCAGCTCTGCCAGACCCGCTGTGCGCGCCACCTGCGCGGCCGACCGTCAGATGCCGGGAGGCGGCTTCGTATGCGGACTTGCTGCCCGCGCAGCGGCCCGCGTGTACCAGCGCGTCCGCCCTGCGACTCGATCGGCTGGCGGACCGGTGGCCCACAGATGATGGGCGAGACGCTCGGCCACCGGATCGTCGTCCGAGGCCGTGCGCTCCAGCGCGTCCGCCACCCGCAGGGCCAACCGGGTCAGCCGCCGCCGTGGCGTGGTCCCGGCGACCGACTCTCCGCACCAGGTCGTGCGGGGAGCGGAAGCGGATCGGCCGAGGCCGGCGCCTTCGTCCGGCGCCGGACCGCCGCACCCGTTGACCGGAGTCGTTCCGCCTCCCGCCGCGGGCGGTCCGGTCTCGCCCACACCGACCCACGCACCATCCTTGACCTGGCGGTGATCATGACCCTCCACCGGATTCACCAGCACCACGACGCGCGACCTCCCCGGCAGTGGACGGCCCATGCCGCCTGCCAGGACGCGGACCCCGGCCTGTTCTTCCCGTTCACCTGGGAGGACCTGCCGAGGCAAGATCACGCACGGCGCATCTGCCAGGCCTGCCCCGTACAGGCGGCCTGCCTCGACTGGGCCCTGCGCACGGGCGAACCGGAAGGCATGTGGGGTGGCACCACCCCCGCAGAACGCCGCCTGCTCCGCGCCCCCATACCTGCAGGCCAGGACGTGACCGTCAGCCTGCGAGGAGGCGTTGGAGTCGAAGCGCCGGCCCGCGGGCCCCGCGCAGCGCCGGCGTCGCTTGAAGGGCAGCATGAACCTGTGTGAAGCCTGCACGTCGAGTTCGTTGGCGCCCGCGAGCAGCGCGAGATCCCGGCCGATCAGCGCGGCGATCTGCAGAAGGTCGCCTGCATCGGCCCACCGGAGGTCGTCGACGACGAGCACCACCGGCCGCCGTGGCGAGACGTGGCAGACGGGAGCGACAGCCTGCTCGAACAGGTGGAACTGGTCACCGCTGTCCGGCAACACGGTGTGCCGGAACCTCGCGGTGCGGTTCAACTCGGCGGCCCACCTCACCGGCCTGCCACTCCGTCCGCGCCGCGACCGGCAAGCTGTCGAGGACCCCATGCTCGGCCAGCTGCCCGTTGAGCGAACCCGCTAGGACGGAGCCTGCAAGTAGCGTGACACGCTGAAGCAACGTCGTACACACTCGCAGTCTCAGCCTCGATCGGCCGACCCTTTTACGACCAATCCTGGACCAGTAGAATCGGTGCACCCTGCGCTCCGGCACGGGTCGCAAGCGGACAAATCTGTAATGTCCAGCCGGGAGTCGACAGACGTGACTGGGCCAGCCCATCCCGTTCGGCCGGGCGGCGAAGGTCCGCCGGCCGGCGCCAGTTCGCTGCGTCTGCAGGTCCTGGGTCCGTTGCGGCTGTGGCGCGATGGCGTCGAGCTGGACGCCGGCCCCCGACAGCAGGCGCAGTTGTTGGGCCTGCTCCTGGCGCGCGTGGGCCGTCCGGTCAGCACGAGAGAATTGATCGACCTGATCTGGGCCGATGATGCTCCCGCCAGCGCGCTCAACGTCATCCAAAAGTACATCGGGGCATTGCGGCGGGTGCTCGAACCCGCGGTCCCCGCCCGGGCAGCCGGTACGTACCTGAACCTCCGCGGCAACGCGTACGTGTTCAGCGCCGGCCCCGGCACGCTGGACCTCGTCACGTTCCGGGAACTTCTCGAAGCCGCCCAGGCCGCCCTCGCCCAGCAAGCTCGCGAAGTGGCACTCGACCATTACATCAAAGCGCTCGGCCTCTGGCGGGGCCCCGCGGGGGACGGATTTTCCTTTGGGTCGACCGCGATGTCGATCTTTGCTGTCCTCGACGATGAGTTCCACGCCGCCTGCGCGGCAGCGGCCGAACTGGCCGTGTCGTTGCGCCGGCCGGAGCGGGTGATCCTGCCGTTGCGGCTGGCCACGTCGATGGCACCGTTCCACGAACCCGTACACGCCAGCCTCATCACCGCCCTCGGCGCCGCTGGACGGCAGGCGGAGGCGCTGTCAGCGTTCCACGCGGTCCGTGACCGCCTCGCCGAGGAGCTCGGCATCGACCCCGGCCCCGCGCTGCAGGCCGCGCACCTGCGAGTGCTGACGCAGGCCCCGACGTCACCGGTGGTGACGAGCACGGAGAGTGAGGGTGACCGCGCACCGGCGAGGCAGGCAGCCGGCCTGGTCGGCCGGGGCGAGGAACTCGGCGTGCTGCGGCAGGCCATCGAGGCGGCGCTCACCGGCCGCACCGGGCTCGGCATCGTCGAAGGCGAACCGGGCGCGGGCAAGACGCGCCTGCTGGAAGAGGCCGCCGCCGCCGCGGACCAGCGTGGCGCGCTCGTCGTCTGGGCTTCCTGTCTGGAAGGCGACGGAACACCATCGATGTGGCCATGGGAGCAGGCGCTCACCATTGTCCTCGACAGCCTGCCCGCGCTGGCGCGCGAGAAGTGGCTGGCCAGCGAGCTCGGTCGCCTCCTCGAATCTCGAGACGATGAGGCCGCGCCGCCGGTTTCCGGCGGCCGCGCCCAGTTCCGCCTGTTCGAGCAGGTCGTCACCTTTATCGGCCAGGCCTCGGCAGAACGGCCGATGCTGCTCGTCATGGACGATCTCCAATGGATTGATGCCACCTCGCTCCAGCTGTTCAGCCACCTGACGGGCCGGCTACCCACCGGCACCGCGATCATCTGCGCCCTTCGCGACCGCGCACCCACACCCGGCCCCGACCTTTCGCGGGTTCTGGCCGCCGCCAGCCGGCTGCCCAGCCACCGCAGGATCCAACTCGGCCCGCTCAGCCTGACCGACGTGGCCGAACTCATCCGCCGCGAGACCGGCCACGAACCCGGCACGGACATCGCCCGCAACATCCACGTTCGCACCGCCGGCAATCCTTTCTTCGTCCGCGAACTGTCGCGGCTCCTCAGCGACCGCGGCGCGCTCAGCGACGGCGACGCATCGGCCCGGGCCGGGGTGCCGTCCACCGTGCGAGACGTCGTCCGCGATCGGCTGGCGGGCCTCGAGGACAGCGCTCGCGACCTGCTGCGGGTCGCAGCGCTGATCGGCCGCGACGTCGACCTCGGCCTGCTCGCCCGTGTCGCCGGTGTCGACGTCGCGGACTGCCTCGAATGTCTCGAACCGCTGCGCGCGCTCGGCCTGCTCGAAACAGGGCTGGAGGACCCGTTCTCGTGGCGCTT
Source organism: Nonomuraea marmarensis (assembly GCF_043197025.1). Taxonomy (NCBI): domain Bacteria; kingdom Bacillati; phylum Actinomycetota; class Actinomycetes; order Streptosporangiales; family Streptosporangiaceae; genus Nonomuraea; species Nonomuraea marmarensis. Next base: position 275,349 of record NZ_JBICRM010000011.1, read on the forward strand.
CGCGCACGACCTGGTTCGCGAATCGGTCACGGAGACAACGGAGCAGCTGCGGGCCATCCGGCTGCACCTGCGTATCGCGGACGCGCTGGAAGAAAGCCAAGCGGACGACGAGTCCATCACCGAACGCCTCGCCTTCCACCTGTGTGCCGCCGGCCCCCTCGCCGACCCGGTTCGTACCGTGGAGGCGCTGAAGCGCGCCGGTCGTCGCGCGGCGACCAAGCTCGCGTTCGCCGCCGCCGATCGGCACCTGCAATCGGCCGCCCAGATCGCGCGGACCGCCGGGCTACCGGAACTCGAGCTCTCCGCCCTCTCACTACTCGCCATCGCCCCGCGTCGGCAAGCCGGGTTCGGCGGCACAACGTTCGATCTGCTGGAGCGTGCGGAACACCTGGCCCGCCAACTCGGCCGGGAGGTTGAGGCCGCCGGCCTCCTCTTCGCTCGCCTGTTCGGGGCCTACACCTTCCTGGAGTGGGACCGCGTTCGTCTGGTCCGCCGGCTGTATGAGCAAGGGGAGGCGTCCTCCGAGCCGGTCGTCCGTGTGTACGGCCGGCAAGCCTGGGGCCTGCACCAATGGGACATCGGCAACATCGGCGAGGCATACCGGTGCTTCAGTGAGAACAACCCCGCTCTTCTCGACGGGGTTGTCTCCTCGCATAGCGAGACCCCGATCCGGCGTGACGTCTCGGGTGAGTGGCCCGGATGGCAGGCCGTCGTGACGGCACTGCACGGTGACGTCGAGACGGCGAGGACAATGATCGACAAGTGGAACGGCCCCGACGACTCGTACGCGGTCGCGACCTGGGCCTACTACACCACGATCATCGCTTCGATGGCCGGTGACGCGGGCTGGGTGATGCGCACGATCGAGCGGTGGATGGCCGTGGGCACTGGCCGCGCCGCCATCCAGCAGGAGCACTACATACGGCTGAACTGGTACTGGGCCCGTGCCCTCGTCGGCGATGACCCGGCTGGTATCGCGGCGGAGGCCGAACAGCTCCTGGCCGGGACGCTGGTCGACCCGCCGCGGTGGGGCGTCGCGTACCACCACGGGCTGATCGCCGAGATGTGGTTGGCCGCCGGGATGCCGGACGAGGCGGGCACCGCCCTCGACCGAGCGGACCAAGCCCTCGAGGCCTACGGTCAACGCTATGCCGAAGGACTTGTCCTGCTGCTGCGGGCGCGCCTGCTCCACACCCGCAGCGAACCCGCCGAAGTCGTAAGAGCCGCTGCCGAAAAGGCCCGCGACCTGTCGAACGAACGCGGGTCTCACCTCTTCGCCCGCCGCGCCGAGAAGTTTCTTGCCGAGCTTTGATCGCACTGCTCAGCACCAAAAACGCCGAACGCAGTTGGTCCAGCGACAGCGACAGCGACTTGACCCCCCTGATCGACGCGAAGTCGAGAGGAACTGCCGCGCGAAGCGACTGGATGACCCGCGACCTAAGCCTGGATCCACGGCGTGAATTCTGTTGATCATTTTGGGGTCCAATTCCTCGATGAGGGCCGTTCCCGCAGTTGGCAGCCTGGTTTTGGGCGTGGGAGGGCCGCCGTGCGCGGGTCGCGGCCT